>NZ_JAMYSQ010000008.1:0-193592 GCF_040321995.1 Mesorhizobium sp. M0207
GCGGCCGCAAGGACCGTGCTCAAAGGCCGGACATATGGACGCAAGCGATCGAAAACGACGCAAAACAACCGTTGCAGGCAGGGCGCCGTCCACATATGGATCCTAGAGTCTGCGCTGCGTCGCTTCGCTCCTCGCTGCGCCCTAGGATGACGAAACGACAGGCTTCGGCTGATCCCCAAGCGGAGCGATGTACCCGGAATCAGATCACCGCGGCGACACCGTGCAGGATCGGCTGCAGGCGCACCAGGCCGATATCCTCGCGTTCGAAGCGGCTGCCGACCTTGGTCAGCTTGGCCAGCACCTGCTCGCCTTCGTCGGGTCCGATCGGCGCGATGACGATGCCGCCGCTCGACAATTGGTCGAGGAGAAAGCGCGGCAGGCTGTCGAAGGCCGCCCAGGCTACGATGCGGTCGAACGGCGCTTCGTTGGCCAGCCCGTTGGAACCGTCCGCCTGGCGCACGATGACATTGCCGATGGCGAGCGCCTCGAGCCGCTGCCGGGCCTGTTCGGCCAGCGTCTTGTAACGGTCGATGGTGACGATCCGCGCGGCAAGCCGCGACATCACCGCCGCCGTGTAGCCGGATCCGGTGCCGATCTCGAGCACCCGGTTGCCCGGCTCGATGGCAAGTGCCGCGATCACCGCCGCCTGCAGGTCGGCGCCTTCGATGGCCTCGCCGCATTCGATCGGCAGCATACGGTCCGACCAGGCTATCGAGTGGAAATGCGGAGACAGAAAGCCGCGCCGCGGCGTCGCCTCGAAGGCGGCGATAAGCGCCTTCGGCACCGTCCCCCTGCCGCGCAGGCGAAGCAGGAAGGCAGCGAAACCTTCGCGCTCGTCGACCGTTGCAGCGTGGTTCAAGTTCATGCGAGCGCCTTGGCCAGTTGATCGCGGATTTCATGCGCGGTGAGATCGAGCTGCAGCGGCGTCACCGACACCAGCCGATTGCGCAACGCATTGAGGTCGGTGCCTTGCTTGCCCTCGACTGGCTCGCGGCCGAAGCGCAGCCAGTAGTAAGGCAGGCCGCGCCCGTCGCGCCGCTCGTCGACCCACAGGCTGTGGACCAGCTTGCCCTGCGAAGTGACTACAGTTCCGGCGATTTCTTCCGGCGCACAGTTCGGAAAATTGATGTTGAGCAGCACGTCGTCCGGCAACGGCACGGCGACGAGCTTTTCGAGCAGGGCAGGCGCCAGCGCTTCGGTGGTCTCGTAGGGAACGACGCGGTCCTCGCCGACATAGGAATAGGCCTGGCTGATGGCGATCGATCGCACGCCGAGCAGCGCGCCTTCCATGGCGCCGGCGACCGTGCCCGAATAGGTGACGTCGTCGGCGATGTTGGCGCCGGAATTGACGCCGGACAGGATCAGGTCAGGCGCTGCGGGCAGGATCTTCTTCACGCCCATGATGACACAGTCGGTCGGCGTTCCGCGCACCGCAAAGTGCTTTTCGCCGATTTTCCTGAGCCGCAGCGGCTCCGAGATCGACAGCGAATGCGCATAGCCGGACTGATCCTGTTCCGGTGCCACCACCCAGACGTCGTCCGACAGCGTGCGCGCGATGCGTTCGAGTGATGCAAGGCCTTCGGCATGGATGCCGTCGTCGTTGGTCAGAAGGATGCGCATTATTTCGATTCGATCTTTTCCAGACCGCCCATGTAAGGCCGAAGCGCTTCAGGAATGGTTACGCTGCCGTCCTCGTTCTGATAATTTTCGATGACGGCAATGAGCGCGCGGCCGACGGCGGTGCCCGAACCGTTCAGCGTGTGGACGAAGCGGTTGCCCTTGCCGTCCTTGTCCTTGTAGCGGGCGTCCATGCGCCGCGCCTGGAAATCGCCGCATACCGAGCACGAAGAAATCTCGCGATACGCGTTCTGGCCGGGCAGCCAGACCTCGATGTCGTATGTCTTGCGCGCGCCAAAGCCCATGTCGCCGGTGCACAGCGTCATGGTGCGGAACGGCAGGCCGAGCCGCTTCAGCACCTCCTCGGCGCATTCGGTCATGCGCTCATGCTCGGCAACCGAAGTCTCCTGGTCGGTGATCGACACCAGCTCGACCTTGTAGAACTGGTGCTGGCGCAGCATGCCGCGCGTGTCGCGCCCGGCCGAGCCCGCCTCGGAGCGGAAGCACGGCGTCAGCGCCGTATAGCGCAGCGGCAGTTGTTCGTGCGGCGTGATCTCGTCGCGAACGAGATTGGTGAGCGGCACTTCGGCGGTTGGGATCAGGCCAAGCCTGCCGTCCCCGTGCCGAACGAAGAACAAATCCTCCTCGAATTTCGGCAGTTGCCCGGTCCCGAAAAGCACCTCGTCGCGCACCATCAACGGCGGCTGGATCTCTACATAGCCGTGCTCGGTGGTGTGCAGATCCAGCATGAACTGGCCGAGCGCGCGTTCCATCCGCGCCAGGCCGCTTTTGAGCACGGTGAAGCGCGAGCCGGAAAGCCGTGCTGCCCGCGCGAAATCCATCATGCCGAGCGCTTCGCCGATCTCGAAATGCTCCTTCACCCAGTTCGGCCGCGTCGGCACCTTGCCGACGACGCGTTTGACGACGTTGTCGTGCTCGTCCTTGCCGACCGGCACGTCGTCGAACGGCACGTTTGGCAGCACTGCCAACGCATCGTTCAGCGCCTTGTCGAGCTCGCGCTCGCGCGCCTCGCCATTCTGGATGAAGGCCTTGATCTCGCCGACCTCGGCCTTCAGCCTTTCGGCAAGAGCTGCATCGCCCGAGCGCATGGCATTGCCGATCTCCTTCGATGCGGCGTTGCGGCGTTCCTGCCTGGTCTGCAGCTCGGTCAGATGCTCGCGCCGCGCCTCATCCGCGGCGATCAGGTCGTCGACCGTGGACTGCGCATCCCCGACCGACCACGAGCGCTTCTGGAGCGCTTCGACAAGGGCCCTCGGGTTGTCGCGAATCCATTTGATGTCAAGCATGGTCTGTTCGTCCTCGGCACGGCGGTTTCGGCGCAAGGAAATGCCCAAAACAAAGACCAGAGGGCGTAAACCGCATCGATACAAGACGTCAAGGCAGAGTTCCTTCGCGCCGACCTCAGGTAGGCAGCACGCGCAACGTTCGATCGAAAGAACCCTGGAAACAAAAACCCGCCTCGAGAGGCGGGTTTTTGGAGCCAATTGGCACCATACCTAAATTAGTAGCATAGCTGCCGGCACAAAGCAAGAACAAAGTTGCTATGGCCGGCAAAAAATGCTGCCCGTTTCAACCGAACCTATGTCGAAGACGCGTCCGCCGGCTTTTCGGCCACCTCTTCGGTGGCGTCCTGCTTTTCGCGGGCCACACGGTCGCGCTCCTTGCTGCGTTCGATCAGCCGGGCCGACCAGATCGAGACCTCGTAGAGCAGGATCGTCGGAATGGCGAGGCCGATCTGGCTCATCGGGTCGGGCGGCGTCAGCACCGCCGCCACGACGAAGGCGATGACGATCGCCCATTTGCGCTTCTCGGCCAGGGCCGTGGACGACAGCATGCCGACCCGCGTCATCAGGCTTGTCACCACCGGCAGCTGGAACACCAGGCCGAAGGAGAAGATCAGCGTCATGATCAGACTGAGATATTCGGACACTTTCGGCAGCAGCGAAATCTGCACCTGGTCGTTGGTGCCGGTCTGCTGCATGGCGAGGAAGAACCACATCACCATCGGCGTGAAGAAGAAATAGACCAGCGACGCGCCCATCAGGAACAGGATCGGCGAGGCGATCAGGAACGGCAGGAAGGCGTTGCGCTCGTTTTTGTAGAGGCCGGGCGCGATGAATTTGTAGATCTGCGTGGCGATCAGCGGAAAGGCGATGACCATGCCGCCGAACATGGCGAGCTTGACCTGGGTAAAGAAGAACTCCTGTGGCGCCGTATAGATCAGCTCGACCTTGTGCGGGTCGAGCCCGGCCCATTGGGTCGCCCATCTGAACGGAACGACCAGAAGGTTGAACAGCCGCTTGGCGAAAAAGAAGCAGACCAGGAAGGCAACAAAAAAACCGCCGATCGACCAGATCAGCCGCCGGCGCAACTCGATCAGGTGCTCCATCAGCGGAGCCGACGATTTTTCTATCTCGTCCTTTTCCTTGTCCGAAACGCTCACTTGGCGGCTCCCGCCGTTTTCCTGGCGGCCGGCTTCTTCGTTGCTGACGCCGGCTTCTTCGCTGCTGACGACTGCGGTTTCGGCTCAGCTTTTTCGGCGGCCTTCGGCGCAGCGGTCTTTGCCGGCTTGGCCGGCGCGGCGGCCGCGGCTTTCGCGGGCGCTGGCTTCTTCTTTGCCGCAGGTGCTTTTTTCGGCACGGCCGCTGCAGCCGTTTGCGCCTGCACTGCCGGCGCTACGACGGACTCGTCCGTCATCGCCGGAAAGATCGGCGTGGCCGGCGTCGGCTCCGGCGGGCTGACGCCCGGCATCGTCGTTGCGCCGTTCTTAAGCGGCTCGGCTGCCTGCTCCGTCGAAGCGGCGGCATCGACGGCCGGCTTGGGTTTCATCACTGCGTCGACGCCGGAACGGACGTCGGCGGCGGCCTGCTCGAATGGATTGAGCTGCTTCCTGATCTCGGCTGCCGGATTGAGGCTTCTCAGCGAATCGACCGACTTCTTGACGTCGTCGAGCTCGGCTTCCTTCAACGCGTCGTTGAACTGCCGCTGGAAATCGGACGCCATGGCGCGCAGCTTCGCCGTCGTGCGGCCGAAGGTGCGCAGCATGTTGGGCAAATCCTTGGGCCCGACGACCACGATCATGACGATCGCGATCACCAGCATCTCGGTCCAGCCGACTTCGAACATGGCTATACGTTCCGACTAAAGTTTGGGCTCAGCTTTTGCTGGCCTTTTCCTTCGGTACCGAAACGGTTTCGTCGGCACGGTGTTCAACGGTACGCTTGTCCTCGGCAGTCTCGTCGTCCGCCATGCCCTTCTTGAAGCTCTTGATGCCCTTGGCCATGTCGCCCATCAACTCGGGGATCTTGCCGCGGCCGAACACCAGCAGCACGATCACCAGAACGATCATCCAGTGCCAAATCGAAAATGAACCCATAGCAAATCTCTCTCGAACGGTTTCCCAGACGCTGATCTATGCGCTTTCGGGTTCGGATTCAAACAGAACTGCGACAGAGTTCATGAATGAGTCGCCGAAGTCACGCACTTTCGGCACGGCGGCCCGCTACCAATCGGCGCAGTTCCATCCTGCCTGTGGCTTTAAGATGGCGCTCGGCTCAATCTTCCGTGACGCGCGGCGTCAAAAGGCCGAGTTCTTCGAGGTCGATGTCGGTCAGCGGATCCTCGTCGTCGGTGAGCGCATCGGCGTCGGCCGGCGGCAGCGGCACCGAGAAATTCGACGGCATGCGGCCGGACAGCAGCCCGGCACCCTTCAATTCCTCCATGCCGGGGAGATCGCGTATCTCCTCCAGTGCGAAATGGTCGAGGAAAATGTCGGTGGTGCCATAAGTGACGGGACGGCCGGGCGTGCGACGCCGGCCGCGCATCCTCACCCATTCGGTCTCCATCAGCGTGTCGAGCGTCCCCTTTGACGTCTCGACGCCGCGGATGTCCTCGATCTCGGCGCGCGTTACCGGCTGGTGGTAGGCGATGATCGCCAGCACTTCGAGGGCGGCGCGGGACAGCTTGCGCTGCTGCACCGTGTCACGGCTCATCAGGAAGGCGAGGTCGCCGGCGGTGCGAAACGCCCAGGCATCGCCGACGCGCACCAGATTGACGCCGCGCCGCGCATAGATCTGCTGCAGTTCGGCCATTGCCGCGGCAATGTTGATGCCGTCGGGCAGTCGCGAAGTGAGCTGTTTTTCGCTGACCGGCTCGGCGCTGGCGAATACGATCGCCTCGGCCATCCTTACGGCCTCCGCCATATGCAGCCGCTCGCCAGGATTCCGCGACAAATTCTGCCCCTGATTTTGTGCCGGGTTTTCGGCGACCGCGCCTTGCTCGGCGTCGTCGTCGACCTTGAACGGAATGACCGAAGCGTTGGCGCGTTCGTTCATGGTGTTACCTCGACTATCTTGATGGCCTGGGCGCGGTCGCGCAGATAAAGCGGCGCGAATACCTGGTCCTGCCGCATTTCCATCTTGCCTTCGCGCACCAGTTCCAGCGTCGCCGCAAACGAGCTGGCAACCGCGGTGCGCCGCTCTTCCGGGGCGGCCAGATATTCGACCAGGAAACTGTCGAGCGCCGTCCAGTCGCGTAGCGACCCGATCAGCCTGGTCAGCACGTCGCGCGCATCCTTGAGCGACCACACGCCGCGCCTGGCGATCGTCACATTGGTTATTGCCTGCTTCTGGCGCTGCTGGGCATAGGCGGTCAACAGGTCGTAGAGCGAGGCCGAATAGGCATTGCGCTTCTCGACGATGACCATTTCCGGCATGCCGCGTGCAAACACGTCGCGTCCGAGCCGGTTACGGTTGACCAGCCGTGCCGCCGCGTCGCGCATCGCCTCCAGCCGCTTCAGCCGGAACTGCAGCACCGCCGCCAGTTCCTCGCCGCTTTCGCCATCGTCGCCGGGCTGCTTGGGGATCAGGAGCTTCGACTTGAGAAACGCCAGCCACGCCGCCATCACCAGATAGTCAGCGGCAAGCTCCAGTCTCAGCGCCCTCACCTTCTCGACGAAGGCCAGATACTGTTCGGCCAGCGCCAGGATCGAGATGCGCGACAGGTCGACCTTCTGATTGCGGGCAAGATGCAGCAGAAGATCGAGAGGACCTTCGAAGCCGGCCACATCGACAACCAACGCCGGATCGCCGGTCAGCCGGGAATCGTCGTTCTCGGCCCACAAGCGGTCCATCGGTGCGGCCTTGCCGGCCTTCAGGTCCAATGTTTCCGCCACTTCGCTTCCTTTGATGCTAGGCCACCGCGTCGAAATAACTGGCAAATTCGGCCCGAATCTCGGTTTCGTCCGCCACGTCGCGGTTCCTGATATAGGTCAGCGCCCGCTCCGCGCGCTCAAACGACTTGCCTTCCAGCCCGGTCGTGCGCGATGCAATGCCGGCCATCTCCTCGAACACGCCGTTGCAGTGAAGGACCAGATCGCAGCCCGCCGCAAGGATCGCGGCCGCCTTTGACGGGAAATCCCCAGAAAGTGCCTTCATCGAGGTGTCGTCGCTCATCAACAGGCCGTCGAAGCCGATTTCGTCGCGGATGATCTCTTCGATGACCTTGCCGGATGTGGTGGCCGGGTTCTTCGGGTCGATCGCGCTATAGACGACATGCGCCGTCATCGCCATCGGCAAATGGTTGAGCTCCCTGAACGGGGCAAAATCATGCCGCTGCAGGTCGCCGATCGAGGCGTCGACGGTCGGCAGTTCGAAATGCGTATCGGCGAAGGCCCTTCCATGGCCGGGAATATGCTTCATCACCGGCAGCACGCCGCCCGCCATCAGGCCTTCCGCCGCGGCGCGACCCAATTCGATGACGGCGCGCGGCTCCTTGCCATAGGCGCGCGCGCCGATGACGTCGCTGGCGCCCTCGATCGGCACATCGAGCACCGGCAGGCAATCCGCCGTGATGCCGTAGCGCAGCAGGTCGAAGGCATGCAGCCGCGCCATCAGCCAGGCGGCACGGGTGCCGGCGTCATGGTCGTCGCGCCACAAGGCGCCGAGTGCACCGGCAGCCGGATAGTTCGGCGCCAGCGGCGGCCGCAGGCGCTGCACGCGGCCGCCCTCCTGGTCGATGAATACCGGCGCGTCCGCACGCTCGACGCAGTCGCGCATGGCGGCGACCAGATCGCGGATCTGCTCGGTCTCGCCGATATTGCGCGCAAACAGGATGAAGCCCCACGGGCATTCGTTGCGATAGAAACGGATCTCGTTGCGGGTCAGTGATTTCCCGGCGCAGCCGAGGATCATGGATTTTGATTCGGTCATGCGGAACAGTTTAGAGCTTCGCGCCGACAAAGGGAATCGCCCGTAATTGCCTTCAGAGGTTTCCGTTCACGCAAAAAAGCCGGCGCGGACGCCGGCTTTTCGAGGGGCCTTGGTGCCTAGTGGGACACGAAGCAATTGCCGCCGGCAGCCTTGTAGCTGGTGCACAGTTTGATCGCCTCGTTGCGAGACTGCGCCGGAACGCGGACGCGGTAGAAGGTGCCCTTGCCGGCGATCTCGGCCTTGACGATGTTGGCGGTGCGGCCGGAAAGCACGCTGCCGTAGCGGCGCTGCAGATCCTGGTAAGTCGCCTGGGCGCTTTCGACTGTCGGCTGCGAAGCGATCTGTATCGACCACGAACCAGCCCCGGCCGCGGCCGGATCGATGGAAGCGACCTGATCGGGCTTGACCTCGCCAACCACATCGACCGGCTGGTCGGACGGGCGCTGCGGCGCCACCGGAACCGTGGCCGGGGTGCTGGCGGACTGCTTGCTGGCTGACGCCTGGGCCTTGGCTTCAGCCTTTGTGTCGGGCTTGGGCGCCGGCTGCAGCTTGGAGGTTTCGGCCTGATCGCCGCTCGCCTGGTCGCCACTCGGCTGGTCATCAATCTTCGGATCGCTTGTTATTTGGTCGATCAGCGGCACGGTGCCGGTCTGCGCGGCGGCGTCGGCCTGGGCCGACGGAGCCACGTGCTGCGGCGCCGGATCGGCCGGCTCGGCAGCAGCCATCTGCGGGGCGGCAGGCGCCGGATCCTCGCGCGCCACCAGCGAGCCGTCAGGTTTCACGACCATGGTCCGTACCTTGCGCGGCGCAACGGCGACGATCTCGGGGGTTGCACCCTTCTCGGCCTCCTGCAGAACCTGCGCGATGCGATCCTCGGACTTGGGCGCCGGTGCGGCGGCGGTTTCGGCAGCGCCAGCCGCACTGGCGCCAAGCGTGCTGGAGTCAGACGCGCTGGTGCCGGGCGCATTGGTGCCAGACCCGCCGGTGTCGGACGCCGCGGTGCCGGGCGCGTCGATATCGTCCGCGGCATCGGGGTCATTGGGCGAAAGATCGACGACGCGGCTCTCCGGTTCGTTGGCCTTCAGGTCCACAGGCTCTTCGGTGTTGGTGACCAGCTTCTGCTGAACCGGCTCGGCGGGCTTGGTGCCCTTGACCACAGCGTCATAAACCTTGTTGTCCTGGTTCGGCACGACGGTGCCGCCTGGATTTTCCGGCTTGATCTTGATCGGCCTGTTGTCGGCCTTGACGATAACCGGCGCATCGCCGCCGCTCTTGCCGCCGAGGGTCAACGCAAAGGCGCCAAGGCCTCCGGCGATCGCCACGGCGCCGACCACCGCACCTATCAGCAGCCCGCGCCTGCGCGGCTGCCTTTCGGCCCCGCGTTCGGCAAGGCCCGGAACCGACATCTCCTCGTCCAGTTCGGGATCGTAGTCGAGCTCATCGAAGGTGAAATCGTCGGCCTGCGAAACCGGCTGGCCACCGGGCAATGGGCCCAGATCGAAACCGTCCGCTGCATCGGCATAGGAAGCAGCCGCCGCGCTGACGGGGGCTTCCGCAGGCTTGGCGCCATAGGCGCGCGTCTCGCTACGATCTTGCTTGTAGCCAGACGCGAAGCCGGCATCGTATTCATCGTCATAGCCAGCACTGCGCACCGGGGCAGGCGCTATATCCGTTGCATTCATTTCGGTGAGAAGGCTGGCAAAATCGGCATCGAGATCGTCGTAGGCGGGCGCCACCGGCTCGTCATCGTCGAAGTTGAGCTCCGGAATGTCGAGATCGTCCGCCAGCGCCACGACGCGCTCGGGCACGTCGACCGTCTCGACATCGGGCATCTCGTCATAGGCGGAAGGCTGTTGACGCGAAGTTGGTGCAGCTTCCGTGTAGGCGGGCCGATCTTCATAGGACGGCCTCTCTTCACGGGATGCCTGGCTTTCATAGGACGGCCTCTCTTCGACCGGTGCGGCCCGATAGGACGGCGTTGCAGCCGGCTGCGGCGGTGGTGCCGAACGCGCCGAAGCCATCGGCTGGCTTGCAAAAGCGGGCTGAGGCTGTGCGACCGGTGTCACGCGGCTCCACGAGCGGGCCGGCTCGGGCGGCGTGGCGCGTGTCGTCAGCCAGTTCAGCGCATCGAGCGGGTCTTCTTCGGCAGCAGCTGCCGCACTCTTGTCGGCCGAGTCGTGATCCAGGCCGATATTCCTGGCGAAGTCGGCATCGAGCGCATCGCTGTCGAGATCATCCGCGGGTCCGGCAGCGGCTTCAACACCGAAATCCTCGCCTTCAAGCTCATCGAGGAGGACACTGCCAAGATCGGCGTCATCGGCGGCACTGGACTGCTGCGGCTCAGCGGGCTCGTGCTCGTCGAGTTCCCAATCCAGCTCGTCGACAGCATGCACCGGTTCGTTGGCGACGTCTTTGACCGCCGCCATTGGCTGTTCGGCGGCCACTGCTGGCTTCTGAACTACCGGCGCGATGGGCTGCTGAACAGCCATCACGGGCTTCTGGGCAGTCTGCGGGCTTGTCTGAGGTTCGTTGACCGCTTGTGCAGGCCGTGTGCTCATCGCACCGAGCAGCGCGTTCAGTTCGTCTTCCAGGCTGCGTTCCTCAGCCACTGGGGCCGTCGGGACGACAGCGGCCGGCGCCGCTGGTTCGGCCGCAACCTGCGCCACGGGCTCTTCAGCTTCCTCGGCAGGCGCATCGTCGAAGCTCAGATCGAAATCGTCGTCGAACGCCGCTTCAGCGGCCGTGCCGGAAAGCCGGGCGGCCTCTGGCTCTTCGATCGACTGCTCTTCGATAAACTCTGGTTCTTCGATTTCGGCAGGCCCGTCCGAGCGAACGTCGAAGTCCATGTCGACATCGGCCATGGCATCATCGAAATGGCCGGCAAGATCCTCATCGGCCGAAACCGCCTCAACCGGCGATGCCGGGGCGGCGACGTTTTCCGCCGGCTCATGCTCGTCGAACATCAGCTCGTCTTCGAGCGAACTTGCCACGGCATCGTCGAACTCGTCATCGAACGCAGGCGCGGCCGCTTGCGCGGCGGTTTCAACGGCGACGGTCTGCTCCATCGGCTCACGCTTGTCGAACATCAGCTCGTCTTCGAGCGAGCTTGCAACGGCATCGTCGAACTCATCGTCGAAGGCGGGCTCGTCGACCGGCTCGATCGCCTCGGCTGCGGCCCTGGGTTCATCCTCACCGGTCACCGCGATCTTGGCCGTCACATCGTCGTCGTGCCGAAAATCCTGGTCGAGCGAGGCGGCAAGTTTGTCGTCACTCGAAAGGTCGTCCTCGAATGGCGATACGTCTTCGAGCGAGCCGGCGACGGCGTTATCGAAATCGTCGTCGAGCTCCGGCTCGACGGCGGGAGCGAACGCCCTTTCGGGGGCGGAGGCAATTTCGTCGGCGGCAACAGAAGTGGCTGCAACAGGAGCAGCATCATCCGCCCCACTGTCGTCGAACGCGAAATCCTGTTCGAACGAGGCAGCAAGCGCGTCCTCCATTTCGTCGGCGGCGGCCGGTTCGGGTGTCGGCTCGCGAAGCTTGGCAGGGGAAGCATTGTCGTTGGCGTCGGCGCCGAATTCGCCCATCAACTCCTTCTCGAGATCGATCTCGAAATCGCCCTCGTCCAGCGACGGTTCGGCGGCAGCGGTTTTCGGCTGGGCCGGCGTTTGCGGTTTGACCGGCTGGCGCGGGTCGAACCCCATGATCCTGGTCAGTTCCGCGAACGGATCATCGTTGGCGATGTCGTTGTGGTCGGCTGCTCTCAGCTGGGTTCTGTCTGCCATTATTGTTCCCGAACTCGCACTCATTCGGACGCCATGGACGTCGCGTAGGGTTGGCCCTTACCAGCGCAATGTGGGCAAAAGGTGACAGGTTTTTTACTCAAACCTAACGCATTTCGGTGGGCGCATTGGCTCCGATCAGCGTCAGGCCGGACGTCAAAACGTCCGAAACAGCCTGCACCAGCCCTAGTCTGGCATGCGTCAATTGTCGGTCGTTAACCTTAACAAAACGTAAGTCGGGATTATCGGTGCCCCGGTTCCAGTGTCCGTGGAAGCTGGAAGCGAGTTCGTAAAGGTAAAATGCCAGCCGGTGGGGCTCGAGCGCGAGCGCCGCGGCTTCGATCAGCCGAGGATATTCGGCGAGCTTCCTGATCAGGCCGATCTCCCCCTCGTCGGTCAGCAAAGCCACTTGGGCGGCCAGCTGGTTGCGGTCGAACATGGCCTCGCCCAATTGCTCGCTCGCCTGCCGGAACACCGAATGGCAGCGCGCCGAGGCGTACTGCACGTAGAACACCGGATTGTCCTTCGACTGCTCGGTCACCTTGGCGAAATCGAAGTCGAGCGGCGCGTCGTTCTTGCGGTAGAGCATCATGAAGCGGATCGGGTCGCGGCCAACCTCCTCGACCACTTCGCGCAAGGTCACGAACTCGCCGGACCGCTTCGACATGCGCACCGGCTCGCCGGCGCGAAACAGCCTGACCAGCTGGCAAAGCAGCACGGTAAGCTTGACCTCGTCCCCGGCAATCGCCCGGGCAAGCGCTTCCAGCCGCTTCACATAGCCGCCATGATCGGCGCCAAGCACATAGATCAGGTCGACGAAACCGCGATCGACCTTGTCCTTGAGGTAGGCGACATCGGCGGCGAAATAGGTAAAGGTGCCGTCCGACTTGACCAGCGCCCGGTCCATGTCGTCGCCGACCGCGGTCGAGCGGAACAGCGTCTGCTCGCGGTCCTCCCAGTCGTCCGGCTTCTCGCCCTTGGGCGGCGGCAGCTTGCCCTTGTAGATGTGGCCCTTCAGCGTCAGGTCGCTGATCGCCGAGCGGATCTTCTTCGCATTGTTGGCATGCAGCGTCCGCTCGGAGAAGAAGACGTCGTGATGCACGTTGAGCAGCGCCAGATCCTCGCGGATCATCGCCATCATCGCATCGATCGTCCTGTCCTTGACGATGGCAAGCGCCTCTTCGTCCGGCATCTGCAGCAGGGAGCGGCCGAATTCGCTGGCCAGCGCCTGACCAACGGGGATCAGATAGTCGCCTGGATAAAGCCCGGCCGGAATGTCGCCGATCTCATCGCCGAGCGCTTCGCGGTAGCGCAGCATGACTGAGCGTCCGAGCACGTCGATCTGCGAACCGGCATCGTTGATGACGTATTCCTTGGTCACGTCGTAACCGGCGAAGGCCATCAGATTGGCCAGCGCGTCGCCGACCACAGCACCCCGGCAATGGCCGACATGCATCGGGCCGGTCGGGTTGGCCGAGACATATTCGACATTGGTTTTCTTGCCGCCGCCGATAGTCGAGCGGCCGTAGTTGCGGCCTTCGCCGAGCAGCGCCGTCAGATGCGCCTGCCAGAAACCGTCCTTGAGCCTGAGATTGACGAAGCCCGGGCCGGCGATCTCGGCGGCCGCGATATCCTCGTCGGCGCGCAGCGCCTCGGCCAGCCTTTCGGCCAGCGCACGCGGGCTCTGGCCGGTCGGCTTGGCCAACACCATGGCAGCGTTGGTCGCGAGGTCGCCATGGCTGGCATCGCGCGGCGGCTCGACGGCGATGCGCGACAGGTCCGGCGACGCGCCATCCTTGTCTTTCAAATCAAGCGCTTCGACGGCCTTTATGATTCGCGCGTTGAAATCGGCGAAGATGTTCATTGCTATGGCTCTGACGGTTTTGCATGGATCCGGCGCGTTGGCCGGCAAAATCGCGCCCGCCCTAGCTCAAATCCGGCGTATGGTCAAACAAACGCCTGTGTTCCTTGAGCGCATAAGTGTCCGTCATGCCGGCCAGGAAATCGGCAACACTGCGCGCCTTGACGCGGTCCTCTGCCCGGTCGAGCCCTTCGCGCCAGCCATCCGGCATGGCGCGCGGATCGGCGAAATAGACGTCGAACAGGTCCCTGACGATCTGGTCGGCATCGGCGCGCACCCGCATGACCTCCGCATGCCGATAGAGGTGCTTGTAGAGAAAGGCCTTCAGCTCCTTTTCCGATGCGGCCGTGTCGGCGGAGAAGCTCACCATCGTCTCGCCGGCCGCCCTTACCGCTTCGGCGCTGCCGGGCTGGATGCGCGCCAGATTGGCCGTCGTCGAGACGATCACGTCCTCGACCATGATGGTGATCTGCCGGCGCATCAGCTCGTGGCCGGTGCGTACGTCATCGAGCGCCGGATAGCGCTGACGCACGCCCTTGAGAATCGACCCCGGCAGCGAGACGCCCTCCAGCATATCGAGCGTCAACAGCCCTGCCCTCAAGCCGTCATCGATGTCGTGGGTGTTGTAGGCAATGTCGTCGGCAATCGCCGCGCACTGCGCCTCGATACCAGCGAAGCGGTCGAGCTCGAGGTCGTGCAGTTCGGAATAGTCGCGGATAGCCTGCGGCACCGGCCCCTTCAGCCCTTTGCCCTTGGCATCGGTCAGCGGGCCATTGTGCTTGACCAGCCCCTCCAGCGTTTCCCAGGTGAGGTTCAGCCCATCGAACTCGGCATAGCGCCGCTCCAGCCGCGTCACCACACGCAGCGACTGTGCATTGTGGTCGAAGCCGCCCCAGGCGGCCATCTTGTCGTTCAGCGCGTCCTCGCCGGTATGGCCGAAGGGCGTGTGGCCGAAGTCGTGCACCAGGGCCACCGCCTCGGCCAGGTCCTCGTCGCCGCGCAGCGCCCGCGCCAGAGCGCGTGCGATTTGCGCCACCTCGATCGAATGCGTCAGCCTCGTGCGGTAATGGTCGCCTTCGTGCGCGACGAACACTTGCGTCTTGTGCTTCAGCCGGCGGAACGCCGTCGAATGGATGATGCGGTCGCGGTCGCGCTGGAACGGCGTGCGCGTCGGGCTTTCCACCTCGTCGAACAGCCGCCCGCGCGACTTCGCCGGGTCGCTGGCATAGGCCGCGCGCGGCCGATAGCCGAATCCGATGTCGCCCAACTCGTTGGTCATAGCGTATGCCGCAGTTGACTTGCCCCGTCGCGCTTCATACCTATCATACGAAACCGAATGCAAGGTGACGCCCATGGGCGCTGATGCCAAGACCGCCATGAAAGTCGAGATGACCGACGCCGCCGCCAGGCGGATCGCCAAGATTGTGGCGAGCGAAGCCGGCAAGACGGCGCTGCGCGTTTCGGTCGAGGGCGGCGGCTGTTCCGGCTTCTCCTACAAGTTCGACCTGGTCGACAGGCGCAATGACGACGACGTCGCCATCGAGAAGGACGGCGCCACCGTGCTGATCGACGACCTGTCGCTGGTCTATATGGGCGGCTCGGTGATCGATTTCGTCGACGATCTGATGGGCCAGTCGTTCCAGATCAGAAACCCCAATGCGGTCGCCTCCTGCGGCTGCGGCACCAGCTTCTCGATCTAGAAATGCCCGACATCGGCGCGGTCCGTCAGGTCGCGCTTTCCGCCGGGCGCGACCTCGATGCGACGCTGGCGTTCTGGCGCGAGGTGCTCGGCATGAACCTGCATGCGCGTTTCGATCCGCCGGGCATCGCCTTTATCATGGCCGGTGACGTGCGCCTGCTTTTCACCGACGGCCTGCCTGCCGGCACCGTCTATCTCGACATATCGGGCCTCGACGAGTTCCACGCTTCGGCAAGGGCCGCCGGTGTTCCCTTCACCGCGCCGCCGGCGCTCGTCCATTGCGACACCGAAGGCCTGTTCGGCCAGGCGGGGGAAAGCGAATGGATGGCCTTCCTAAAGGACCCGGCAGGCAATACGATCGGCCTTGTCGAACGTCATCCACCGGATCGCTAGTCTCCGGACCACCAGCCTATCGAGGCCGTCATGAAAATCGTCACCTGGAACATCAACGGCGTTCGCGCCCGCATCGGCAACTTGACCCATTGGCTGACGGAAAGCGCGCCCGACATCGCCTGCCTGCAGGAGATCAAGACGGTCGACGAGCAGTTTCCCCGCGCCGAGATCGAGGCGCTCGGCTACAATGTCGAGACTTACGGCCAAAAAGGCTTCAACGGCGTCGCCATCCTGTCGAAGCTGCGTTTCGACGAGGTCAATCGCGGCTTGCCGGGCGACGATGCCGACGAGCAGGCGCGTTTCATCGAGGGCGTGTTCTCGACCGACAAGGGCGCCTTGCGCGTTGCCTCGATCTATCTGCCGAACGGCAACCCGATCGACGACGAGAAGAAGTTCTCCTACAAGCTTTCCTGGATGGCGCGACTTGAGCGCTGGGCCGAGGAGCGGCTTGCACTGGAAGAGCCGCTGGTTCTGGCCGGCGACTACAATGTCATTCCCGAGCCGATCGACGCGAAATATCCGGAAAACTGGCTAAGCGACGCGCTGTTCCAGCCCGCGACGCGGCAGGCGTTCCGGCGGCTGAAGAATCTCGGCTTCACCGAAGCCGTGCGTGCCGTCACCGACGCCCCGGACATTTTTACGTTCTGGGACTATCAGGCCGGCGCCTGGCAGAAGAACAACGGCATTCGCATCGACCATTTGCTGCTGTCGCCCGAAGCCGCCAACTGGTTTTCCTCGGCTTCGATCGAAAAGCAGGTGCGCGCCTGGGAAAAACCCTCCGACCACGTGCCGGTGGCGATCGATCTGGCGCTGCAGCCGGCCTGACCGGAGCTGCTGTCCGGCGGCACATTGATAAATTGACCTCTTATCGCCACAAATCGCGCGCTTGATGAGAAATCATCATGGTGGCTGGGGTTCCCATGACTACTCGATTTGCACTCTGCCCGATCGGCTGCGCGCTTGCGATGGCGGTGGCGACGCCGGCTTTTGCCGATGCAGAGTGCCTGGCTAACGGCAAATCATTCCAGATCGGCCGGGTCGCCTGCCTGACGCTTGCCGGCCAAAGCTACCTCGCCCGTTGCGAGATGGTGCTCAACAACACGTCCTGGACAAAGCAGCGGGATGGCTGCCCGGAGAACACGCTGGCCCCACATCTGCAGGGCACGCCGATCTCAACACCGGCGCCCAGCGGCATGCCGGCGGAACCGACCGACAATTGATCTCAAAACGGAAATTCTGCCGACCTATTGGTCGCCGCCACCCTTGGTGAGGATGTCGTCGGCCAGCGAGATCGCGGTGCGGCGGTCGGCTTCGCCGGCGGCCGCAAACGCTTCTTCCTGCATGCCGCGGATCCATGGCTGGTCGGCGGGTGAGGCCCGTTCGAGCGCCGCGGTCATCATCGCCAGCCCCCGCACGATCTTGCCGCTTTGGAAGAGCAGGTTGCCGAGCGTCGCCTGCGCGCCCGCATGGCCCTTTTCGGCCGCCAGCTGGAACCAGCGTCCGGCCTGCTTGACGCTGGCCTTGACGCCGCCCTCACCCTTGAGGAACATCTGGCCCATCTCGAACTGGGCGTTCGGGTTGCGGTAGTTGGCGGCGGCGCGCATGTAATATTCCTGGGCCGCCACCTCGTTCTCCTCGACGGGGCTGCCGGGAATGCCCTTCCTCAGATAGTCGCCAAGCGCCACCAGCGCGTCCGAAACATAGCTTTCCTCGGGCGAACCGGGCTCGACATCCTGGTCGACGATCTCGCTGAAGAACTTGAACGCCGCGTAGTCGTCTCGCGCCACGCCATCGCCTTCGGCATACATGCGCGCAAGCTTCCAGGTGGCGCCGATCTGGCCGTTCTCGGCGGCATATTTATAGGCTTCCGCAGCCTGCTCCTTATGGCCGTTCTTGTAGGCGGAAAAGCCGAACTGGAACACCGCCCACGGGCTCGACTGCGGCTTCACGCCGGTCTTGTCGTCGAACACCTTGTCGTCGAAGGCCATGGCCTGGCCGACGGCGCCCAAGGTCGCGCCAAACGTGGCGAGCGCAACCAGTGCCGAAAGGACAGACGACCTCAACAACTCAGATGTCCGCATAGCAGTGTGTTTCTTTGGCACCGCCGGGATGGGTGACCGCGCCGTCGCGGGCAGGTCCGACCGTCTGTGCGTATTTCCAGATCGCGCCCGACTGATAGTCGGTCGTGCGCGCCTTCCATGATTTTGCCCTCGCCGCCAGTTCGGCCTTGGACAATGCAACCTCGATCGTGCCGTTCACCGCATCGATCGAGATCAAGTCGCCATCCCTAAGCAGCCCGATCGGGCCGCCCACTGCCGCTTCCGGCCCGACATGGCCGATGCAGAAACCGCGCGTTGCGCCCGAAAAACGCCCGTCGGTGATGAGCGCTACCTTGCCGCCCATGCCCTGGCCGTAGAGAGCCGCCGTCGTCGACAGCATTTCGCGCATGCCCGGGCCGCCGCGCGGACCCTCGTAACGGATGACGAGAACCTCGCCTTCGCTATAGTTACGGTGCGTAACAGCCTCGAAACATTCCTCTTCCGAATCGAAGCAGCGTGCCGGACCCGAGAATTTGAGTTCCGCCATGCCTGCGACCTTCACGATCGCGCCTTCGGGGGCAAGGTTACCCTTCAAGCCCACGACCCCGCCGGTCTGGGTAATCGGCCTATTGGCGGGACGGACCACATCCTGGCTGTCATTCCAGGCAACATGTTCCATATTTTCGGCCAAAGTGCGGCCGGTCACCGTCAGGCAATCGCCATGAAGATAGCCATGGTCGAGCAGCGTCTTCATCAACAGCGGAATGCCGCCGGCCTCGAACATGTCCTTGGCGACGTATTTGCCGCCCGGCTTGAGGTCGGCGATATAGGGTGTTTTCTCGAATATCCTGGCCACGTCGAAAAGATCGAACTTTATCCCGGCCTCGTGCGCGATCGCCGGCAGATGCAGCGCCGCATTGGTCGAGCCGCCGGTGGCCGAGACCACGGTCGCGGCATTTTCCAACGCTTTTATGGTAACGATGTCGCGCGGGCGGATGTTCCTTGCGATCAGCTCCATGATCTTTTCGCCGGAAGCAAAATTGAAGCGGTCGCGCATCTCGTAGGGTGCCGGCGCGCCGCAGGAATAGGGCAGCGCCAGGCCGATCGCCTCAGCGACGGTGGCCATGGTATTGGCGGTGAACTGGGCGCCGCAGGAGCCGGCCGACGGACAGGCGGCTTGCTCGATCTCGAGCAGCTCGGCGTCGCCGATCGTGCCGACCGAATGCTGGCCGACCGCCTCGAACACGTCCTGCACGGTGATCTGCCGGCCACGGTAGCTGCCGGGCAGTATCGAGCCGCCATAGATGAAGATCGACGGTACGTTGAGGCGCACCATGGCCATCATCATGCCGGGCAGCGACTTGTCGCAACCGGCCAATCCAACCAGCGCATCGTAGCAATGGCCGCGCATGGTGAGCTCGACCGAGTCGGCGATGACCTCGCGCGACACCAGCGACGACTTCATGCCCTGATGACCCATGGCGATGCCGTCGGTGACGGTGATGGTGCAGAATTCGCGTGGCGTGCCGTTGGCGGCCGCCACGCCCTTCTTGACCACTTGCGCCTGGCGCATCAGCGAGATGTTGCAGGGCGCGGCCTCGTTCCAGCAGCTGGCGACACCGACCAGAGGCTGCGCGATCTCGGCCGCCGACAGCCCCATTGCATAAAGGTAGGAGCGATGCGGCGCCCGCTCGGGACCAACGGTCACGTGGCGGCTCGGCAGCTTGGCCTTGGAGATCGCTCTGGCGTCCATACTCGTCCTTGCCGCGGGCGGTGCGGCCTGCCTCTTCGCCTAGCCTTTTGGCGCATGTCCCGAGACAGGTTCGAGGTGCGCCGGGTTTATGGCGGGAAATAGGCAATGTTCCCGGGCGGCCGGGCGACGCGAGGGTTGTTCAGAAACTGTTGCCAAAACGTCACAATTATCGGAGCGAACATCATCGGGGGCAATTTGTTGCATTGGCCGAATGCCGGATGACGCACCGAACAAAACGGCCGGGCAGCGCCCGGCCGTTTTGTCGTTTAAAATTCAATAGTTAGAACTTGATCTTGACGGAAGCCGAACCAGCGAGAAGCAGGTCGTTGCCGTAGGTGTAGGTAACGGCATTTGCCACGTCGCCGACACCGCTGAAAGTCGATGACCCGCTCGTCAGCACACCGATCGAGCCGCCGAGCCTGACCTCGACCTGGTCGTTCGGCGAATAGGAGACGCCGCTGGCGACGGCCCAGGTATCCGACTGATAGCCGGAGGTCGTCGAGGTGCCGCGATCCCAGGTCAGCGAAACCACGCCCGACAATTGATCGGTGAACTTGTGCCCGATACCGCCCGTGACCGTCCAGCCGTCGCGATAAAGCAGGTCGAATGAAACGGGCGAGGGCAAACCGGTTACCGGACTGCGCACGCCATTGATGGCAATGACGCCAAGCTTGCTCCACTCCTGCCAGCGGATGGAACCAAAGGCCAGCCAGCCAGGAGCTATGCCGCTCTGCAGCTTGAATTCCAGAGCCTGAGGTATCTCAGCCGACGCCGAGACTGGGTACACGCCGGTAGAGCCGGGAATCAGATCCGCTGGAAAGGCGCCCCTGAAGCCGGTCGTGTCGACGGTTCCCGACAGCCCGTCATATTTGTAGCTCGAAGAGTACATCAGGCTGGCGCGCAGAGCGATCTCGGGGATCTCATAGGCTGCGCCCGCACGCCAACCCCATGCCTCGTCGGATAGCTTGAAGACACCGAGGCCGGTATTGCCGAAGGCGAGCAGTGTCTGACGGGAAAGAAACGCGTCTACCTGCTGGTAGGAGACACCGCCGATGAATCGTATGGCGCCCTTGCCGACGTTCACCTTATAGGAGCAGGTGAGACCGAAATCGTCTGTGTCGACGGCGTATTTGACCGCCGTCGGCGAATAGGCGTTGTTCATGCCGAAATTCGCGTCCGCACCATACGGTCTCGTATAGGTGGCAAGACAGTCTACGGGCTCAAAGATGTTGGCTTTGATGCCGACATGCGGCACCGCATAATCGCCACCAACGTCCACCGCCGATGTCGACAAACCCGAGCCATCGAGGCGCTGCACATTCTTGAGTTTGCGCTGTGGCGAAACATAGGTGACGCCTGCGTCGAACGAATATGGCGCCGCGTCGAACAGCTGGTCGATGTTGACGCCGCCCCGGTCAAAGCCCCCGGCCTGCACCGTCCCAGCCAAAGCCAGCGAAAAAGCCCCCGCGCCCAGCAGCACTTTGAGACGTGAATAACACATGAATCTCCTCCCCGAAATATCCTTGCATCAAGCTAGAACCAATTCAGGTTAACGGCGCAACAACGAATTCGCCGTGCGTACATGTACAGCTTGGCTGAACGCATTTCCGACAAGGTGTCGGCCTTCTTACCGAGGCGGGAAAATGGCCGCCACAATACAGATCGACGAGAAAACTCGGGAAAAACCCCTAAATCACTACAAAACAGGGCATTTTGCGTGCCCAATTAGCCATTGTTACATTACGGCAACAATGGGGCAAAAACATTCAGTTTGCCTCAAGATTTAACCTGCGGAATGCCCGTTTTCGTGGCAGGCGGCCTGTCTGGAAGGCAGATTCGTGACCGGCGAATCTATTGCGGCCAGCAGGCCCAATTTGTTTGATCAGCCGGCCCAATCTGTTCGATCAACCGGCCCAATCTATTCGATCAACCGGCATCGCGCACCCGCGCCAATGCCACCGAAAGCTTCTCTTGCGCCTCGCGATATTCGGCGAGTTTTTCACGCTCGGCCTCCACCACCTCTTCCGGCGCGTTGGCGACGAATTTCTCGTTGGACAGCTTCTTGTAGAGCCGCGCTATTTCCTCGGTCACCTTCGCAAGCTCCTTGTGCAGGCGCGCTGCCTCGGCGGCAAGGTCGATCAGGCTGCCGAGCGGCAGACAGATCGTCGCCTCGTTGACCACGATCTGGGCGGATCCCCTGGGTGGCGCCTCGGCGAGCGAGATGTCGCCGACCCGCGCCAGACGCTTGATAGCCGAGCCCTGACGCTCGAGCCTTTCGTGTGTCGCGTCGTTGGCGCCGATCACCACGAGCGGTGCGATAGCCGCCGGCGGCACGTTCATCTCCGAACGCACCGAGCGGATGCCGGAGACAAGGTCGACCAGCCAGTTGATATCGGCGGCGGCCGCCTCGTCCTCGAAGTCGGGCGACGGCCATGCCGCATGACAAAGCAGCGATTGCCGTTGCCTGCCCTCGCCGGCGGTTTCGGCCCACAGTTCCTCGGTCATGAACGGCATCATCGGATGCAGCAGCTTGTAGATCTCGTCGAGTACGAAGGCGACGCATGCCCTGCTCTCGGCCTTGGCGGCCTCGTCGGCGCCCATGAACACCGGCTTCAGCAGTTCCAGGTACCAGTCGCAGAACTGGTTCCAGACGAACCGGTAGGCGGCACCCGCCGCCTCGTTGAAGCGGTATGAGGTGATGCCGTCCGTTATGTCGCGCGCGGCTCGCGTCAGCTCCGTCAGGATCCAGCGGTTGACCGCCAGCTTGGCGTCCTGCAGCCAGAAATCGTCGTCGCGCGCCACTTCGTTCATCTCGGCGAAGCGCGTCGCGTTCCACAGCTTGGTGCCGAAATTGCGATAACCGGCAATGCGGGCCGGATCGAGCTTAACATCGCGGCCTTGCGCTGCCATCACAGTCAAGGTGAAGCGCAGCGCATCGGCGCCGTATTCGTCGATGAGCTCGAGCGGATCGATGACGTTGCCTTTCGACTTCGACATCTTCTGCCCGTTCTTGTCACGAACCAGCGCGTGGACATAGACCGTATGGAACGGCTCCTGGTCCATAAAATGCAGGCCCATCATCATCATGCGGGCGACCCAGAAGAAGATGATGTCGAAACCGGTCACCAGCACGTCGGTCGGGTAATAGGTCTTCAGCTCCGGCGTCTGGTCCGGCCAGCCAAGCGTCGAGAACGGCCACAGCGCCGACGAGAACCATGTATCGAGCACGTCCTCGTCGCGGGTCAGGATCTCGCCAGGCTGGAAATTCTCAAGCTTGTCCTCGACCCAGGCCTTCCACGCCCCTTCCAGCGCCAGATAGTATTCGACGGCGGCACCGAGCGCCTCTTCCTCGGTCTTTTCGACAAAGACATGCCCGTCCGGCCCGTACCAGGCCGGGATCTGGTGGCCCCACCAGAGCTGGCGCGAAATGCACCAGGGCTGGATGTTTTCCATCCAGTCGAAATAGGTCTTTTCCCAGTTTTTGGGCACGAAATTGGTACGGCCCTCGCGCACCGAGGCGATCGCCGGCTTGGCCAGTTCCGCCGCATTGACATACCACTGGTCGGTCAGAAACGGCTCGATCGGCACGCCGCCGCGGTCGCCGTGCGGCACCGTGTGGCGATGCGGCTCGACCTTCTCGAGAAAGCCGCCCGCCTGCATCAGCTCGACGATCTTCCTGCGCGCATCGAAACGGTCGAGGCCGTCGAGGCTGTCCCAGACGGCCTGGCGCTCCGGCGTCACGTCCAGTCCGGCGAGAAAGTCCTCATTGTCCTTGAGGCTCACCGCCGCATTGACGGTGAGGATGTTGACCGCCGGCAGCCGGTGGCGCTTGCCGACCTCGAAATCATTGAAGTCATGCGCCGGCGTGATCTTGACCGCACCACTGCCTTTTTCGGGATCGGAATACTCGTCCGCCACCACCGGGATCCTGCGGCCGACGATCGGCAGGATGAGGTTCTTGCCGACAAGATGCCGGAAACGCTCGTCGTCGGGGTGGACGGCGACAGCCGTATCACCCAGCATCGTCTCCGGGCGGGTCGTCGCAACGGTAATGAAGGTCCTCGGATTTTCCGGATCGAAGGTCATGCCTTCGACTGGATAGCGGAAGTGCCAGAGGTTGCCGTTGACTTCCTGCTGCTCGACCTCGAGATCCGAGATGGCGGTCAACAGCTTCGGGTCCCAATTCACAAGGCGCTTGTCCTTGTAGATCAGCCCTTCCTTGTAGAGCGTCACGAACACTTCGAGCACGGCCTTGGACAGGCCCTCGTCCATGGTGAAGCGCTCCCGGCTCCAGTCGGCCGAGGCCCCGAGCCGCTTCAACTGGTTGAGGATGGCGCCGCCGGATTCGGCCTTCCATTCCCACACCTTGTCGATGAACTCATCTCGGGTCAGGTCGCGGCGGTGGATCTGCTTCTCCATCAGCTGGCGCTCGACCACCATCTGCGTGGCGATGCCGGCATGGTCCATTCCCGGCTGCCACAAGACGTTCTTGCCGCGCATGCGCTCGAAGCGCACCAGAATGTCCTGCAGCGTGTTATTGAGCGCGTGGCCCATATGCAGCGAGCCGGTGACGTTCGGCGGCGGGATGACGATGGTGAAGGCTTCAGCCCCCTCCTCGGCCCCGGCGCCGGCCCGAAAGGCGTCGGCCTCTTCCCAGATCCTGGCAATCTTCGGCTCGACGGCTTTGGCGTCGTAGGTCTTTTCGAGCATGGGAAAACGGTCCGCGCTGTCCGGAATTTGTGGTCCGGTGTAAATCGGAAGGTTGTTGCCAAGTCAACCGCAAGGGCGGCATGGCCAATAGATAGCGCCGGGATGGTTCGGTGCAACTCGCGGGACTGAATGTTGCAAGGCAATCGCTTCAGGTTTGCGCTGCCCCTCATTGCCCTGCCGGGCATTTCTCCCCGTATAGTGACGGGGAGAAAAACGCCTGCACTGAAGCTTTCGCCAGTCACGAACGTTGCGGAAAAGGCGCCTAAATTGCGGTCAACCCCTTCTCCCCGTCACTATACGGGGAGAAGGTGCCGGCAGGCGGATGAGGGGCAGCGCCGACTTCGACAATTCGCCGGTCGAGCGCCGCCCATTGGCGGCTCTCCGAATTGCTACTGCGCGCCGCGCGCGACGCGCTCGATTTCCTCGCGCACCAGCCGCTCGACCAGCGTCGGCAGGTTGTTGTCCAGCCAGTCCTGCAGCATCGGCCGCAGCATCTCCTCGGCCATCTCGTCGAAGGTCTTCTTGCTGCGGCTGGCAAACGCGTCCGAAAGTTCACCGAAGGCGGCGGCAACCTGCCGGCCCGCATGCTCCGAAAGGATCGCCGGCCGAAGGGACGGCGCCTCGCTGGCCGCCGGACGCGCCAATCCGATTCTAGAAGATTCCGGGCCGATTTTAGAAGGTTCCGGGCCGCTTTCCGAAGGCTCCGGCCCAATTTCCGAAGGCTCCGGCACAGGTCCAGCAGTCGCCTCGTTCTCGAAAACCTCGGCTTTCGGCTCGGCGTCCGGCGTCCGGAGTGGCTCGGCGCGCTCCGGCTTGGCCATCGCGTCGCCGACCGCGGCGATCTCGCGCCGCCAATCGGCTATGATGGTGTCGGTCGTCTCGGCAGCCTTGGCTGTCGCAGGCCGATCCGGCTTTGCGGGAGCGGTGTTCACCTCAGCCGGCGTAACCGCTGCCTTTACCCGGCCGGCGCGCAGCGGCGTTTCCAGGGGCTCAATGACCGGCGCGGCCGTTGGCTGCACCTCGGCGCGCGTGGCCGGCTTGGCGATCTCCAGCCCGCCGCGCAGTTCGGAGCGGAACGCATCCCCCTCCGCTGCCCGTCCGGCTGCCGGCGCCGGTTGCAGATCCTGGCGCAGCTCGTCCGCGTCGCCCGGCTGCTTGCGGCCGGTATCGCTGTCCTCGATGATCCTTCTGATGGAAGCCAGTATTTCTTCCATGGAAGGTTCGCGCTGTACGCTGCTTGCCGTCGCCATCGTCACATCCGCCGCCCTTGTGACTCGTTCTCAGATTTCCTGTCCGGCAATGCCGGATTCGAATCATGGCAACAGCGTAACCGACGGAACGGCTTGCGAGAATCCCCAATCTGGCGACATCTCTGATTTCAACAGATTAGGGTCGGGAGTTGAAAGCCCGCGCGTCGTTCGAGCGCGGGCTGAAAACACGGCCTGGCGATCAGCGGCCGTCCGGCGTGCGCAGACCGATCCACTTGTCCTTGACGGCGTTGTAATGCTCTTCGGGCCTGTACTTCGTCACGTTGAGCGCAAGGCGGTCTGCCGACAAATGGCCAACCGCCGAGAGGATGGCATAGCTCGCCACCACCACGTCGCGTTCGGCGCTGACAAGATTGATCTTGGCGGTGATGAGGGTCGCCTGCGCGTTGAGCACGTCGAGCGTGGTGCGCTGGCCGACATTGCGCTCTTCGATGACGCCGTTCAGGGCAAGCTGCGCGGCGGCGACCACCTGCCGGTTGGCCGTGACGCTTTGCTGCGCGGCGGTGTATTGCGACCATGCCGAGGTCACCGCCTGGCGCACGGTGTCGCGGCTGACATCGACCTCGATACGGGCCTGGCTAAGTGATTCCTTTGATTGGCGAACCAATGCCGAGGTCCGGCCGCCGGAATAGATCGGTATCGTCAATGTCGCACCGATGTTCGCCGAATTGGTTACGCCATCCTGTGTCGAGGAGAGCGAGCCGGGCGCGGTGCCGCGATAGGCGCTCGAAACACCCGCCGACGCCGAGAGTTGCGGCAGCAGCGCGCCTTCGGCAGACTTCACGGAAAACGCCGCCGCGTCGACCAGATGCGCGGTGGCGAGGATGGCCGGATGCTCGGCCGATGCGATCGCGATCGCTGCATCGAGGCTCGACGGCAACAGCTTCGACACCGGCGAAGCCGGCCTGAGCCTGCCCGGCTCGTCGCCGACGATCTGGCGATAGGTCGCGGCGCTTGCCAGCGCCGTAGCGCGGGCGGCGCTCAACTGCGCCACCGCGGAGGCACGCTGGGCGTCGGCTTGCGCGACGTCGGTGCGGGTACCTTCGCCGACCTCGAAGCGCGAACGCGCCGCACGCGCCTGCTCGGTCAGGAATTGCAGGTTCTGTTCGGTCAGCACGGCGACCTGACGGTCGCGGATGACGTCCATATAGGCGCTTGCCGCGTTGAAAAGAGTGTTTTCTTCGGCGTTGCGCAGGCTTTCGAACGAAGCGCGGACCCGCGATTCGGCGGCCGCCACATTGTTCCTGGTCTGAAAACCGTCAAACAGCGTCTGGTCGATCTCGACGCCAAAGTTGCCGGTGGTCAACGAGATGTTTCGGTGCAACAGGTTGCTGTGGCTGGCGGTATAATCAATACTTCCGGAACCGGTGATGGTCGGGCGCCAGCCGGACTTGGCGATGGCAACGCCCTCGTCGGTGACGCGAACGCCGGCGCGTGAAGAATTGAGAGAGGAATTGTTCTGATAGGCCTTTGAAAGTGCCCCGAGAATGGTTTCGGCCGAGGCGGCCATTGGAGAAAGCGCGGTCGCCGAAACGAGGACAGCGGTAAAAAGCAACTTGCGTACAGACGGCACGTTATATTCCCTCATTCGTTTTGCACGGGAACTGCGCCACGCTGGCTTCTCCTTCTGATCAGCCGGCGCCGCGTTTTTTATCGTTCCCCCGCTGAAAGCCCCCAAGAAACACCCGGTTATGCAGATCAGCAACGATTGTTCAAACGCAAGCGATCATGACAGCGCCTTCGCTGCAAGGCAAAATCACTCAGAATTCGAAGGCGGGAATGCGTTCGAATCCCGGTAGTGGCTTAATTGCCGCATTAAATGCGCGTCTTCCCGTTACAACCCCTCCAGTCTTAAAAAAAAGCCGGGCTACGCCCGAATTGCCCTGCCCTTCAACGGCGACGAGTCGGCCGCCTTCGGCAAGCTGGTCGAACAGCGCCGCTGGCACCTCGCCGACGCTGCCGCCGATCAGGATGACGTCGTAAGGCGACTTCTCTGCGTGGCCTTGCGGCAGCGGCCCGTGGACCACCGTGACATTGCCGCAACCCAGCGCCGCAAGCGTCGAAGTGGCGGTCTCGGCCAGCGCCGGATCGCTTTCCAGCGCCACCACGGACCTTGCCAGCCGCGACAGGATCGCCGCCGCATAGCCGGTGCCGCAGCCGACATCGAGTGCCGAATCGCTTGGGCCGATATCGGCCAGCTGCATCAGCTTGGCCAATGGCGACGGTTCCATCAGATAGCGCGGGCCATCGGCCGTATCGGCAATGCGGATGTCCTCGTCGATATAGGCAAGATCGCGCTGGCCGGGGGCAACAAAGGCCTCGCGCGGCACCACAAGCATCGCCTCGAGCAACGTCGCGCTGGTCACGTCGGTGGTGCGGATCTGGCCGTCGACCATCTTCACCCGGCGTTCGGCAAAATCAGCGCTCATGTTCCAACCATCCGCTTGCCGCGCAAAGGCCGCGGCTGTTTCGACCGGAACTGAAGCCCCCTGACGCTGACGCGCGGGAGCTCGGGCATTGGAGGCCTCGCCCGGAATCGAACCGGGGTGCAAGGATTTGCAGTCCTCTGCGTAACCACTCCGCCACGAGGCCTCATTGCTCCCGGCGTTCCACCCGGCTCCAATAGGTTGCGGCGAAAATGCCGTCAAGCGGCCACCATGCATTCCCAACGGTTCCTCGACATTCCATGCCCTGCCTTATCAACGCAATGCCCATCTTAGCAATAACATATTAGCTTATCGTTAAGCATGATTCTGGGCGACGGGAACCCGAAACCGGCGGCCACGTTGGGCAAAGAGGAGGCTCCGCCATGCGTCGAGCAGCTACGAAGGACGGCACGTCGCGCGGATTGTCGCAGTCTGCAGAGCTTGTGCGCTATGCCATCGACCGCCTCAGCATAGAAGGCGCAAACACCCTGCCGCCGCGCGACCGGGCGCGGCTGGCATCGGCTACCGCCGTTCTCAAGGAGCTTTGCGAACGCCTGGAAAGCTGTTTCGACCAGCCTCGGTGAGGCCTGGACGACCACGCCGCTCTCAAAACAATTGCCGAATACCGGCCTGTCAGCAGGGCAGTCTCAGTCAGGCCGGCGCCGTCGCTCCCACCAGACGACGAAGCGGCGCCGATGACGACGCACCAGGGCAAATTCGTAGGAGAGCACCAGCAGTCCGATCGGTACCATCCAGAAACCCAGGATCGGCAGGAAGCCGAGAATGCCGCCGATGATCAGCACAACGCCGATCGCAATCCTGAGGCCGCGCGAGCGCGGCATGGTGAACTGGCGGCCGAAGACCGAGATTTTCCGGGCCGGTGGCTGTTCGTCGCTCATTGCCGTCATGTGAAATGTCGATCCGTTTGCATCAGTAGCACCATCAGCCGGAGAAAGCCGCAACGGCCTTTTCTGTTCCTTGACAGGCGAGAGACAGCTCATATGAGGGCGCTCGCCGGCCATTGCCAGCAAGCCTCGCGCCAAAAAGCATCGAAAAAATGCGAAATGCTTCTTTGCAAAGCCGAAACGGGTTTGCTATAGGCTGCCCCACTCACATGAGAGCCTCTGTTCCCCGGTAGCTCAGTGGTAGAGCAACCGGCTGTTAACCGGTTGGTCGCTGGTTCGAATCCGGCCCGGGGAGCCAACATCTACGCTGCGGTGCGATGCGGCCGCGGACCTATTCAATTTCCCTGTAGGATCATGCGCTTCGCTCCAGCCGGCGCGATGGGGAAGAAAGTTGTGGCCAACCTTCGCGCAAGCATCGACGCGATGTTCTGGTTATAACTAACGTTTCGAGTTGGATACCGGACCTCGACCTATGCCTTTCCTGCTGCGCCTATCGAGATTCAGGAATGAGCCGCTATCGACCACGCCCCTGAGTACAATATGACGAAGGGAACATCACGATCCCGACGGATCCCGATGCCGCAACGCGTCGACAATGATCTTGAACGCAGGAAGGTTTTGGCGGCGGCTCGGATAATAGAGAAAATAGCCATCGAAGAAGGGTGATCAGTCGTCGAGGACCTTCACCAGCAATCCTGAGACGACGTGCCGCTCCACGATGTTCTCGGGAACATAGGCGATGCCATAGCCACTCACTGCAGCGTCGATCATGGCGTAGGAGTTGTTGAAGGTAAGTTGACCGTCCACACGGACACGCAGCGCCTGTCCATCCTTCTCGAACTCCCATGCGTACAGACCACCGGCGGTTTCGTGACGCATGTTGATGCAGACGTGCCGGACCAGATCCTGCGGATGCACAGGCACGCTGTGCGCCGCGAAGTATCGCGGCGAAGCCACGGCGACTAAGCGCCAGTCCGGGCCGATGCGGACCGCGATCATGTCTTTCTCGACGCTCTCTCCAAGCCGGACACCGGCATCAAAGCCTTCCTCGACAATGTTGCGGAAGGTGCTGTCCAGGATCAGTTCGACGCCGATGTCGGGATAGCCGCTGAGGACCGGCTTAAGCTTCGGCCAGACCACGCTTTCGAGCGCGTGGTCGGACAGGGTCAACCTGATCGAGCCTGACGGCTTTTCGCGGAGCGCCATCAGCGCTGTGATCTCGTCTTCGATTTCACCAATGCGCGGGGTGATCGTCTGTAGCAGCCTTTCGCCCGCAACGGTCGTCGCGACATTACGCGTCGTGCGGGTCAGAAGGCGTATGCATGCGTGTTTCGAGCTGCTTGATCGTGTGACTGAGCGTCGATTGCGCGACGCCGAGCTTTGCCGCCGCCTTGGTGAAGCTGCGCTCTTCTGCGACAGCCTGAAACCACGTCAATTGGTTGAGATCGGTTCTGGCCATGAAGTTTCTCTCTCCGTCGCTTGCAGCGGATTATTCGATATAGTCGATAGGTTCATGCCGATTTATAGGGGTAATCGCTTTATGGCAAAACCATTAGGTTTGCACTGCAACAATGCATTACCGCGATGTCGGTGATTTGGATGACATGGATGTCGCAAAATGCGGCCGAGGCCGCCGGCAAGCCTGATGGTCGCGGCGATCCAGGCTTCGATCCTTCTGGGCGCGGTAGTCGGAGGGGTGCTGCTGTATGGTCTGACGATCTCCGCGATCTTCATCGGCAGCTTGGTTCTGGCCGGCTTCGCAATCGCGCTGATCGGCAACGGTCGGCGTCTGCTCAAACTCGAAGAGGACTGGCCAAAGTGGCGAGTGGTTCAATTCCAACCCAAACTTACAGGAGATCGGAAATGCCTTTGAATACCCCTGATACGAAAATACCAGCGCGTGAAATCCACCGGCGGGAGCTTTTGAAGCTGACCGGCTCCGGCATCGCCGCCTTCAGTGGGGCGTCACTCTTCAACTTTCCCTTCGCAAAGGCTCAAGACATGTCAAACGGTGCAAACAATTTCTATACAAGCGGTCAGGTGACGCTGGAGAAAGTGACCTTCAAAAGCCAATACCAGATGAATATTGCGGGAAATCTGCTCGTTCCCAAGAACCTCGACCGCAATGCACGTCATCCGGCCATCGTCGTCGGCCATCCAATGGGCGCGGTGAAAGAGCAAAGCGCGACCCTCTATGCCACCAAGATGGCCGAGCAGGGCTTCATCGCCATGGCGATCGACCTGCCATTCTGGGGCGAGAGCGAGGGCGAAGCCCGACAGATCGTTTCACCGGATGTCTACGCCGAGGCGTTCAGCGCGGCGGTGGACTTCCTCGGGACACACGCGTTCGTGGACCGCAACCGCATTGGCGCGATTGGTGTCTGCGGCAGCGGCAGCTTCGTCATCAGCGCCGCCAAGATCGACCCGCGCATGCGCGCCATCGCCACGGTCAGCATGTATGACATGGGCGCGGCGAACCGAAACGCACTCAATCACTCGCTAAGCGTCGAGCAACGGAAGCAGATCATCGCAGCGGCCGCCGAACAGCGCTACTCCGAATTCGAAGGCGGCCAAGTCCAGTATACGGGCGGCACTGATCTCGAACTGACCGCGTCGACGCATCCCATCCAGCGCGAGTTCTACGATTTCTATCGGACACCCCGCGGAGAGTTTACCCCGGCGGGTGTCTCCGACCAGATAACGACTAAGCCGACGCTGACCAGCAACGTCAAATTCATGAACTTCTACCCGTTCAATGACATCGAGACGATCTCGCCGCGCCCAATGCTGTTCATCAGCGGCGATCAGGCGCATTCGAGGGAATTCAGCGAGGAAGCCTACAGACTGGCAGCCGAGCCCAAGGAACTGGTTTGGGTCCAGGGCGCCGGTCACGTCGATCTCTACGACCGTGTGGACCTGATTCCGTTCGACAGGCTTACCAGCTTCTTCAATCAGCACCTCTCCGCGTGACTGACGAGATGGAGCCTGTGTTTGCTGGGGCGGTCTCCATCTGCCTAGAAAACGGAGGAATGACCCGTGCTGAAATCACTGCTGAGCGCTGGCGTTATTGCATTTGGAATGGTTGGACCCAGGATGGCTCAAGAACGTATTGGCATTTCATCAGACTGGGGCGAGGTCACGGCCGATCTTGCCGATAACGAAGCCGCAAAATCTCTTGCTCAGATGTTGCCGCTTGCCATTGAGATGAGCGACCACCTTCGCCAGGAAGAAGACCGGTAAATCTACCGGCTCCATTTCCGGAACAGACACGGCAGCGCGACTTCTCGGTCGGCACGCTCGGGCTGTGGAGTTCCGATCATTTCGTGATCTACTATCGGAATGGTCGCGTCCCGTCGCCCGGCATCGTTGTGCTCGGGAAGGTCGCCGGCGATGTTTCGATCTTTGATCGTCCCGGTTCCGTCACGGTGAGAATTGAACGTGCTGGCTGAGGCGTGTGCAGCGCGGTGGCATCACGGGAAACAGCGGCATGAGCCGGGTGCGGATTTCGACAGCGCCTGCCCCTGCGGTCACAGACGCCACGACCGGCATGGAGCACCTCCTTGCCACCGCGGCGACCCGCTCCCTGATTTCCCTCGTGATCGTACTGATCCCCAGGCCGCGTTCAACACTGCCGCGCGATACCGTCCCTAGCCGACCTTCACGAGCAATCCTCCACGGCCCGCCGGCAACGAGTAGCGCCTCAGTGCGATCACGGTCACGTTTCGTTTCCTGTGCGCTTGCGGCGAATCCTGGCGTCGTCCGATCGCGAACTCGTAGTTCTCAGCTTCATCTTTCATTTGCCGGACGACATTGCCAGTCGCAAGGCCGCCCTGCCCTGGAAAGCCGCCTGCCCTAGATTGGACAGCGGCGCGGCAATGTTCCCAATGTAGGCCGCCAAGCCAACCTGAATGACGGGAATTACGGAATTACGGTGACACTTTGCGGCGGCATTCAGGGCGTTTCCGCCGCAAATCTCAAATGCGCGTTTTTAGCCTTCCCTGACCGGCAGCGCCTTTTCACCGGAATTGACCGCCCTATTTCGCCTCGACAGGTGGGTGGCTGCTTGCTGGACGAGTCCCTGCGACGAGTACGGCATGTGCTTCGAGGTAACCTCACATGAACTTCCACGATCGGCACCTATTGAGGTTGCGGGTGAACGGAGAGGATCACAGCCTTTCCGATCTCGATCCCCGCGTCACGCTGCTCGACCTGCTGCGCGAGCGGCTGCATCTGACCGGAACGAAAAAGGGATGCAATTTCGGCGAGTGCGGCGCCTGCACCGTGCATCTCGACGAACGGCGTGTGAATGCCTGCATGATACTTGCCGTGTCCTGCGAGGGACGCGAGGTCACGACGATCGAAGGGCTGGCAGACGGCGACGCGCTTCATCCCGTGCAGCAGGCGTTCATCGATCATGATGGTTTCCAGTGCGGATTCTGCACGCCCGGCCAGGTGATGTCGGCGGCGGCGCTGATCGAGGAGGGACACACCGGCTCCGATACCGAGATCCGCGAATGGATGAGCGGCAATCTGTGCCGCTGCTCCGCCTATCCGCAAATCGCCGAGGCGGTGCGCGCGGCGGCCGGGAGGGTGAGCCAATGACCCCATTCGTCTACGCGCGCGCCGATAGCCTGGGCGAAACGATCGCGGCCGGTGCAGCGCCGGACAGCGCCTTTCTCGCCGGCGGCACCGAATTGCTCAACTGGCTGCGCCTTGGCATTGCCGAGCCGGTGCGGATCATCGACATCTCCCGCCTCGACGGGCTGGATCAGATCGAGGCACTGCCCGGCGGCGGCTTGACGATCGGCGCGCTGACGCATCTCAACGATGTCGCGCAGCATGCGCTGGTGATGCGCAATTATCCGGTGTTGAGCCAGGCGATCCTCAACGCGGCGTCGCCGCAACTGAGAAATCTCGCAACGATTGGCGGCAATCTGCTGCAGAAGACGCGCTGTGCCTATTTCCGCGCCGAAGAGCAGCTGCCATGCAACAAGCGTCAGCTCGGCTCCGGCTGCTCGGCATTGCATGGCATCAACGACAATCACGCGATATTCGGCTGGACCGAGGATTGCGTCGCCACCCAGCCATCCGACCCGGCCGTGGCGCTGGCAGCACTTGATGCGGTCATCGTCACCGCGCACCGCAGCGGCGGCCGGCGCATTCCGGCAGCCGAATTCCACCTGCTTCCCGATACGCGGCCCGAGGCGGACAATGTGTTGCAGCAAGGCGAACTGATCACGGCAATCGAGCTGCCGGCGCCGGCGCCGCGATCGGCTTACCTCAAGGTGCGCGAGCGCGAATCCTACGAATACGCCATCGTCTCCGCCGCCGCTGTGCTGGAGATGGACGGCCAAACTATCCGTCGGGCGGCCCTGGCGTTGGGGTCCGTCGCGCTGCGGCCGTGGCGGCTGAGCGCCGCCGAGGAGCAGCTCGCCGGTGCCGAAATCGGCGATCGCGAGGCGTTGAGCACCGCTATCGAGCAATCCTTCGCCGAAGCGCGTCCCTTGTCGCAGAACGCCTACAAGATCGAACTGGCCAAGACCGCCGCTTTGCGGGCGATCGAAAGAGCAGCGAGGATGCCGTCATGATGATCAGCCAGCCTGTTGCCCGCCCTGACGGCGGCGCCAAGGTGACCGGCCGCGCCCGCTATGCGGCCGACTATTTCGCCCCCGACCTGCTCTATGCGGTACTCGTGACCGCGCCCGTTCCGGCCGGCCGCGTGACGTCGATCATGGTCGACGACGCGCTCGCCGATAAGGGCGTCGTGCGTGTGCTCACGCATGAGGACATGCCCAAATTCGGCCGGTTCGCATCGCCGAGGGCCGAGCCCGATACGCAGATGCAGCAGGCCGAAGGCCCGCCGGCCGCGCAGAGCTTCATGCCCATGCAGGGCGACGAGATACGTCACGAGGGCCAGCCGCTTGCCATTGTGCTGGGCGAGACGCTGGAGGCGGCGGAGGCCGGCGCCCGCCGCGTCGCATTGCGCTACGAGTTCGCCGAGCCGGAATTGCCGGCACCGCCGGAGTGGACCGCCATCGACAAGGCTGCGGTCGTGCCGAGGGAGAGCGGCTTCCTGTTCCTGGAGCCGACGTTTACGAAGGGCGAGGTCGACCGCGGGCTTAGCGACGCCGCCGCCACGGTCGAAGCCGTCTATTTGCAGCCGTCGCGCCATCACAACGCCATGGAGCCCTCGGCAACGCTCGCTGAGTGGAATGACGGAGAGCTGACGCTGCACGATGCCACGCAGCACGTCTACGGTGTCCGCCAGGTGCTTGCCGCCCGCATGAATGTCCCGGCCGAGAACGTCCGCGTGATTTCCCGCCATACCGGCGGCGGCTTCGGCGGCAAGGGCTGGATCTGGCCGCATCAGGTGCTGGCCGCCGCCGCCGCGCGCATCATGCAGCGCCCGGTCAGGCTGGCGCTCAGCCGCGCCAATGCCTATTCCTGCCTCGGCTACCAGCCGCGCATGGCACAGAAGATCGTGCTGGCTGCGGACAGCTCGGGCAAGCTGACCGCCGTGCAACAGGACGTGATCAACCTGACCACCGTGAGCGACGATTTCGTCGAGTTCGCCACCGAAGCCTCGAAGGGTCTCTACGCCACGCCGGCGATGCGTCTCAGCCAGCGCGTCGAGCGCGCGAACGTCGCCATGCCGACGGCGCTGCGCGCGCCGGTCGAGGGTCCAGGCACCTGGGCCCTCGAAAGCGCGATGGACGAGCTCGCCCACCGCCTGGGCGTCGATCCGCTCGACCTGCGTCTGATCAACCGTGCGGACACGGATCCGGCCACCGGCCAGCCCTGGTCATCGAAGAAGCTGCGCGAGGCCTATGAGGAAGGCGCCCGCCTGTTCGGCTGGCGCGAACGCCCGCGCAAGCCGCAACGCGACGGCGATTGGCTGATCGGCTACGGCATGGCGACCTGTACCATGGGTTGTTTCCGCCACCCGACGCCTGCAGCCGAGGTCAGGCTGCACAGGGACGGCACGGTGCTCATCCGCACCGGCACGCAGGACATAGGGACCGGAACACTCACCATCTTTCCGCAGATCGCAGCCGACGTGCTGGGCCTGCCGATGGAGAAGATCGAGTTGGAAATGGGCGATACGCAGCTGCCGGAGGCGGGACCGACCTATGGCTCGTCATCGACCATGGGGGTGGGCGCGGCGGTGCTTGCCGCCGCCGAAGATGCGCGTTCGCAGCTTGCCCGTCTTGCCAATCTGCTGCCGGACGAGGTGGAGATGCAGGACGGCAAGATTCGCCGCAGGGGCGCTGCCGGCGGTCAGACGATCGCCGATGTGATGAGCCATACCGACATCGGCGAGATCGTCGGCTCCGGCTCGTTCGATCCGGCGCAGCATGGCAAAGGCCTCGCCATGCGCACTTTCGGCGCGATTTTCATGGAGGTCGGCGTCGATCCGGGGCTCGGCCTGCTCAGGCTCCGTCGCGCCGTCGGCAGCTACAGCGCCGGCCGCATCGTCAATCCCCGCACCGCACGCAGCCAGATGACGGGCGGCATCATCTGGGGCTGGGGCATGGCGGCCATGGAGCAGAGCAGGCACGAACCGGTGCTTGGGCGGTTCCTGTCGAAGAACCTTTCCGGGGTCGCCATTCCGGCCAACGCCGACATTCCCGGCGACATCATAATCCACTTCGTCGATGAGGTGGACGAGCATGCCAGCCCGATCGGCGGCAAAGGCATCGGCGAACTCGGCGCCACCGGCGTTGCCGCTGCTGTTGCCAACGCCGTCTTCGACGCCACAGGCAAGCGGATCCGGGAGTTGCCGATCACGCCGGAAAAACTGCTGTCGAAGGATCGGCCCGCGGAAGCGTCTGCTCGACCAGGTTGACGTAATAGCGCATCACCGTCGGCACGATCTCGTCGTTGAAAACGTAGCGGTCGCCATGCAGGCCTTTGCCCGGGCCAGCCTCGCCGGCGCCGATCCAGGCATAGCAGCCGCCGGCGTCGCGGATCATGAAAGCGAAATCCTCGCAGCCGAGACTGGGGCTGAACTCGGTCAAGACATTCTCCCGGCCGACGACGGGGGCGGCGGCCTCGACGGCGCGGGCCGTCGCATCCGCCGTATTGATCAGCGGCGGATAGCCCTTCCTGTAGTCGAGCCTGGCCTTGAGCGAATGCGCGGCGGCAATACCTTGTGCGATCTCGCCGATCAGCCTCTCGCAATGGTCGGAAAGGCCGTGCTCGAAGAAGCGGCAGGTGCCTTGCAGCCAGACCTTGCCCGGCACGATGTTGCCGACATTGCCGCCATGGATCTGCGTGATGCTGACGACAAGCGCGCTCTGCGGGTCGACCGAGCGGCTGACGATGCGCTGGACGGCTTGCACGAAGGCGCTGGCGGCCAGGATCGGGTCGTCGCCGAGCTGCGGCATCGCGGCATGCGCGCCAAGACCCTGGAAGGTCAGCTCGAAATTATCAACGGCCGCCATTTGCGCACCAGCGCGGGCGGCGATCGTCCCCAGCCTGACGCCCGGCCAGTTGTGGACCGCATAGACCGCCTCGACCGGAAAGCGCTTGAACAGGCCGTCCTCGATCATGCGCATGCTGCCGCCCTCGCTCTCCTCGGCCGGCTGAAAGATGAAAGTGACGGTGCCGTCGAAGGTGCGCGACTCGCTAAGCAATTTGGCGGCGCCGAGCAGCATCGCGGCGTGGCCGTCATGGCCGCAGGCGTGCATCACGCCCTCTTGCCTCGAAGCATAGGACAGGCCGGTTTTCTCCAGCACCGGAAGCGCGTCGAGCTCGGCGCGAAGGCCGATAGCGCACGTTCCAGCGCCGCTGCGCAGGACACCGACGACGCCGGTGCCGCCGATCCCTTCATGCACCTCATCGACGCCGAAGGAGCGCAGCTTCTCTGCAACGAAACGCGCCGTTTCGTATTCATTGAATCCGAGCTCCGGATTGGCATGGATATGGTGCCGCCAGCCTATGACCTCTGGTGTCAGCGCGGCGATGGGGTCATTATGCAGCATGATGCCTCCTTTCCGCCGACAAAAAGCGGCTTGGTTTGCCAGCCATAGAAGGCCCGGCGAGAGGCGTCTTGAACCGGATTGACCATGGCAAGGACAAACGAAGCGGCAGAGACCGGGAAATACTGGCGCCATCCGTGTTTTCCCGACCTGGGCCTGTTCGAGGCGCGCTTCACCCGGCACCGCTACGACCTGCACACGCACCCGACCTATGTGATCGCCCTGATCACCTCTGGCTGCGAGCGCATTCGCATCGGCCGCAAAAGCGTTCTCGCTCCGGCAGGCACCATTGCCGTCGTCAATCCCGAGGAGTGGCATGACGGCGAACGCGGGGCGGATGAAGGCTGGGCCTACCGGACGTTTTATCCTTCGGTGCCGCTGATGAGCGCGCTTGCCCGCGAACTCGGCCGCTACGGCGCTCCGGTGTTTTCGCGCGCGACGATCGAAGACAGCAGTCTCGCTGCAGTATTGACGGCAGCGCACCAGGGCTCGACATCCCCGGACACGATGACGGCCGAGACGTCTCTGCTCGTGGCGCTGCGACGGCTGATCGTTCGCCATGGCGATTCGAGCGGACAGGCCGAAGAGATCGAAAGCTCCGGATCACAGCGAAGATTTTCGCTCTACCGCGATCTTGTCGAAAACGAGCTTGGCTCACGGCTCGATCTCAAGCGGCTTGCCGGCGCGGCTGGCGTGACCCGGTTCCAGGTCATCCGCGACTTCAACAAGGCAATTGGCCTGACGCCGGCGGCCTATATCCGCGACCGGCGATTGCGCCGGGCGAGCACGCTGATCGAACAGGGATTTGGCCTTGCCGACGCCGCCATCGCGGCCGGTTTCGCCGACCAGAGCCATCTGTCCCGTACATTCCGGGCCATGCATGGCATGACGCCAGGCATGTTCAGAAAAGCGGGATAAACGCTGCTGAACAGGACAAGCTTGCGCGCCAATGCGCGCTGCGCAATGCTGGCGCAGCTCGGGGGGAATCATGCGAAAATCTTGGTATCGACGCTGCTGCTCGCGGTAGTTCTATCCGCAACGGCTGCCCAGGCGCTGGATGCCAGCGGGATGCCGGTAGTGGTGACCCCGCTTGCCTCTCGCACCGAGACCGCGTCCGGCCAGCCGATCACGCTGCCGCAGAACAACGTCCAGGTCCTGGTCTCGGCCTATCAGATCGCGCCGGGCGCGACCTTGCCGGTCCACAAGCATCCGTTTCCGCGCTATGCCTATGTCGAGGCCGGCACGCTTCAGGTCACCAATGTCGAGACCGGCAAGAGCAACACCTATCAAACAGGTGATTTCATCATCGAGATGATCGGGCAATGGCATCAGGCGACCAATGTCGGCGCCGACCCGGTCAAGCTGCTGGTCATCGACCAGGTCGAAGAAGGCACCAAGAACACGGTGTTGCGCCAGTAGCTGCCAGGTCTGAGAACGGCGTCCGGGGCGGATCCAGCACAGCGCGTAACAGACGTCAGAACGCGAACCCCTCCGGCAAATTGTGATTCCAATAGCCTTCCTCGACAAGTTCACTTATGCGCCAGCCCTCGGACGTGCGTACGACGCGGTCTCGATACCAAAGCCCCTGGAAGAAGACCTGCCTTTTGCCTTCGCCGAGGTCTACCACCATCGGGCATGAACAATGCACGCGCGCGCTGGCCTCATCCCCTCGGAGATCCAGAAGGATTGTCGAAATGGCGTGCTGCGAGATCAATATCTTGGAAAGGGCGCCTTTCATGTAAGGAACATGCTCATCCACACCGCTCCTGATTCCACCTGTTACAGTGTCGTCAAGCAAGGCATCGGGTGTGAATATTTTGCGATAGGCTTCCCAGTCGCGATCGTCCACCGCATAGCAATAGCGAACAAGCAGCTGTTCGATCTCAAGCCTATCGGAAACCTCCTGCAATGAAAGGGTCATGTCCTGTCTCCGCGGTTGGCGGCACTAATGCCGCATGCGCCAAGCCTGCCCCGACATTTCGATCAATATTCACGTTGCCGATGCTCCGAGCAACCTCGCCGCGCGACTGGGCCTGCGCAAACCCGAACACTCATTTGGCCTCCGCCTTTACCCGGCCGGCAGCGGCGGCCAGCACGGCGCGATCCCCCTCTTCGTAAAAGCGGCGGATGGAGATTGCCTTGACGCGCCAACCTTCCGGCGTCCGCACCAGCCGGTGGAGGTAGCTGCCACCGACCGTCCAGAACCGCCCGCCGATCCAGTGGGTTGCGCGGACATGGCTGCGTGCGACCGCGTCATTGCCCGCGCCCTCGACGGTGATGTTGGTTATGAGGTGCTGGGTGGCGTCGAAGCCCGGCAGCAGCCCTTGCCACTGCGCGATCAACGCGTCGCGGCCGCTAGTCGTGACCTTGCCGCCGAAGAGGCTGGTGTAGTCGGTCGTGACACGGGCTGCGAGATAGGATCTGACCCGGTTCCATTCACGCAGATCGGCATAGAGGCCGATCCCGGCAATCGCCTCGGCGATTGCGATCCTGTCTTTGACCGTCAGCGCATCTCCCGGAGCGCTCGAGGCGGGCGCCGAGACGGCGGAAATCATCGCAGCGGAAACCGCCGAGGCCAGGACATGCCGGCGCGTGACGAGGCTCATTGTCCCGCCTCCCCCGCACTGCCCAGCGTCGCGCGGAAGTGCGCGGCGACGGCATCGCTTGCGGCCTCCACCGGCGCGGCACGATCGTAGAAATCGAATTGGGTGACGTTGTCGAGCCACAGCTCCCGCCTGGAACTGTTCAGCCGCGTGTAGAATTTGTGCGCCCCCTTCGGAATGGCAGCCGCCTCGCTGTGCACCATCAAAAAAGGCTGGCGCAGGCGCGGAGCAGCCTGGATGGCGTCAAACGTCAGCCAGCCGCGCCAGAACGCCGGATCGGCCTCGTTGCGCCAGGCCGGGATCATGCCGCGATCGGGTTCGGTGTAGTAAGGCACCTTGAACATGATCGCGCGCTCGTCGGTCAGGCTCGCGGCCGGAAGGAATGCCTGTCTGCCGGTGCGGCGATATTCCGCCTCTGCCGCATCGCTCGTGGCTTCAAGCCTGGCGACGCCATGCCTGCCGCCATAGGCCTGCTCGACCACTTCGGCATCCTGTAACCAGGGCGCAACGAGGGCGACCGATTTGATCGCCGCGTTTTCGGCGGCGGCGGTGACCATATAGCCGGAGCTGGCGCAAATGCCGAGCCCGCCGATGCGGTCCTGATCGGCTTCGGGCCGGCTCGAGAGATAGGCGACCGCCGCTTCGATGTCGGCGATCTTGGCCCTAGGATCCTCGTACTGGCGGCGTAGGCCGCCGCTTTCGCCCCAACCGCGAAAATCGAAGGTCAAGGCGACGAAGCCACGATCGGCCATCTCGCGGGCGTAGCGGGCCGGCATCTGTTCCTTCACCGTCATCCAGGCGCCGGTCACGACCAGCGCCGGCCGAGGTTTTGCCGCGTCCATATCCTCCGGCAGATAGAGCTCGCCGACAAGCTGCTCACCATGCGAGGAGAATGTGACGTGCTCGACGCGCGGTGCGGCGACGGCATTGGTGACGGCGAGCGCGGCGGTGGTTGCTACGGCAAGTGTCAGGGTTTTAAACATCGCAAGTCTCCTTTGGCTTGGAGTGAGAAGCGCTGCGCGTTGCGAGAAAGACCGCCGTCTCAGCGCTCGCCAGCCAGTCGGCCGGGCAGCGGCTTCAGCGGGTAATGCGCCCAGTAGAAAGCGTCCGACTGGTACATGTCGGTCAAAAAATTCTGTGCCTCGGCGATTTTGCCGTCCTTGATGCGGAACATCAGCGCGTAGAACTGGTCGATCTCGGGACCTGAGCCGACATTCGACCAGCCGCGATGGACGTCGACAACGAGGTCGCCTTGCGCCTGGAAGAAGATCGGCTCGGCCTTGAACTTGCCATCGGCCAGGCCGCGGAAGAAGGCGACCACCTCGTCCGGCCCGCGCTTGTCGCCGGCGAGCGGATGATGGCCGGGAATGCGCCACACGATATCAGGCGCGAGGAAGGGCCGCACGGCCTCGGGATTACCGGTCGCGTAAGCTGCGTAATAGCCTTTGATGAGCTGGATATTGCGGTCTTCCAGTGGCCCGCTGTGCGCCGGGGCGGCAGACACCGCCAGAAGAGTGCCGGCGGCGAGTAAAGCAAGCCTGGTCATCGGTCCTGTCTCCTTGCCTGTTCGAGCCGTTCCCAACACCGAGGCCCGTTCGTCAGACCCAACATGACGCCTTTCGTTCGCCGGAAAAACCGGTAGAATTCGACAGGGCTATTTGGAAAATCCTTACAATGCGCCTCGACCAGTTCAGCGGCATCGTCGCCTTCGTCAAAGTCGCCGAGGCCAAAAGCTTCAGCCGCGCCGCCGCCGAGCTCGGCGTCGCTCCGGCCTCGTTAAGCGAGGCGATCAAGGGGCTCGAGGAGCGCCTGGGGGTGCGGCTGCTCAACCGGACGACCCGCAGCGTTGGCTTGACCGAAGCTGGCGCTGAATACCTCGACCACGTGCGCCCGGCAGCCGAAGATATCTGGGCGGCTGGCGCGGCACTGCGCGAAGCTCGCGATCGTCCCGCCGGCACGCTGCGCCTCAGCCTGCCCTGGATCGCCGCGCCGCTGCTGATAGAGCCACTGATGCGGCCGTTCATGGATGCTTATCCCGAAGTGCGGCTTAGTCTGATTTTCGACGACAGCTTCGTCGACATCGCCGCCGAGGGCTTCGATGCCGGCCTGCGCATCGGCGAGCTTCTCGAGAGAGATATGATCGGCGCGCGCCTGGGCGGGCCCCTGCAGATGGTCGTGGTGGGCAGCCCCGATTATCTGGCGCGCAACGGTACGCCGAAGCGGCCGGCAGACCTCGCCGCCCATCGCTGCATCGCATTCGCCCTCACCCGCACCCGCACGATTTCACCCTGGGAATTCATTGTGGAGGGACGCGAAGTCGCATTTACGCCGGACGCATGCCTGATCGTGAACACGCTTCCGCTGTGCATTACCGCCGCCGCGCAAGGGCTTGGCCTCGCCTTCGCGGTCGAGGGCCTCGCCGCGCCGCTTCTCGCCTCAGGCGCGCTGGTCAAGGTGCTGGAGCCTTTCTGTCCCGCTTACGAGCCGCTCCACCTCTATTATCCGAGCCGCCGCCTCGTACCGCCGAAGCTGCGGGCCTTCATCGACTTCGTCCGCGCGAACGCTCACGAGTTGCGGATCTGACGTGCCGTTGCGAAAAGCGAGCCCCGTTCAGCCCCAGGCGCCGACAATCTGCCTGGTGGTTGCGTTGAGCCGGTTGAATGCGTTGATCAGGGCAATCTGGACGACCAGGGCGGCAAGCGCCTTTTCGTCATAGTGCCGGGCGGCCTCGTCCCAGACTGCATCCGGCACCGGATCCGGCCGATCGGCCAACCGGGTTGCCGCCTCGGTCAGTGCCAGCGCGGCGCGTTCGGCGTCGGTGAAGTAGGGTGTCTCCCGCCATGCGGACACGGCAAAGATGCGCTCGTCTTTTTCGCCGGCCTTCTTCAATTCGCGCGCATGCATATCGACGCAGAGGCTGCATCCGTTGATCTGGCTGGCGCGTAGATGGACGAGCTTGCGCGTCACATAGGACAGGTCGGCCGTCTCGGTCGACTTGTCCAGCGCGAGCAGTGCCTGCAAGGCGCCGGGAATGAGCATCACCGGGTTTTTCAACCGTGCTTGCATGGTGGTCTCCTTAGGCGCGTTTCTGCCGGCCGCACATTTAGCTTTCGGTCGGCTGTGCTGTTAATCAATCAATAACTCGCTGGCTATGAATCGACATATAGCTGAACGGTTATGGATGTGTCAAGCGGCAAAATTGGAGCACCGCCGGCCGCCCTGTCGCGTGTTGAGCCAACAGTTCCGGCTTTCATCGCACCATGCCCGATGCTACCGCTGGGCAGCTGAAATCATCGACGGATCGCCTATGATCGAGACCGAACGCCCTCGCCTGCCGCTGATCGAGATCTGCGTCGAAGGCATAGACGGCCTGCTGGCCGCGCAAGCCGCCGGCGCCGACCGTGTCGAGCTCTGTGCCAGCCTGATCGAGGGCGGCATCACACCGAGCTTCGGCACGGTGCGCACGGCGCTCGAGCTGGCGACGATCCCCTTCCACGTCATCGTGCGGCCGCGCGGCGGCGATTTTCTCTATGGCGAAGCCGAATATCGTTCGATGCTCGCCGATGTCGGCGCGCTTGCCGAGCTCGGCGTCGCCGGTGTCGTCGTCGGTTGCCTCACTGCCGACGGCACCATCGACGAACAGCGCATGAGCGAATTGGTTAAGGCGGCGGGAAGCTTGAACGTCACCTGCCACCGCGCTTTCGACATGACCCGCGATCCGACAGAGGCGCTGGAAGCGCTGATCCGCTGCAAGGTCGGCCGCGTGCTGACCAGCGGCCAGCGCGACACGGCGCTCGAGGGCGCTGACCTGCTCGCCGATGTTGTCAGGCAGGCCGGCGACCGCATCATCATCCTGGGCTGCGGCGGGCTTGATCCCGAGAACATCGGCAAGGTGCGGAGGAAAACCGGGTTGAGCGAAATGCACTTCGCCGCGCTCAAGGACGTGCCGAGTGCCATGCGTTACCGCAACCCGAAAGTCGGCATGGGCGGCACCGACCTCGACCGCGAATACCGCAACACCGTGACCGACGAGGCGCTGGTGGCGGCGACCATCGCAGCCGCCCGGCTGTGATCCTGGAAGATCGAACAACATGATCGAAGTGCGTTTGCCGATCGAACGGGTTTCGCCGAGTGATGAGTCCGCAATCCTCGCGCTCAACAACGAGCATGCCGCCGAATTGTCGTGGCTCGAACCCGAGCGCCTGTCCTTCCTGCTCGCCGAAGCGTTTTACACGCGCCGCATCGGTACGCTCGAAGCCTTCATCATGACCTTCGACCAGGACGCCAGCTACGACAGCCCGAACTTCCTGTGGTTTCGCCAGCGTTACCCGCGGTTCGTCTATGTCGATCGCGTCGTGGTCGCCGCCGCAGCGCGCGGGCGCGGCCATGCCCGCCGGCTGTACGAGGATCTGTTCGAGCAGGCATCACGCGCGGGCCAGGCGATCGTCACCTGCGAAGTCAATGCCGAGCCACCCAATCCGGCTTCGGACGCCTTCCATGCCGCACTCGGCTTTGCGGAAGTGGGCGACGCGGTAATCCACGGCGGCAGGAAAGCCGTGCGGTATTATGCAAGACGGATCGCCGGCTGAACGGCGGGCGCCGTACGCCCTACCAATTGCGGTTCAGCCAGGAGCGGGCCGGCTTTTCGATGATGTAGTAGCTGCACAGCGCGCAAGCGAACGCCGCCGCAAGCATCAACCACGGCGAACTGCCTTTTATGTCGACGAATTGATAAAAGGGCTGCTGCCAAAGATAGAGCGAATACGACCACAGCCCCAGCATCGTCATCGGCAGGGACGATAGAAACCCGGTCAGATACCGGCTGCCGAAGTCGAGCGAATTGACGGCGAGTGCCAGCAGCGGCACCGCGACCAGATAGTGGATCGGGGTTGGCACGGCAGCCATGAAAAGGAGCACAGCCAGTACTGAGGCCGCCAGGGCGACATGCGGCCCCTTGAACAGCGCCGGCAGCCTGTCGTCGGCCTTGAGCAGGCATATCACCGCCGACAGCAGGATCGAGGCGATGTGCACGTCGGTGCGCCAATAGGTGCCCTCGTAGCCTATTGCGAGCACCCAGTAGGAGATGGCGCCGTTTGCCATGGCCAGCACCGACAATGCACCGAGCAACATGATGACCCGGGACCGCCCCGAGACGACGACGCTGATCAGCGCCAGGATGATATAGGCGTGCTCTTCGACGCAGAGCGACCAGATATGGTCGAGCGCGCCGGCGCGGGTGACGAGAATTCCGGCATAGTTGTAGGTGAACGTCAGCGCCGTCGGCGCCGCCTTCCACTTGAAGGCGATGAATGTGCCGGACAGGGCAACCATCGCGGCGACGACAAAAATCAGCAGTGCCGGGTAGATGCGGGAGAACCGGCGCTTGAAGAATTTCTTCAGCGGATAGTATTCGACAAACAGGATCTCGGCCATCAGCCGGCCGCTGAGCACGAAGAAGAATTCGACGCCAAGGACGCCGAGATTGATGCCGGGAACGGGGAAGAAATGGCCGATCAGCACCAGCGCGATCGACAGGCCGCGCCAGCCGTCGAGATAGGCAAGCCTGGTTCTTGCCGAGCTATCGGCCACAGGCCTGGACACGACAAGACGCGTCGCGGAGATGTCCGTCATGCCGGTCCCTTCATTGAACCTGCGAAAGGCGGGCTGGAGGCCGCATTCCTCCAGCTATATTGCAGCGCACCAGAACTTTGTGCAAGTGCGAGATAACGACACGCCCGAAGTACAGGGCGGACCGAAAAGGGGCTGTCACGTCCGTTACTCGAAACCAACGGTCGACAGTCTCAAGCGTTGGCGGCAGGCGCTGCGCGCCATGGCCAGCCTGACGGCAAATAGTACATCTCCATCTTGGCCGGCAGAGCAAAATGTACCGGCGATTTCCGCGGCACCGTGCGGCAGGCCTGCTCTTCCGCCATCCAATGCCTTGCCCGTTTGCCCAAATCGGCCGAATGTGCCGCGGACAGATCCACTGAACAGAGACAGTGCATGACCGGCTTCGTCCTTCCCCTGCCCGCAACCCCGTCGGTGGCCGTGGCCGGCTCGCCGGAGCGTTTTGCGGTGCGCCGGATCTTCTGCGTCGGCCGCAACTACGCCGCTCATGCCCGCGAGCTCGGCAATGATGAGCGCGACCCGCCCTTCTTCTTCACCAAGCCAGGCGACGCAGTGGTCGATGCGGCGGTCGGTTCGGGTACGATTATCCCCTACCCGCCGCTGACCCAAAACCTGCATCACGAAATCGAGCTGGTCGTCGCGATCGGCGGAGCCGGCTTCCGCATCCGGCGCGAGCGCGCACTGGACCATGTCTGGGGTTACGGCGTCGGTGTCGACCTGACCCGCCGCGACCTTCAGGACGAAGCGAAAAAGGCGGCAAGGCCGTGGGACTGGTCGAAAGCCTTCGACCGTTCAGCGCCCTGCGGCCCGCTGGTCCCGGCGCAAAAATCCGGTCATCCCGAAAAGGGCTGCATCTGGCTCGCGGTCGACGGCGAGATCAGGCAGGACGGCGACCTTGCCGAACTGATCTGGCCGGTTCCCGACATCGTCTCGATTTGCAGCGAGGCGGTAGAACTCCGGCCAGGCGACCTGATCTTCACCGGAACACCGGCTGGCGTCGGCGCCGTCGGGCCGGGCGAAAAGATCACCGGCGGCGTCGACGGCATCGGCGAAATCGAACTGACCATCGGCCAACCGATCCGATGAGCGACATCGTCCTCCATAACTATTACCGCTCCTCGACCTCTTACCGGGTGCGGATCGCGCTGGTGATGAAGGGCCTGTCCTACGACTACGTGCCGCATCATTTGCGCCACGGCGAGCATCTCGAACCCGCCTACCTCGCGGTCAATCCGCAAGGGCTGGTGCCGGCACTGGTCCTGGACGACGGCACGCTGCTGACGCAATCGCTGGCGATCATCGAATATTTCGACGAGACCACGCCTGAGCCGCCGCTGCTGCCCAAGGATGCGCCTGGCCGCGCCCGCGTCAGGATGCTGGCGCAGATGATCGCCTGCGACATCCATCCGGTGAACAATCTGCGCGTGCTGACCTCGCTGCGCACACTGTTCGGCGCCGGCGACCAGGATGTCGTCAACTGGTTCCGGCACTGGGTCAACGAAGGCTTCCAGCCGCTTGAAAAGATTCTGGCTTCCTCGCCCGAGACCAAGACATTCTGCCATGGCGACACGCCGGGGCTGGCCGACATCTGCCTGGTCGCACAGGTCACCAGCAATGCCCGCTTCGGCCTCGACATGACGCCCTACCCGACGATCTCGCGCATCAATGCCGCCTGCATGGCGCTGCCGGCGTTCCAGAAGGCCGCGCCTGAGAACCAGATCGATGCCGAATAGACCGCAAATTGCATGAAGTCATGAGGAACTGCCGATGAAAGCCGTCGTCTTCGAAAAGTTCGGCGAAACGCCAACGATCCAGACCGTTCCCGATCCGGAGCCGGCGCCGGAAGGCGTCGTCATCAAGGTTGAGGCCACCGGCCTCTGCCGCAGCGACTGGCATGGCTGGATGGGGCACGACGACGGCATCCGCCTGCCGCATGTGCCCGGCCACGAGCTTGCCGGCGTCGTGGTCTCCGCAGGAAACCAGGTGACCCGCTGGAGGGGCGGCGAGCGCGTCACCGTGCCGTTTGCCGTCGGCTGCGGCCGCTGCTTCGAATGCACGTCGGGCAACCACCAGGTCTGCGAACATCAGTTCCAGCCCGGCTTCAGCGCCTGGGGTTCGTTCGCCGAATATGTCGCCATCGACCATGCCGACACCAATCTCGTACGCTTGCCCGACGAGATGGAATTCGCCACCGCCGCTAGCCTCGGCTGCCGCTTCGTCACCTCGTTCCGCGCCATCGTCGATCAGGGCCGCGTGACCCCCGGCGAATGGGTTGCCGTGCATGGCTGCGGCGGCGTCGGCCTGTCGGCGATCATGATCGCCAGCGTCATGGGCGCCAATGTCGTCGCCATCGACCTCACCGACGAGAAGCTGGACTTTGCCAAAAAGATCGGCGCGGTGGCGACGATCAACGCGGCAAAGACGCCGAACGTGGTCAAGGCGGTCAAGCAGATCACCAATGGCGGCGCGCACATGTCGATGGACGCGCTCGGCCACCCCAGTACCTCGTTCAACTCGATCGCAAACCTGCGCCGCCGCGGGCGCCACGTGCAGGTCGGCCTGATGCTCGGCGACCATGCCAGGCCGCAGATTCCGATGGACAAGGTGATCGCATTCGAGCTCGAAATCCGCGGCAGCCACGGCATGCAGGCGTTTCGCTACCAGGCGATGATGGAGATGATCCGCACCGGCAAGCTGAAACCCGAACTGCTGGTCGGCAAGAAGATCAGCCTCGAAGAGGCGCCGGCCGCATTGATGGCGATGGGCGGCTTCGAAGGCATAGGCATCGGCGTGGTGACCAGATTCTAGATCACGCCCTGAGCCTGGATCAGCGAAACGACGCGCAGACCTCCCGCACGCAGGCTCGCAGCCAGCGTTGTGCCGGATCGGCATCGAGTCGCGGATGCCACAGCATCGAAATGGTGACCTCCTCGATATCGACCGGCAACGGGAAGCTGTACATGCCCGTGCGCGCGCCCAGCGTGTGCCGTTCGGGGACGCTGGCGATCAGATCGGAGGCGCGCGCCATGGCGAGCGTGGCCGAGAAGCTGGAAACCATGCACACGATCGTCCGCTGGAGACCGAGCAGTTTCAAGGCCTCGTCGATCGGGCCCTTTTCGCGGCCACGCCGCGAAACGCTGATGTGGCGGCCGGCCGCATAGCGTTCCGGCGTCATTGGGCCCTCGCCCAGGCTGTGACCCGTTCGCACCGCACCGATGAAGCGGTCGCGAAACAGCGCCTGAATGCGCATTTCAGGGTTCGTTTCACTGGCAACCCCGATTTCGAGGTCAACCGCCGCGCCACGCAACGACATGTCGTTCTTGTCGGATTTCGGCGCAAAACGCAGCCGCACGCCAGGCGCATCCGCTTCGACACGGGTCAGAAGACGCGGTGCGAACTCCTCGACGAAACTTTCGTTGGCGCGCAGCGTGAAGACCTTGTCGAGAGCAGAGAGGTCGAGGAGCTTGGCCGGGCGCAGCAGCGCTTCCGCATCCTGAACGACGCGGCCTACCTGTTGCTGCAACTCGAGCGCGCGCGGCGTCGCAACCAGGCCACGGCCGGCCCGGACCAACAATGGGTCGCCTGTCGCCTGGCGCAACCGCGCCAACGTCCGGCTCATCGCCGAGGGACTGAGGCGCAGCCGCCCGGCCGCGCGCGCCACACTGCCCTCGGTCAGCAGCACATCGAGGGCGACAAGCAGATTGAGATCTGGCGACGACATCGACGGACCGTAGCACAGCTCGGCCGCGATGTGGCGTTTCATGCACGAATAAGATGCAAATACTGCGCCTTCCGCCACATCAGGCGAGGGAATAGCGTCCGACAGCTCCGATTGGGGGCTGCCGGCAAAGGAGTTCACCTTGGCATCGACCGCTGAAAAGACCTGGGACGAAGTTGCCCCGGTGAGCGGCGCACGCTCGACCCGATGGGCATTGGCAAGCCTGTCGCTTTCAACGCTGCTGTCGTCGCTCGCCACCAGCATCGCCAGCGTCGGGCTGCCATCGCTGATGCAGGCGTTCGACGCATCGTTCCAGCTCGTGCAATGGGTCGTCCTGGCCTATCTGCTCGCCATCACCACCTTGATCGTCAGCGTCGGGCGGCTCGCCGACATATTCGGCCGCCGACCGCTATTGCTCGGCGGCATTGCCCTGTTCACGTTCGCATCGGTGCTTTGCGGGCTCGCGCCGACGCTCTGGCTGCTGATTGCCGCTCGGGCGGCACAGGGGCTCGGCGCGGCCATTATGATGGCTCTGACGCTGGCCTTTGTCGCCGACACGGTTCCCCGGGATAAAACCGGCAGCGCCATGGGCCTGCTCGGCGCCATGTCGGCGATCGGCACCACGCTTGGCCCCTCCCTTGGCGGACAGTTGATCGCCGGCCTCGGCTGGCGCGCGATCTTCCTCATCAATCTGCCATTGGGGATGCTGGCCTTTGCGCTTGCCTGGCGCTTCCTGCCGGCCGGAAAAAAGACGCCAGGTCGGCGCGGTTTCGACGGGATCGGCACGGCTTTGCTCGCGCTGACGCTAGCCGCCTATGCGCTCGCCATGACCCTTGGGCGTGGCAGTTTTGGTTCTCTCAATGTCGGCTTGCTGATTGCCGCAACCGTGGCTGGCCTGCTGTTTGTCATTGCGCAGACAAGGGTCCAGAACCCTTTGATTCAACCTGCGAGGTTCCGCGACCAGGCGTTGAACGCAAGCCTCGCCATGAACCTGATCGTCGCCACGGTGATGATGGCGACGCTGGTGGTCGCACCATTCTATCTGTCGCGCGCGCTTGGGCTAGACGCGGCCATGGTCGGGCTGGTTCTGTCGACCGGCCCTCTGGTTACCGCATTGGCGGCGCTGCCGGCCGGACGCCTGGTCGATCGTTTCGGGGCGAGCCGGATGATGATCGTCGGCCTGTTCGATCTCGCTATTGGCACCTTTGGTCTGTCGCGGGCGGAATTCGGTATTGCCGGCTATGTCGTACCAATCATCATCGTCTGCACCGGCTACAGCCTGTTTCAGACCTCCAACAATTCGGCCGTGATGACGGGCGTCGCATCCGACCAGCGTGGAGTCGTCTCCGGCCTGCTCAATCTGTCGCGCAATCTCGGCCTGATCACCGGTGCGTCGGTGATGGGCGCGGTGTTCGCCTTCGCATCGGCTGGGGAAGGCACTGGCTTGGCAGTGTTGGCACCTGCGGCAGCGGCACGAGGGATGCAGGTCACTTTCCAGCTGGCGACGGGCCTGGTGCTGATGGCGCTGATCCTTGCGGTATTTTCAGCCCGCGCCACGGCCGGGCGAACTGATATCGTTGCCAAGCATCCTTGAGGGTTTCCACCCCGTTCGCATGCAACTCCGGCAGCTGGCGCACCTATCTCGCATATCTCTTGGCACCGACGACGCAAAGTACGACGGCGGCGGTGACGGCGATCATGGCGGGACTGACCTGCTCATGCAGCAGCGCTGCCGCCAGCCCGAGGCCGAAGAAGGGCTGCAGCAGTTGCAACTGCCCGACGGCGGCGATGCCGCCTTGCGCCAGGCCGCGATACCAGAACACGAAACCGATCAGCATGCTGAACAGCGAAACATAGGCCAGACCGATCCAGGCGCCCCTGCCGGCACTTTCGAGCGACGGCGGCAAAGTGATGAACGTCAGCGCCAGCATGAGGGGCAGCGACAGCACCAGCGCCCACGAAATCACCTGCCAACCGCCGAGTTTGCGCGACAGCGCCGCTCCTTCGGCATAGCCCAATCCACACACGATGATGGCGGCCAGCATCAAGATGTCGCCGAGCGGCGAGACCGACAGGCCTTGGGTGACTGCGAAACCGGCGACAAGGGCGCTGCCGAGGCACGAGAACAGCCAGAACGCCGGCTTCGGGCGATCACCGCCTCGAACCACACCGAAGATCGCGGTCGCCAACGGCAACAGGCCGACGAAGATGATGGAGTGAGCCGACGTGATGTGCTTGAGCGCCAGCGCCGTCAGCAGGGGAAAGCCGACCACGACGCCAAGCGCCACGATCGCCAGCGGGAACAGATCTCGCCGCTCCGGACGCTTCTGACGAAAAATGAGCAGCAGCGCCAGGCCGAGGATGCCCGCCGAAGCCGCACGGGCGACCGTTACGAACACCGGATCGAAATCCATCACCGCCACGCGCGTCGCCGGAAGCGAACCGCTGAAGATCAGCACGCCTATGAACCCGTTAACCCAGCCACTCGCCGCCCAACTACTCGCCGCCCAACGACTCGCCGCCTTGTTCATTGATGCCCCGCTGATTTCGCCCTCTATCGGGCCGGGCGTATGGCTCCGCCAGAGACAATCAGGTACAGTTTGACAAAACCGTTATGGTAGGGCGAGCAGTACGGATGGATGAGCAGACGACAACAGATGAGGGCGGCCGGACGCTTGTCGAAAGCGTCATGGCGACGATCAGGCACAGGATCGCCGCGCGCAGCCTCACACCGGGAATGCGGCTGCCTTCGATCCGGGCGTTCGCCAAGGCCATGCAGGTTTCCAAATCCACCGTGGTCGAAGCCTATGAGCGTCTTGCGGCGGAAGGCATGATCCGCTCGCGGCCGGGCTCGGGCTTCTATGCCGCCGGACCGCTGGCTCCGCTGTCGCTGGCCGAGATCGGCCCCAGGCTTGACCGTGCTGTCGACCCGCTCTGGGTCTCGCGCCAATCGCTGGAAGCCGGCGACGGCGTCCTGAAACCGGGTTGCGGCTGGTTGCCGGCGTCATGGATGCCCGAGGCCGGATTGCGTCGCGCGCTGCGGACGATGGCCCGCGCCGACGACGCAGCGCTGACCGATTACGGCACGCCGCTCGGCTTGCCGGCGCTACGCCATCTGCTGGCGCGGCGCATGGCCGAGCACGGTATCGAAGCCTCCCCGGACCAGATCATGCTGGCGGAATCGGGCACTCAGGCGATCGACCTGCTGTGCCGGTTCCTGCTCGAACCGGGTGACACGGTGTTGGTCGACGATCCCTGCTACTTCAACTTCCATGCCCTGTTGCGCGCCCATCGGGCCAAGGTGATCAGCGTCCCCTACACGCGCTCGGGTCCGGACATCGAGCTGTTCGCGCAGGCACTGAACGAGCATCGGCCGCGCCTCTACATCACCAATTCGGCGCTCCACAATCCGACCGGCGCCATATTGTCCCCGGTCGTTGCCCATCGGGTGCTGAAGCTCGCCGACCAGTCAGGGCTGACCATCATCGAGGACGATATCTTCGCCGATTTCGAACACACGCCCGCGCCCCGGCTGGCTGCCTTCGACGGCCTCAGCCGGGTCATCCACATCGGAAGCTTTTCCAAGACGCTGTCGGCATCGGTGCGCTGCGGCTTCATCGCCGCTCCTCGCGACTGGATGGAAGGATTGACCGATCTCAAGATCGCCACGTCGTTCGGCAGCGGTCGGCTTGCATCCGAACTGGTACTGACGCTGCTGAAGGATGGCCTCTATCGCAAGCACGTGGACCTGCTGCGCGCGCGGCTTTCGCGCGCAATGGAGGAAACCAGCACCCGCCTGAGGGCGATCGGCATCGTGCCATGGATAGATCAGCCGGCCGGCATGTTTCTGTGGTGCAGGCTGCCGGAGGGGATAGATGCCGCGGATGTCGCCCGCCATGCCCTGTCGGCCAACGTCGTGCTCGCGCCCGGCAATGCGTTCAGCCTGTCCCGGTCGGCCAGCCGTTACATGCGCTTCAACGTCGCCCAATCGGGAGACGACCGGGTTTTCAGGGCGCTTGAACAGGCGATGTCGCGTTGATTGCGCTGCCGCAAAACTGAGGCTGAACTCTCAGGCCCCTGCCCGCTTGCGGCGTGCATAAAGCATGACGAGCGTCTCGGCGGTCAGCGCCGGCCTCTGCTCGCCTTCGATCTCGACCGTATTGGCGGCCTTCATCAGATATTGCCCCGGACCTTTGTCTTCCATCGACAACAGCGTGGTGCGCAGCCTGATTCGCGAGCCGACCCTGACCGGCGCCACGAAGCGCACTTTGTCGAAACCGTAGTTGAACGCGGCCTGCGTGTTTTCGGGTACGATCCCCATCTCGAGCGCCAGCGCGCCGATGATGGACAGAGTCAGATAGCCATGCGCGATCGTGGTGCGGAACGGGCTTTGCCGCTTCGCCCGCTCGGGATCGACATGGATCCATTGATGATCGCCCGTGCATTCGGCAAACTGGTCGATGCGGTGCTGATCGACCAGCGTCCAGTCCGAAACGCCCAACTCCTGCCCGGCCATCGCCCTGAGTTGCTCGAAGGTCGGCGGCGTCCTCGGCCGTATCTGCGTCATTCCTGCTTTCCCGATCGCTTGCCTGTTCCGGACCACGACGGGCCGCCCCTGTCAATTCGCCAGTGCGATTCCAGCCCATAATCTTCGGCCGCGAACCGCCGGTCTTCGCTGCCGGCAAGCGTGCCGCCGGGGAACAGCTTACCTCTTGTCGTGGCCGGCGCGGATCTCCTCCATCGCCTCCTTGATGCGGCTGCGCAGGATTTCAATTGATTCGGTGCCGGACGCCCTTGCCAGTTCGGCCATCTCGCCGGCATTCTTCAGCGCGGTCTCGAAGGATTTCCTGGCGAACGCCGCCTGCTTCTGCATCATTTCCTGCGGATTGCCGGGCGCTCTGTAGCTTTGTGCCATGTCGGTGATTTCGCGCAGCGTGTCCTGCAGCATCTCGCGTTGCCTTGACAACAGCGCCGACGCTCCGGCGGCACTCGCCCTGGCCGACTTCTCCAGCGCTTCCAGGTTCCTGGCGTGGTGGGCGAGGATCGCCTCGACATCGACATTCGGCAGCTTCAGGTCGCGGCCGAACTTGCCGAACATGTCGATGAAGGACTCGGACTCCGGTCGTTTTGCCATGCTGGTTCTCTCCCCCTGTTGCCGCGAACGCCGCCACTGCACGGAAGATAGTGCAGCGAAGCTCAGCGGTCCATTCGGACGAGTCAGCCGACAAGAAACAGCCGTTCGGCAGTGTAGAGCACGAGGCCGGCAAGGCCACCGATGATCATGCCGTTGAAGCGGATATATTGCAGGTCCTTGCCGATGTTCATTTCGATAAGCCTTGTCAGTTGCGCGAGGTCCCAGCGCTTGACCTGGTCGGCGATGAACTTCGACACGCCGCTCTTCTGGCTTTCGACGAAGGAGGCCAGCGCCACGATGAAGCCCTGGTTCATGTCGGCCCTGATCTGCGCGTCGTCGGCAAGATGGCGGCCGACCTCGACGAACATGGTGGCGAGATGGTCGCGGATCATCGAATTGGGCGCCTTGGCGTCCTGTTCGATGAACAGCCGCAGGCTGTCCCACATATCGCCGGCCAGCGCGCTGAGCTCTGGCCGGGCAAGGAAATCGCGCTTCAGCTTTTCGGCGCGCCTGGCATATTGTTTGGATGTCCTCAACCGCTCGACGAAGGTTTCGACGAAAAGGTCGAATTCGGCGCGCATCGGATGGTGCGGATCGGCGCGCACCTCATCGAGCAGCGAGCCGGCCGACGCAACGATCTTCTTCAACAGATAGGCGTCGGCGCGAAACAGGTTGAACAGCGACGGCAGTTCCTCGCGGATCTTCTCGCGCATCGTCGCCAGCGCCTGCTCGTCGCTCAGGAAGCGGCCGACCACCTTGGTGAACTCGTCTAACAGTTTCTGGTGGCGACGATCATCAGTCAGCGCCGACAGCAGCTCGGCGGCGAGCGGCGCCAGCGGCACCTTTTCGATCTGCTCCAGCACACGGCTGGTGACGAAGCCGCGCAGTCCGGATTGCTCGACCGCCGCCAGCGTCTGCGGCACCAGCCGGCCGACGAAGCGCGACAAATCGGCGGCGCGGTTCGGGTCGGCCAGCCAGTCCGCGACCAGCGCGGAAAAGTCCACCTCGGCGAGCTTTTCGCGCACCGGTTCCGGCGCCAGGAAATTCACCTCGATGAAGCGGCCGAGATTGTCGGCGATGCGGTTCTGGTTTTCCGGGATGATGGCCGTATGCGGGATCGGCAGGCCAAGCGGCCGCCGAAACAGCGCCACCACCGCATACCAGTCGGCCAGCCCGCCGATCGTCGCCGCCTCGGCGAAAGCGGCGACGAAGCCCAGCCACGCATGCCGGCTCTCGAGCGATTTCGCCACCGCGAAGATCAGCAGGCAAAACGCGAGTGCTGCGGCGGCGACGAACTTGGTGCGCCTGAGCGCCGAAAGCTTGGCGTCGGCATCGGCGTCGAACCGGACGGACGCGACGGATGCAAATGCCGGGGCTGGTCGTGACATGATGGGCCGCTCCTGATCGTGTATGCGAACTTATCTAGTGTCGCCTGCCTCAGAAAGCGCGCCGCTGGTTCCGGTGCGCGCAATCGCGCACGCAAACTTGACGCTGGAATTCATCTATTATGCAGCGCCAGTCTGGAATTGTTCCAAACTATAGGCCATATTGACGCCAACCACTGCTATGTGAGGACACAATGCGGCTTACCCGTCAGACCAACTACGCCATGCGCATTCTGATGTATTGCGCCGCCAACACCGAGCGGTTGAGCCGCATCCCCGAGATCGCCGCCGCCTATTCGGTATCGGAACTTTTCCTGTTCAAGATCCTGCAGCCGCTGGTCGAAAACGGCCTGATCGAAACGGTGCGCGGCAGGAATGGCGGCGTCAGGCTCGGCCGCACGGCCGAATCAATCAGCCTTTTCGATGTCGTGCGGGCAACGGAGGAAAGCTTTGCCATGGCCGAGTGCTTCGAGAACGACGCCGCCGAATGTCCGCTGGTTGACAGCTGCGCGCTGAATTCGGCATTGCGCGAAGCGCTCAACGCCTTCTTCGCCGTGCTGTCGCGCTACACGATCGCTGACCTAGTGGCGGCGCGCCCGAATGTGCGCCACCTGCTCGGCATCGACATGCTGGTGCAAAGGGCGCCGGCCGCCTGATTTTTGGTCGCATCTCAATTGGTGAGGTCTGTTGAGATTCAGGTCAGGCCGAGCCGGAGTCGAAGACGGGCGCGAAGCGACCAAAATGGTGGGTTCCGAGAACCGGAACCGAGCGTACGTTTGGGTACGTGAGTACCGGCCTGCGCCGGCCATAGCCTTAACTGCCGCACCTCTCATGAATGCTTCGGCCGGCGAAGGCCGGAAGCGCAGGAAACCGCCATTTGCAGGCCGGCATCACCTGAACATCAACAGACCGACTGCGGCAATACGAACGGCATGTTTGCCGCCGGCAACACGCCGACCTTCAGCCGGCAATCGAAGACCTTTTCGATCAGCTCGTCGCTGAGCACCTGTTGCGGCGAACCTGTAGCGGCGAGCCTGCCGCGATGCATGACGAAAATCCGGTCGGCATACATCGCCGTCAAATTGAGGTCGTGCAGGATGGCGACCACGCCGCCGCCGCGTCTGGCGAAATCGCGGGCGATGTCCATGATGATCAGCTGGTGTTTGATGTCGAGGCTGGACACCGGCTCGTCGAGGAACAAATAGCGCGGCTTGCCGTCGAGCACCGGCGCCCAGACCTGGCAGAGTACGCGGGCAAGCTGCACGCGCTGCTGTTCGCCGCCGGACAGCTCCTGGTAGAAGCGGCCGGCGAAACCGTCGAGGTCGACGCGAGCCAGCGCCCGTTCGGGCAGGCGCTGGTCCTCGCCGGACAGCGCGCCGGAGCGCCCGCCGACCAGGCCCAGCCTGACGATCTCACGCACTGTGAACGGGAAGGACAGCGTCGTCGCCTGCGGCAGCACGGCGCGCAGCGTCGCCGCTTCGAGAGGCTTCATCGCGGATAGATTGCGGCCGTTGACGGTGACCTCTCCCGAATAGCCAAGATCGCCGGACAGTGCTCTGAGGAAGGTCGTCTTCCCCGAACCGTTGGGGCCGACGATGGCCGCGATTTCGCCGGGCCGCGCCTCGAAATCGACATTGGCGACAATGCGCTTGCCGCCAATCGCCACCGAGACATCGCGCGCTTCGATCATAGGCAAACCCTCACAAGTCGATGACGCCGCGCTTGCGCAGCAGGATCCACAGGAAGAACGGCGCACCGGCGACCGCGGTGACGATGCCGATCGGCAATTCGGCCGGGGCAACGATGGTGCGGGCGACGGCGTCGGCCAACAGCAGCAGCGCGGCACCAAGCAGTGCCGATGCCGGCAGCAAATAGCGGTTGTCGGGGCCGATCAGCAGGCGCAGCAGATGCGGCACGACGATGCCGACGAAGCCGATGCCGCCGCTGACGGCGACCGACGCGCCGACCGCTGCCGAGACGCCGACAATCGCGGAGTATTTCAGCCGCTGCACCGGAATGCCGAGATGGCCGGCCGTGGCCTCGCCGAGCGCCAGCGCGTTGAGGCCGCGCGCCAGGAACGGCATTGCCGCCAGCGCCAGCACGATGACCGGCCCGACCGAGCCGATCTTCTGCCAGGTTGCGCCGCCCAGCGAGCCGAGCTGCCAGAAGGTCAGGTCGCGCAATTGCCGGTCGTCGGCCATGAAGATCAGGATGCCGGTCAGCGCCATGGCAAGCGCGGCCAGCGCGATGCCGGCGAGCAGCATGGTGGCGACGGAGGTCTGGCCTTGCCGTGTCGCGACCCGATAGAGCAGCAATGTCGTAGCCAGCCCGCCGCAGAACGCAGCCAGCGGCAAAGCCATCGTGCCGAGCGCCGAAGTCAGCGGCGCCAGCATGGTCGAGCCAAGCACGATGACGGCGACCGCACCGAGGCTCGATCCGGCCGAAACGCCGATCAGGCCGGGGTCGGCCAGCGGATTGCGGAACAGCCCCTGCATGACGGCACCGGAGACTGCAAGCGATGCGCCGATCAGCACGCCCAGAACAACGCGCGGCAGACGGATGTCATGGATGATCAGGCGGTCGCGGGCGCTCAATGCCGCGTCGCCGGGCAACGCGCCGAACAGCCAGTCGTGCATGACGCCGATGGCCGAGGCATCGGATGCGCCGGAGGTCAGCGACAACATCGCGGCGATAGTCAACCCCACGCAGAGCAGCACGATGACAAGGCGGGCGCGCCGCGAACGATCACCCTCGGCTGCCGTCGCCATGATGCCCGCCGCACCGGCGATCGAATGATCCGCCATCGCGCTCAATCCGTGACCTGGCCGCCATAGAGCGAGACGGCGAGGTCGTGGATGGCGTCGGCCGTGCGCGGGCCGAAGCCGAGCAGATAGCCGCCGTCCATGCGGATCAGCTTGCGGGCGGCACCCGCCGGCGTCGAAGCCACGGCAGGGTTCGAAAACAATTCGTCATCCGCGGTGGCCGGCCCGGCGTTGTTCATCATCAGGATCACGTCGGGCCTGGCGGTGATGACTGCCTCGTCCGACAATTGCTTGTAGCCGGCAAAGCCGTCGATGGCGTTGATGCCGCCCGAAAGCTTGATGATGCCGTCGGCGGCGGTGTCGCTGCCGGCAGCAAGCAGCTTGCCGCCCTGCATCGACAGCACGAACAGGATGCGCCTGCGCTCCTTGATCGAGGCGGTCTGCTTTTCAGCTGCCTTCAGCTTGGCGTCTATCTCGGCGGCCAAGGCATCGGCCTTGGCGCCGACGCCGAGCGCCTTGCCGACGATGTGGATCTTTTCGAGAATGCCTTGATTGTCATAGCGCTCGGGCACCTCGATGAACGGGATGCTTGATTTCTTCAGCACGTCGACGGCTTCCTTCGGTCCGCTGCCGTGCAACGCCAGTATGCCCGACGGATTGACCGACAGCACACCCTCCGGCGACAGCTGGCGCATGTAGCCGACATCCGGCAGTTCCACCGCCGCTTGCGGATATCGGCTGGTCGAATCGCGTGCGACAAGGCGATCCTGTTCACCGAGCGCGTAGACGATCTCGGTGATCGAGCCGCCGATGGCCACGATCCTCGAGCGATCGGCGAAAGTCGCGATGCCCTCGGCGGCTTGAGCCGTCATCAGCGTGGCGAACCCCAGGAAAACGGCGGCCGCAGGACCAGGCGCCGACCTGGAGACCGATGCCAGCCTGGAGACAAGAACCATCGTCGTTTTCCTCAGGCTGCGGTCGGGCTTGGGATACGCGGCAGGTTTTCGGCCAGAAAGCGCCAGTCTTCGCGCTCGCTTTCGCCTTCATGCCGCTTACCGAAGAACTGGATGATCATCTTGCCGTCGGCGCCATAGACTTCGAGCGACGTGACATGGCCGTCCCTGGTCGGCTTGCGCACGGCCCAGACCTCATCGATGTGGTCGGTCCGCAGGTGCAGATGGAAGGTCTCGTCGAGCACGTTGAGCCATGGTCCCGTCGGCTTGATCGAGGCGACGGGGCCGGAATGGATCTGGATGCAGCCGCGATTGCCGACAAAGCACATGATCGGCATGGCGCCGGCAGCGGCGTGGTTGAACATGGCGTTCACTGCATCCTTGTCGACCAGCCAGGCGTAGTCCTGGCCGACCATGCGCACCGCCTGTCGGCGGCTGATCTTCAGTGTCTTCAGCATGCCGAAGAACTGGTGCACGTCGGTCAGCCGGCTCCAGCGGTCGCGCAGATCGTCGATGCTCGCCGGGTTGTCCGCAGTCTCGGTCTCGTCGGTGGTGCCCGCTGAAATCGCCACCGTCGGCTCCTGGTTCGGCGATTCCAGCCCGGCCACCAGTTTCTGATAGGCGTAAAGGTTGGAGGCTGGCCTGAGATGCACCTTGTGTACCGCCTCGCCTGCGGTGTCGAAGAACTGCAGGCTGCGGCGGATGTCGGCGCCGTCGCGCTTTTCCACGGCAAAGCCGTGCGCCCAGACTTTTGGGAAAATGCGCAGGTCGATATTCTCACCGAGCACCATGGCATTGTGATTGCCGGTGACGACCTTGTCGTAGACGCCGATCTTCTCGTGCACCGCGCTTTCGTTGCGGGTCGGCGCCATCACCTCACCGACAGCTTCGAGGCCAGTCAAAAGGTCGTTGACACGCGGCTCGACGCGCACGACGCCGTCGCCGCAATGCGCTGCGACCAGTTCGGCCTCCGAAATCCCGAGCTGGGCGGCGAGGTCGCGCTCGCGCATTTTCGGATTGTCTGCCCGTGCCCGCCGGATCTCGTGCGGGGCGGGTTTTACGCGCTGGTCCATTTCTACCACCTACTTGTTGAGGATGAGCTTGCCCTGCCGGGTGATCTTCAGCCGGTACAGCGCACCATGATGCTCGATGCCGATCTCGTGCTCGCCTTGGAAGAGCGTGTTGCTGGACAGCGTTCTTACGGCCGATTGGACCCGGTCGAAACGGACGGAATTTTCGTCGGAACGGCGGACGCGATAGCGAAAGTCGCTGGGATTGTGCGTGTTCATTGGTTCGATCCCTTTCCTGTGCCGGGCATCTGGCGCGGCGCCTGCGTGAAATGCCGATTCAATTCTTGACTCGAATGATCATGTTATCTAGCAGTGCAATACCGGAGTAAATGAGTCAACATTTAAGACGCCGGACACGATGAAAAATGCCAGCGAGCCCCAAGCCAGCCAGCATCGAACATGGATTCTTGGAGCTGCAGCATGGGGTTGGCGAATTGGGGACGGCTGGCGGGCCGCGGCCTGACACATTGTTCTATGACAAGCAAAATGGCCGCGTTGCTGGCCGGCGCGGCGGCGATCCCGCTGCTCGCCACACCGGCCGGCGCCCAGCAGGCCGCCCAACCGGCAGCCGACCAGCAGCAGACTGACCCGTCTCAACAGCCCGAAAAGGTAAAGCCGGCCCCGGCGGGTACCACACTGCTCGACAAGATCCTGATCCTCAGCCGTACCGGCGAGACGGCGATCGAGTCGCTTGCTTCAGCCAGCCATGTCGACGAGGAACAGCTCGAGCGCCGCATGGCGACGACGCCCAACGAAATGCTGTTCGGTGTGCCGGGTGTCGCCGTCCAGGCCGACACAAGGCGTGTCAGTTCCAGCATCAACATCCGCGGCCTGCAGGACTTCGGCCGCGTCTCCGTCATCGTCGACGGCGCCCGCCAGAATTTCCAGCGCTCGGATCATGGCACGCAATCGACCTTCTACATCGATCCCGAATTGATCAAATCCGTCGATGTGATCCGCGGTCCGGTCGCCAACACCTATGGCTCCGGGGCGATCGGCGGCGTCGTATTTTTCGACACCAAGAATGCGCAGGATTTCCTCAAGCCCGACGAGACCTGGGCGGCATCCGCGACCGGGCGCTACGAAACCAACGGCGAAGGCTGGACCACCAGCGCCACCGGCGCCTATCGGATCAACGAGAACTGGGACGTGCTCGGCAATATCGTCTACCGCGACTATGACGACTACAAGCATGGCGGCGGCGACACTGTGGCGGGCACTGGCTTCGACGTCTTGAGCGGCCTCCTCAAGACGACCATCCGCCCCAGCGAAAACAGCGAGCTGAAGCTGGGCTGGATCGGCTCGAACGACGGATGGACCGAGACCAGCGGCAGCGCGCCGGTGAACGACGCCGACCTGAAGGCGAATACGTTCACGGCCCGCTACAACATCACCGACGAAGACAAGAGCTGGCTCGACCTCCACATCAACGCATCCTACAACAAGACCAAGCTCGATCTGACGACCCTTGTGGCGCAAAACCGGTTTGATCCGGTCACCGGTCTGCCCGTGGTTTTGCCGGCGGGTTCGAAATCGACGTTCGACATCGGCACCTCCGGCATCGACATTTGGAACACGTCGAGATTCGAGACCGTCGGCATTGCGCATGAGCTGACCTATGGCGGCGACTGGGTTGGCGACGATGTCGAGACAGGCGGCACGGCGGGCGGCGACAGCTTCTATACGCCCTCGGGCAACAGGAACGTCTCCGGCGCTTACGTTCAGGACAAGCTCACCTGGGACTGGCTCGAGATCATCGCCGGGCTGCGCTACGACAGCTACAAGCTTGACAGCGATGTCGGCGAAACCTCTGGCGACCGGCTGTCGCCACGCATCACAGTGGGCATTTCGCCCTTCGAGAGCGCCAGCCTTTCCGGGCTGCAATTCTACGGCACCTACGCTGAAGGCTATCGTTCTCCGTCGCTGTCGGAGACCCTGATCAGCGGCAACCATCCAGCCGGCGTCAGCTTCCCGTTCCTCCCCAATCCCAATCTCAAGCCCGAAACCGGCAAGACCGTGGAGTTTGGCGTCAATTACAGCACCAACGGCGTCATCGAGGCTGATGACGCGCTGCGGCTGAAGGCGGCCTATTTCAACAACAACGTCGACGACTACATTGATGGCGTAACGCTATCACCGTTCGACCCGACCAGCGGCTGCCCGTTCGGCCCGGGCATCCCGATCTGCTTCCAGTATCAGAACTTCGCCAAGGCCAAGATCCACGGTTTCGAGATGGAGGGCGTCTATGATGCCGCCTGGGGCTTTGCCGGGCTTTCGGCGTCGTTCACCGACGGCCATACGATTTCCTATGAAGGCGAACGGGCGGACCTTGTCACCGTCCCTTCCTCCCAGGTCACCGGGCAACTCGGCTTTCGCTTCCTCGAGGACAGGCTGACCGTCGGCGGCGAGGTGCAATACAACGGCAAGCCGCAGGGCAACGCCGTCGCCAAGGACTACACGCTGGTTAATGCCTTCGCCAGCTACCAGGCAACCGACAATTTCAAGGTCGATTTCCGCGCCGACAATCTGTTCGACGTCAAATACGCCAACCCGCTGAACGCATCAACCACCAGTGTTGTCTACGAGCCAGGCGTCACCCTGAAGCTGGCGGCGACGATGAGGTTTGGAGGCTGACAACAATGACAGGCATCACAGCATCCCTTCGTCTGTTCGCCGCGGTGCTGGCAATGTCGCTTGTTGCGGCTCCGGCGTGGACACAACAGCAAGCACCGGCGCTGATCCTCGAGCTCAACGGCGCGCAGCCTTCCGACAAGGGCTGCCGCCTGACCTTCGTGGTCACCAACAATCTCGGCGCCGACCTTTCCAAGGCGGCATTCGAGATCGCATTGTTCAACGAGGCCGGCGTCGTCGACCGGCTGACCGTGCTCGACTTCAAGGAGCTGCCGGCAGGCAAGACCAAGGTGACGCGTTTCGATCTTGCCGGCACGGATTGCGGCAAGGTCAGCCGCGTGTTGATCAACAGCGCCACGGAATGCGCCGGCGCCGAGCCGAATGCCTGCATGCGCGGGCTGAAGACGCAGACCAGGACCGGCATCGCCTTCGGGGTCTGAATTTTGGGACCGGAACCCGCATTCGCGCGAAACGCCGTGGCGTGGCCACTAGCCGGTTTCCTGCCGCCGGAGCCGGACGATCCGGACTTCGCCATCCCGCGCGAGGCGCTGCGTGTTTCGCTGCGCGACAGGCCGGAAGACAGTTACATCGCCGATGCCGACGGCGACTTGCCGACGGTGCCTGCGGAGCCATTGCGGCAGGCACGACAGACGCGGCGGCGCCGCAACTGGACGATGGCGATCGCCTGCTCTTGCGCATTCCACGTAGCCGTGGCGCTGGCCTTTCTCACGCTGCCGGACGATCGGCCAAGCATCGAAGGTGCCGACCAGCAAGGCGAAATGCTGCTCGGCGCCGACCCGCAGCAGGCGGCCGGCGATGTCGGAGACGATCCGGAAGTGGCCAACGTGACGATGGTGACCATGCTGGACGCCAAGCCGGTCGAAACGCTCGAGGCGCAGGCGGCCGCGGCAGAGGAGACGCTCCAGCCGGTCACCGATGCGGCGGAGACATCGGACAAAGAAGTGGTTGAGCCGGTCAACGAGGCCGCCACGGAAATCGCTGTGCCTGCCGATCGCACCGAGCCAGCACCTGCGCAGCCGGCGCGCCAGGACCCATCGCCCGACGTTCTTGCAACCGACAGGCTGGTGCCTGCCGACGACAATGCCGTGCCGCCGCCAGTCAGCGCGGTCGAAACGGCCGAACCTGCCGAGACGAGTGCGCCGGCACCAGCCGACCCGGCGCCGGCCGAAACGGTTCAGACGACCGAGACAGTCGGCGCGGCGGAAGAACCGAAGCCGGACAGGCCGGAGCCCAAGCAGCCGAAGAAGGCAACCGCAAAAAACAAGCCGGTCAAAAAAGCCGAACCGACTGAAACCGAAAAGCCGCCCCTGCGCAAGAAGGCGGGCAAGGCTGCGGCAAAAGCCGACACCAAGAAGAAAGAAGCCGGCTCCGGCGGCCGTGACGAAACGGATGTCGCGCGCGGCATGGCCGACGGCAGGAAGGACGGCAAGATCCTGACCGCCAGCAGAGGCGGCAAATCAGGCATCGGCAATGCAGCCGTCACGAACTATCCCGGCAAGATCAGGTCAAAACTGGTGCGGGCCTTCAATTCGACACGCACGCGCGCCACCGGCACAGCAACCGTTGCCTTTACCGTCGGCTCGAACGGCAGCGTCCGGTCAGCCAGGCTGACGGGCAGTTCGGGTGTTGCCGCGCTGGACAAAGCCGCACTCGACGCAGTCCGCCGGGCTTCTCCGTTTCCTCCTATTCCGGAAGGAGCCGGTCGCTCGGCTTGGCAGTTCGAAGTGCCGCTCGGTATCAGGTAACGATCGTCCTCATGCGGATACCAAAGTCGGCGCCACCCCTGCCCCGCGATGCGCGAACCCTGGCGAAACCTACGCAGCGGCCAGCAGGCTGGCATTGCCGCCCGCCGCCGTGGTGTCGACGCAGACGGCGCGCTCGTGGGCGTAGGCGGCCGGATAATAGACTTCGCTGATCAGCGGCACGATCGGGCCGGCGCGCTCGGCGATGACCTTGCGCACGATGCGCGCGGCCTCGGGCGTGCCGGAAAAGGCCACGACATCGACCCGCAGCGAGCGCGCTTCGACCGGGTCCGGCCGGCCGTCGATGGCCGCCAGCGGCAGGCCCTTGCCGGTCAGCGCCGACAGCGCTGCCGGCGCGCCGGGGGCGACGGCGAGCACGGCATTGCCGGCGGCCAGCGCCTGGATCGTCTGCGCAAGCAGCGTATCCGCGTCGGGACCGAGGCACAGCACGCGCCCGCGCGGCGACAGCGACAGCGTGTTGGCCTCGCCGGTCGGCCCGGGCAGGTCGACCTGGCCGAAATCGATGGCGGCGGCGGTGCCGATGGCGGCGGCACCCTTGCCGCGCAGATGTTTCCTCAGGATGGCGACACGATCCGGACGCGTCGACCAGCCGCCAAGCGCCGGGTCCGGCAGATTGTCGGCGAGCTCGGTCGCAGTCACCTTGCGGCCTTCGGCAAGATGGGTGCCGGCCTCCGGTCCCTTGCGGAAGCGTCGAAGATAATGTGGGCCGCCGGCCTTCGGCCCGGTGCCGGAAAGGCTCTCGCCGCCGAACGGCTGCGCGCCGACGACGGCGCCGATCTGGTTGCGGTTGACGTAGATGTTGCCGGCATGGATGCCATCGACGAAATGCTGGGCGCGGCCTTCGATGCGGGTGTGCAGGCCGAAGGTCAGGCCATAGCCCTTGCGGTTGATCGCCGCGATCACCGCATCAATCTCGTCGGCATCGAAGGTGGCGACATGCAGCACCGGCCCGAACACCTCGCGCTCCAACTCCTCGATGCCCTTGACCCGAAAGACGTGCGGCGCAACGAAGCGGCCGTCCTTCGGCGCTTCGAGCTTGGCGATCAGCCGGCCCTGCAGGCCCATTTTGGTGCAATAGTCACGGATCGACGCTTGCGCCTCGTCATCGATGACCGGACCGACATCGGTCGATATCCGCCACGGGTCGCCGAGGCTGAGCGCTTCCATCGCGCCTTTCAGCATCTCAAGCATCTTCTTCTCGACGTCCTTCTGCACGTAGAGAATGCGCAATGCCGAGCAGCGCTGGCCGGCACTCTGGAAGGCGGAGGCCAGGATGTCGCGCACCGCCTGTTCGGGCAGCGCAGTGGAATCGACAATCATGGCGTTCAGGCCGCCGGTCTCGGCGATCAGCATGGCGTCGGGCGCGGCGGTGTCGGCGAGCTGCTTTTCGATCAGCTTGGCGACCTCGGTCGAGCCGGTGAAGCAGACGCCGGCAATGCGCGGGTCAGCGGTCAGCGGGCCGCCGACCGAGGGGCCGTCGCCGGGCAGAAGCTGGATGACATCCTCCGGCACGCCGGCCTCGCGCAGCAACTGGACAGCGCGGAAGGCGATCAGCGGCGTCTGTTCGGCCGGCTTGGCGATCACCGAATTACCGGTGACGAGTGCCGCCGCGATCTGCCCGGTGAAGATGGCGAGCGGAAAATTCCACGGCGAGATGCAGGCGATGGCGCCGCGCGCCTCGGTGCCCGCCTCGGCATTGGCGGCCTCAGCCGCATAGTAGCGCAGGAAATCGACCGCCTCGCGCACTTCGGCGACGCCGTCGGCGAGCGATTTGCCGGCCTCGCGGGCGGCGAGTGCAAAGAACTCGACGGCGTTTGCTTCGTAGAGATCGGCCGCCCGGTTGAGGATGGCAGCGCGCTCGGCGACCGGCCGTCTTGCCCATGCCGGTTGTGCCTCGACGGCGATGCGCACGGCGGTCTCGACCTGCTTGGCGCCGGCCTCGCTGACCGTGCCGACCACTTCCGAAGGTTTTGCCGGATTGACGACCGGACGCTGCTTGCCGTAGCCGGCCGCGCGGCTGACCGGCTTGGCGTGCCAGCGCTCCGGCCCGGCGAACTCGGCCCTCGCCTTGTCGATCGCAGCCAGCGTCAGCGTGTCGGTGATATCGAAGCCCTTGGAATTGCGCCGGCCTGGACCGAAGATTGCCGACGGCGGCACGATCGCTGGATTGGCGGCGGGACCTTGTTTCTCCACCGTTTCGAGCGGGTCGCGGGCAATGTCCTCGGGCTCGACTTCCTCGTCGGTGAGCTGGTGGACAAAGGAGGAATTGGCGCCGTTTTCGAGCAGCCGGCGGACCAGATAGGCGAGCAGGTCGGAATGAGCACCGACCGGCGCATAGATGCGGCAGCGAGTGCCTTCGGCCCGCCGCACCGTCTCATGCAGCGCCTCGCCCATGCCATGCAGCCGCTGGAATTCGAACGTATCGCGCTCCGTCGTCATCGACAGAATCGCGGCGACGGTGTGGGCGTTGTGGGTGGCAAATTGCGGGTAGATGCGGTCGGTCATCGCCAACAGCTTCTTGGCGCAGGCCAGGTAGGAGACGTCGGTGTTGGCCTTGCGGGTAAAAACCGGATAGCCGTCGAGCCCGAGCGTCTGCGCCCGCTTGATCTCGGTGTCCCAATAGGCACCCTTGACCAGCCGCACCATGATGCTGCGGTCGTATTTCCTCGCCAGCTCGTAGAGCCAGTCGATGACGAAGGCCGCGCGCGGGCCATAGGCCTGCACGACGACGCCAAAACCGTTCCAGCCGGCAAGCTCCGGTTCGGCCAGCACCCGCTCGATGACGTCGAGCGACAAATCGAGGCGGTCGGCTTCCTCGGCGTCGATGTTGAGGCCCATGCGTGAATGGCGCGCCGCCAGCGCCAGCGACAACAGCCGCTCGGCCATGACGGGCAGCATCTTTTCCTTCTGCGTCACTTCATAACGCGGATGCAGCGCAGACAGTTTTACCGAGATGCCGTGGTTCTGGCGGATGTCGGGGCCGTTGGCGCCGGCATCGAGCGAAGAGATGGCATCGGCATATGCCTTGAGGTAGCGCAGCGCGTCGGCCCCGGTGCGGGCCGCCTCGCCCAGCATGTCGAAAGAATAGAGATAGCCCTTCTGCGTCATCGATCGGCCGCGCCTGACCGCCTCGGCAATGGTGCGGCCGAGCACGAACTGCTCGCCCATTTCGCGCATGGCGGCGGCGACGGCCTTGCGGATGACCGGCTCGCCAAGCCGGCGCACCATGGCGCGCAGCGTGCCTTCGATGCCGCCCTCGCCCTCGTCGAGCACGCGGCCGGTCAGCATCAGCGCCCAGGTCGACGCATTGATGAAGATCGAGCTCGAGCCGCCCGCATGCGCCGACCAGTCGTGCGGCGCGATCTTGTCGGCGATAAGGTCGTCCATCGTCTCGGTGTCTGGCACCCGCAGCAGCGCCTCGGCCAGGCACATCAGCGCCACGCCCTCCTTGGTCGACAGGCCATAGGCGGACAGGAAGACCTCCATCAGCCGCGGATCGGACGAGCCGCGCACCGCCCGCACTAGATCGGCGGCACGCGCCGAAATCGCCTTGCGGTCTTGCGCGGACAGCCCGGCCGCCTCGGCCAGCCGCTTCACCGCCTGGTCTTCGTCGGGCAAATAATTGGCACGGATCTGCTGGCGGATGGTGTCGAGCGCTGGCATGGCGGTCCTGTAGAGCGAGCATAAGGGAGCGGGCCGACGGTCACCGGACCGAACGGCGCAAGCTAACATAAGTAGGGATTGCAGTCGGTCCAAAGAAGTCGACAGAACAGATCGATCGATCTATCATTAGGACTGATCACCTCCAATTCGACCAGGAATTCAGTGACGGAAGACCAATTGGACCGCATCGACAGGAACATCCTGTCGGCTCTGGGCAGCAATGGCCGGCTTTCCATGTCAGAACTGGCGGCGAAAGTCGGTCTGTCGAAGACGCCGGTGCAGGCACGAGTCAAACGGCTGGAGAAGGACGGCTTCATCAGGGGCTACCAGGCAATCATCGACCGTGAGCGCATGGGCGAAGGCCATGTCGCCTTCGTCCAGGTGAAACTGTCCGACACCCGCTCGGCCGCGCTCGACGCCTTCAACCGCGCCGTGCAGGCGGTGCCGGAGATCGAGCAGTGCCACATGATGGCATCGAGCTTCGACTATCTGCTGAAGGTCCGCACTACCGACATCGCCGCCTACCGCCGTGTGCTTGGCGAGCGCATCTCCGCCCTGCCGCACGTTGCCCAGACCTCGACGTTTGTCGCGATGGAGACGGTGAAGGATCGGTAGGAGAGCGCTGTTGTTGTCCCGCCCTCACTCCGCCAGTGTCTTCAAAAACGCCACCAGCGCCGCGCGTTCGCGGTCCGAAAGCTGCAGCGGGTGGATCTCGGATGTGCCCTCGACGCTTGCCGGTGCCTTCGAATAATGCGCCACCACCTCGTCGAGGGAGGAAAACTGCCCGGCGTGCATGTAGGGCGGCCGGGTGGCGGCACCCCGCAGCGACGGCGTCTTGTAGGCGCGGACGAGTTCCGGCCCGGTCTTGACCATGAAGCGCAACTCGCGGCAGGCGCTGGCATCGCCGTCGCGAAAGGCGCCGAAACAGTTGAACGGATCGGCCTCGACCTGCGCCACCGCCTCGACGCGGCCGCGATCCGGTGGCAGGCCCGCGACCGGCGGCACGCCGGTGTTGTGGAAGCTGCCGTCGGTAAAACGCGGGCCGTTGTGGCAGGTCACGCAATTGGCCTTGCCGATGAACAATTTCAGGCCGAGGATTTCCTCCGGCGAAAAGGCGGCGTCGCCTTTCGGCTCGGCGCCCGCAGCCAGGTCGATGGCGAAGCGGTCGAAGCGTGTCTGCGGCGGCGCGATCGAGCGCTCGAAGGCGGCGATCGCCTTGCCGATGTTGGCAAAGACGCGGTTGACCTCCTCGGCTTGACTGGCGGGCATGGCGTTCCAGGCCGCCTTCTCGGCATCGGTGCCGAGCGGGCCGGCATTGGCCGGCACGCCCGAAAGGTCCGGCAGCGGCCCGAAGATGCGCTCGTAGCGCTCGCCGAAGCGGGCCTTGATGTAATGCGCGAAGGCGGCGCGGTTGCCGGCCTGCTCCAGCGGATTTTCGAGCGGTGTCAGCGCTTGCGCCCACAGGCTGTCGCGCCGCCCGTCCCAGAAGAACCAGGAATCATGCGCGACGCCGGCCAACGGCATGGTACGACGGTTGGTGCGGCCGACGGCGACCGCTTGCGGCAAGTCGTCCTGGAATTGGCGGTCGATCTTGTGGCAGGTCGAGCACGATACCGTGCCGTCGCCGCTCATCCCGGTGTCGAAGAACAGCGTCGAGCCGAGTGCCGCGGCGGCCGGCACATCGGCGAAGCGATTGGTGGTGTCGGGCTTCAGCGGCGGCAGCTTGGATAGTGCCAGCGAGGCGATGGTCTGCTTTTCGGCATCGGAAAACTCCGGTCTGCCGCAGCCGGCAAGCAGGGCCACCACCACCAACGCGAGAAGACTGGGAAACCGGCTCATCAGTGGCTCACAGCACCACATTGAAGACGACAGTGTCCGAACCGGCCGCAGCGGAAATGGCAAAATGCAATTGCCACCACCCGCTCATCGTGAATTTGACGCCGTCGATGCGATAGCGCCCCGCGCCGAGGTAATCGGTCGCCTGCGGGCTCGTCGGCAGACCGTGCTTGTGCTGCGGCATGCCGCCGGAAATCGTTATCGCAGCACCTTCCACCGGCGCACCCTCGACGGTTTTGAGCGTGAGCAGCCAGGATTCCAGTTCGCCCTGCCGGATGACGCCTTTCTCGGGCTCGAAAGTCGCCACGAACAGCTTGTTCGCCGTCGTCTTGGAACGGCCGACGTCCGAACTTGGTTGGGGTGCATGCGGCGCCGTCAGATAGACGATTGCCAGCACTCCGGCGAGCAAGGCAGCCAGGCCGAGGCCTCCAAGAAGATAACGCCATAACGATGCCAAACCCATTCCTGTTCTGCGGATAACGTTTCGCTGGGCAGATCGCGTCCCACGCCCCTGTGGGAAATCGAGCCCAGTGCAAGAATCCGCCGTCGCCAAGCATGGCGCTGCCGGCTGCAAAAAGCTACAGCACCGCAATTGCAGGATGGAGGAGTGCTTCATGGCAGGAAACGGCATCGCCTCGATCGGCGAGTGCATGCTCGAGCTTTCGGGCCAGGCCGGGCCGAACTGGCGCATGGGCTTTGCCGGCGACACGTTCAACACGTTATGGGCGCTGCATGCCTTGAGCGGCGAGCGGCCGGCGACCTATGTGTCGGCCTTCGGCGACGACCCGTTCTCGCGCGACCAGATCAAGTTCCTGGCCGAGAGCGGCATCGGCATCGGCGCCAGCCCGGTGATAGCGGGCGCCCGCCCCGGCCTCTATGCGATCACGCTGACCGGCGCCGAACGTTCTTTCACCTATTGGCGGGCCGATGCGGCCGCAAGGCAGTTGGCTTCGGACCCAGCCGCTTTGCAGAAAAGCCTTGAAAACCAGGCGCTTGTCTATTTTTCCGGTATAACTTTGGCAATTCTCGACGAGGCTCCACGCAAGGTACTGCTGACGGCCGTGGCCACGGCGCGCGCGGCCGGCTCGCTGATTGCCTTCGATCCCAATTACCGGCCGCGGCTGTGGCACCGGCGCGAGGACGCGCAGGCCGCGATCCTCGAGGCACTCGCCGTCGCCGACATCGCGCTCCCGACCTTTCCCGACGAGCAGATGCTGTTTGGTGATACGACACCGCAGAAAACAGCCGAACGGCTGCGAAAGCTGGCCGGCGAAGTCGTCGTCAAGAACGGTGAGGAACCGGCGCTGATCGCGCAAAACGGAACCTTGCAATCGGTTCCGGCGGTGCACGTCGCCACCCCGGTCGACACCACCGGCGCCGGCGACTCCTTCAACGGCGCCTACCTCGCCGCCCGCCTTGCCGGCCATGCCCCGGCAGAAGCCGTGCTGCGCGCTCATCGCGTCGCCGCCGCCGTCGTGCAGGTGCGCGGCGCCCTGGCGCCGTTCGAGACGCTCAAGGGTGCGTTCGAGGCACCCGCTATCTGACCTTGATGACGACCTTGCCCTTGGCGCGTCCTGTTTCGACATAGGCCAGGGCGTCATTGGTCGCTTCGAATGGAAAGACCCGATCCACAACCGGGCGGATCGCGCCGGCTTCGATGAGAGCGGTGATTTTGCTCAGCTGATCGCCCTGCGCCCACATGAACAGGAACGAAAACTGCACGCCGCGGCGCTTGGCTTTGGCCCGAATTCCGCGACTCAGGAAGCGCAGCACCAGCCTCAGCATCAAGTTCAGTCCCTTTTCCCTGGCAAATTCGGCATCCGGTGGACCGGAGATGGAGATGAGCTTGCCACCCGGTTTCAGCACCCTCAGGGATTTTTCCAGTGTCTTGGCGTCCTGGCTGTTCAAAACGACATCGTAGCCCGACAGAACTTTCTCGAAGTCGTCTTTCCTGTAGTCGACGACGACATCGGCGCCGAGACTTTTGACCAGATCGGCACTTGCCGCGCTCGCGGTTGTCGCAACGGTCGCGCCGAGGTGCTTGGCCAACTGAATAGCAAATGTCCCGACGCCGCCGGAACCAGCCTGAATGAAGACCTTCTGTCCCTTCTTCAGGTTTGCCCGTTCGATGAGCGTCTGCCAGGCGGTGAGACCGACCAGGGGAATCGACGCCGCCTCTTCCATACTGAGATTCTCGGGCTTCAAGGCTACGTCGGCCTCATTCACGGCAATGAATTCGGCGAATGTCCCAATCCGGCCATCGCGCGGCCGCGCATAGATCTCGTCGCCGACCTTGAACTTGCTGACTTTCGATCCCACGCGGATAACCTTCCCAGCCACGTCGTGGCCCAGGATGAAGGGCCGGCGGTAGGGCAAGATGAGCTTGAATTCTCCGGTTTTGACCTTGGAATCGAGCAGGTTCACCCCTGCGGCATGGACCTCTACCAAGACATCGCTGTCCTGGAGCTCCGGCTCCGGCATTTCGGCCAGCCGCAGAATGCCCTTCTTGTTATACTTATCAACAACGAATGCCTTCATGGCAGTTACTTTCTAAGAATGCCTGTTGCTGTTCGGGACGAAACAAGCCGAACGTTTTCAGCTGCATAGCCGCCTTGCGGCAAGGCCTCAGCCTCGAGGAAGGACAGGGCCTTCGGGACAAAATCGGCGTGGTTCTGAAATATCCCGCCATGCCCGGCATCCGGATAGATGACCAGATGCGCCCCCGGGATACGCCCGGCGAGATCATAGGTATTGCTGCTCGGCACCATCCTGTCCTGGTCGCCATTCGCAACCAAAGTGGGAATGCGGATGGTGCTCAGGTCTTGTGGCGCCTGGAGTCCGTAGGCCTTGATCGCCTTGAGTTGCGCGACGAACGCGCTCAGCGATATCGCCTTGTCCCGGTTGTTCCGGCGCTCCTTCAGCCGTTCCAGAAATGCGTTTGCGGCGCGGCGCCCATTCGGCGTTCTTGTGAAGAAGAGATAGTACTTCGGATCCCGAAAAGTCAGCGCGCCCTTGATCATGTCCACGATCGTCAGCGGCGTCACCTTGTCGATGCCTTGCCCACCGGCCGGCCCCGTGCCAGCCAGGATGAGTTTGCGCACAAGCTTGGGCTCGGTCAGCACAATCTCTTGCGCCACGAAGCCGCCGAGTGAAAAGCCGAAGAGATCGACTTCTTCGAACCCCAGCGCCCGGACAAAGGCGATTGCATCCCGCGCCATGCCGGAAATGGTCGACGGAGTTTTGCCACCCGAAGCACCGATGCCGCGATTGTCGAAGGCAATTACCCGCCGGGTCGCAGCGAGGCCATCGACGATGCGCGGATCAAAATTGTCCAGCTGAGCAGCCAGATGGTTGAGCAGGATCACTGGCACGCCCGTCCTGGGCCCGAGTTCCCTGTACGCAAAAGCTATGCCGCCGACATCGATCGAGAGCGTTGGCGCGTCCTGGAACAATGCCGGTGAACGCGGCGACCGATTGGATCTATGTGTCATGCTTGGCGTCTCCGTTTCGTAGGGCCTGGCTAAATGTGTTGTGGTTGCTAGTCGCATGTGCGTGAAATCCTCTGGCTCGCCGTTGTTCAGACCGGCAGTCGGAACTGCTTGCGCAGGCTCTTGTCGAAAATCCCCGCGGGGGCAAAGCGGCGCAGCAGGCTGACCTGGCGCGCTGCGTTGCCAGCGGTATAGCGCCGTCGCGGGCGGGCATCGGTCGCTGCCTTGACAACCACATCCGCCACCACTTCCGGCCGATCGGCTTTGGGCATCACATCGCCCAGCAGCGCCTTGAGCCCGGCTCGAGCCCGATCGTATTCCTTCAACAGCGAATCCGGCTCGATGCCGTTCTGGTCGAAGACGGTGCGGACGAATGCCGGCTCGATGACGGAAACGCGGACGTTGAAGGCGCGCACCTCGTGGTCGAGCGATTCCGAATAGCCTTCGAGCGCGTGCTTGACCGCCGAGTAATGAGCTGAGTATGGCGCGGGTACCAATCCCAGAATGGAGCCGATATTGATGATGCGCCCTTCGCCGCGCCGCCGCATCGACGGCAACACCGCATTGGTCATCCGCATGACGCCGAACAGATTGACGTCGAACAGGGCTTGTACCTGGGCGACCGAGGATTCCTCGGCGCCGCCTAGCAGACCGACACCGGCATTGTTGACCAGGAGGTCGATCCGGCCGGTCTGCGCGAGCACGTTCGCAACGAGCGCATTGACGGCCGCATCATCGGTCACGTCGCATGCCAGCATGGTCACTCCGCCCGGACCATTACTGGTCTTGCGGCGACTTGTCCCGAAGACAGTGAAACCCGCCCGCGCCAAGGCCTCGGCGCTGGCGCGGCCGATGCCGGAGGAGGCTCCGGTCACGATTGCGGTCTTTTCAGAATTCCCATTCATTTTTGATGTTCCAGGTTCGAGAGGTCTAGCTTATTTCCACAAATTGAATTATGGTCGTAATATCAGATTATGAGCATAATGCAATAGCAGGACAGGAAAGAAAGACCATGCGCTACGAAAAGGGCCGAAAAAACGCGTCACGCAGCCGGATCATGGAGGTCGCCGCCGAACGTTTTCGATCTGACGGCATCGCGGCGTCCGGGCTGGCAACCATCATGAGCGACGCCGGGCTGACGAACGGCGCCTTCTATCCGCACTTCCAGTCGAAGGCGGAGCTCGTCCGTGAAAGCGTGGCGGCGGCCTTGGACGCGCAGTCGCATGAAGTGCAGGAAGCATTGGCCGCCGGCGGTCCGGAAATGGCCATAGAGACGTATCTATCGGCCGAGCACCGGGACAATCCTGGAAAGGGTTGCGCATCGGCCGCGTTGTTGCCGGAAATTGCGCGGCAGCCGCCTGAAACGCGAGCCCTCTATGCCGAGCGCGCTCAATCCCTGGTGCGCCAGATAGCTGAAGCTCTGCCGCAGACGAACGATCCCGAGGGCGCTGCGTTGGGCATGTTTGCAACGCTCATCGGCGCGCTTCAACTCGCGCGCGCCGTGGAAGGAACGGAATTATCGGATCGTATCCTCGCGGCGGGAGCAGCTGCCGCAAAGGCGCTGATCCGGCCGGTTCAAGACGAGGTGGCCTCCTGAGGGCCGCCCGGACTATTCGGCCGGCTCGAATCTGCCTTGCACCAAGACTGTCTCCACCGGCCCGAGCGGATTGATGATCCGGCTCTCCAGGACTTCGATAAGTTTGCGTCCAACACCCGCCATATCCACGGAATGAACTCCGATCTTTGCCGGCAGGAAGCGGGCCAGCCGCGTGCTGTCACGGGTGACGATGTGGACGTCGCGGCCTGGTGTGAGACCCCGCTTGCCGAGAGCGTGCAACGCTCCCAGAAGGCCCAGTTCGTTGGCGCACGCCAAGCCCGTTGGCGGATCTGATGACGCCAGCAAGCGATCGAACCAGCCTGCGCTCGATTCCATGGTGAACATGCCATGACCGATCAACGATGGGTCGATCGGAATGCCAGCCTCGGCCATTGCCCTTCCATACCCGGAAAGACGCGTGGCACTCGCCTGGTCCTCCGGAACGAGAAGTTGCAGCGCAATACGTCGACAGCCCTTATCCATGAGCCGCCGGGTCGCCTCATAGGCAATCTGTTCATTGTCGACATCGACGTAAGGATACGCGATATCCAAGTCGGTTCTTCCAAACGCGACGAACGGCATGCGTTTATCCAGCAGCAGCTTGACGCGCGGATCAGCCGACACCAGGCGCGTGATGACCAGGCCGTCTGCGCTGTGCGCCTGAAGCTGCCGCTGCACACTCTCAACGGGATCGTCGTCGGGAGTGGTGGAATAGATGGACAGACTATAACCGGCTTGCCGCGCCGCCAGCGTCATGCCTTCGATTAAAGGAAGCTTTAATAGATCGGACAGATGGTCTCGTGTTTCCATCGGGAGTACTGCCGTCAGCGTCTGCGTTCGACCGGTTTTGAGCGCGCGACCATGATGATTTGGTAGATAGCCGACCCGCTTGGCCGCCTCCTTGACGCGGGCTATGGTCGAGGGCTGCACCTCCGGCCCATCCTTCAGAGCGCGGGATACCGTGGTCACCGACAGGGAAAGTTCAGCGGCGATCTGCTTTAGATTGGCCATTGTTCGCCCGACTTCATTTGCGAAAGCGCCGGCTGATTTGCTGACCGCCATAACGTTACCGAATTCGACATCCCGGTCAATCCAAACTCCCGCAGGAAGCAGCTTGACTCCGGCGCATTCAGATGCAATCGTAACGTTACGATTACAAAATAATGGCTCTTTCAAGCGATATTCCATAAAAGTTGGGGAGGAGAACCTATGTCCTGGCTACGCATTTCCTTAACAGCATTCGCAATCTCGGCTGCCCTGCCCGTGCATGCGCAGACGGTCACAATCACGACCGCGGGTGGCGACTATGGCAACGCCATGAAGGAGGCCATGTGGGCCCCTGCTGCAAAAGAGCTTGGCTATGATGTCCGCGAGGAGACCCTAAGCGACGGCCTGGCCGCCTTGAAGATGCAGGTCACCTCGGGTGCGGTCACGACCGACGTCATTCACCTGGGCTCACCGGAAGGTGCCCAGGCGGCCGCACAATCGCTGCTGGAGCCACTCGACTACAAGATCATCGATCCGAAATCCGTGCCGGAGGGTGCGAAGTCCGACTACTGCTATCCGTTTGACTCCTATGGCACCGTCATGTCGTGGAACACCAAGACCTATGGCGAGAACCCGCCGAAGACGTGGGCGGAATTCTGGGATGTTGCCAAATTTTCTGGCCGTCGCGCGTTGCGCGCCAATGCGCAAGACTCGATCGAGATCGCGCTTCTCTCCGATGGCGTGGCACCGGCGGACGTCTATTCCGTGCTCAGCACCCCGGAAGGGCTAGAGCGCGCCATCAAGCGGCTTGAAGCGATCAAACCAGATGTCGCCGTGTGGTGGACCTCGGGCGCCCAGTCGGCGCAGTTGCTGAAAGACGGTGAGGCGGATTTGGTCATTACCTGGAACGGACGCGCCCAAACCGTGAAAGCCGATGGCGGGCGCGGCTGACTACACGTTCAAGGGTTCGGTCATCGGCACGGACTGTCTTGGGGTGCCGAAGGGAGCGCCGAACAAGGAAGCCGCGATGAAGCTCATCGCAGCGATGACGCAGCCCGCGCGGGTTGCCAAGCTGACCGATTTCATTGCCTACGGCCCAGTCAATCCTGCGGCATATGAGGGTGGCCTTATTCCCGAGGACCGTCTGAAGACCCTTGCGACCGCGCCTGAAAATGCTGGCACTTCGGTGTTTTCCAATTCAGAATGGTGGGTCAAGAATGGCGAGGCTGCCCAAAGAGCCTTCGATGAAATGATGGCTCGCTGACTCTCAGCTCTGACGCATGTCGCGCAAAAATGTGCAGCGCGACAACGACATGCATGAAAACAAGAAACCTAAAGCGCGTCGCGTGAAGCCAGTCGAACGCGACGCGCTTTAAGGCTGGAGCACATGATGAAGTCGCTCGCGATCACCGTCGAAAGCGTGCACAAGGCTTATGGGTCCTACGTCGCACTGGATGATGTTTCGCTCGACATTCAGGCTGGCGAATTCCTCACGCTGCTAGGGCCATCGGGATCGGGCAAGACCACGTTACTCATGGCTCTGGCTGGTTTTGTCCGGCCGGATTCCGGTAAACTTTTCTTGGGCGATCGAGACATCACCCGCCTGCCGCCCAACAAACGAGACATCGGCATAGTATTCCAGAATTACGCCTTGTTTCCCCACATGAATGTCCTGGCGAACGTCGCGTATCCGCTGGTGCTGCGCAAGGTACCGAGAGCGGAGGCGCGTCAGCGGGCGCTTGATACCTTGGCCCGCGTGAAGCTGGATGGTCTGGCGGAGCGCAATATTGCCGCACTATCCGGCGGCCAACGTCAACGGGTGGCATTGGCGCGGGCTATCGTCTTCGAACCGCGCGTGATGTTGATGGACGAGCCGCTGTCGGCGCTCGACAAGAACCTGCGCGAGACAATGCAGTATGAGATCCGGCGTCTGCATGATCATCTACGGATCACCACGATCTATGTAACCCACGACCAGCGCGAAGCGCTGATTATGTCTGACCGGATTGCGGTGATGAATTCTGGCCGCATCCAGCAGATAGATACGCCGCAGCGGATTTATGATCGTCCATCGACCCGCTTCGTCGCGGAGTTCATGGGCGAGGCCAACATTGTGGCCCCGGGCTCAGCGCGCAGAATCGACGGCGCCGAAGCATCACGCGAAACCCTAATGATCCGCGCCGAAAGCTTCCATCTTGATGCGAAGCTCGTCGGGGGAGACGGAGTGGCTCTCGAAGGAATACTGCGCGCCAAAGCGTTCCGCGGCGAGAACTGGCTTTTGACGCTGGCGCTTGACGGCGGGCAAGAGGTTCTTGTCTGCATTCCGGCAGCGCTGGCCGGCGGCTGCGCCGAGCTTGCCGCCGGTCAGCGGATGACCGCATATGCACCGGCAGCGAAGGTTCACGCGATACCGGGAGCGATGGCGTGATCGTCGTCCGGGACCCGGCGCTCGCGGCGGATGCGCGGCGCGAGCGGCGGTTTTTTCTTTCACTTTCGCTCCCGGCGCTGTTCATCGTTGGACTGGCGGCGATACTGCCGATCCTTTGGATCATCCGGCAATCCTTCCTGACCACCGGGGGTGAGTACACCGTCGGCAACTACGAGAAGGTCCTTTCGAGCGGACTGACTTGGTCGGCGCTCGTCACCACCCTCGAACTGTCCTTGGGTACGCTGGCGGGCTGCATTCTCCTCGGCACTCCTCTGGCGCTGGCGCTGGCCAGCGTCAGACCAAGGCTGGCCAACGTGCTCATGGCGTTCGTCATGCTGCCGCTGTGGACCTCTATTCTGGTGCGTACCTATGGTTGGCTCGTGCTCTTGCGGCGCGACGGCCTGATCAACGCGGCTTTGACCGGTTCAGGCCTGACGGCGGAGCCATTGCCGCTGGTCTACAACTTCACGGGAACGCTCATCGGCATGGTGCACTACATGCTGCCACTTTTTCTGCTGCCTGTTTATGCTGCGATGCGCGATATCGACCCAAATCTCATTCGCGCGGCTGCGAGCATGGGAGCCACTCTCAGGCAGGTCATCCGCACAGTCATTATGCCGCTTTCGGCGGGCGGCATCTTCTCGGGTTCGATCATCGTCCTCATCTACGCCATAGGTTTTTTCATCACGCCGGCGGTGCTTGGCGGCGGCAAGGTAAATCCGCTCTCTACCCGGATCGAGCGTACACTATCGACCTTTCAGGACTGGGGGTCGGCAAGCGTCCTGGGCATTCTGCTCCTCGTTCTTATGGCGCTGATCGGCGTGATGTTGCTGGCGGCACGCCGTCTGGTGGCCCAGAACACCGTGGAAGCCTCCCATGCTTGAAGCCTATCCGCAAAACAGGCTCGCCCGCATTTTGCTCTGGAGCTTTGCCGCTCTTGTCATGGCATTTCTGATGCTGCCGACGCTCGTGGTGGTGCCGCTTTCCTTTTCGGCGTCGAATCTCCTCGAGTTTCCGCCGCACGCCTACTCGTTGCGCTGGTACGAGAACTTCTTCGGCTCGGCAACGTGGATGGCCGCGCTGAGAACGAGTTTGATCCTTGGGACGTTGACGGCGTTGATCGCGGTGCCTTTCGCGCTGCTCGCCTGCATTTCAATGAATCGGCTGGGCGGAAAGACCGCTGCGGCCATCCAGAGCGTCCTGCTGACCCCCTCGATCACCCCAGGTATCCTGCTTGCGATCGGTCTCTTCTTTGTGTTGGCCGCACAACATCTGATCGGAACGCTATTCGGTGTGCTGGTCGGACATGTGGTGCTGGCCGTTCCGGTCGCCTGCATTGTGCTGCTACCCGCTCTCGCCCGCTTTGACTGGAACCAGGTTCAGGCGGCGCGCAGCCTCGGTGCAAACTGGGCCAGGTCCATTGGCGGAATCATCGTTCCGCAACTTCGGATCAGCTTGCTGTCAGCGACATTGATGGCGTTCCTGACTTCGCTCGACGAGTCCGTGATTTCGATCTTCATCGCAAGCGGTCGCAACAGCACGATGCCGAAGCTTATGTTCCTGTCGCTGCGCGATCAGATCGATCCGACCATTGCGGCGATCTCGACATTGTGGACCGTCATCGTCGTGGCCGTGGTCCTGATTGTGACCCTTCGCCAAAAATCCTGACCGAGACTGGAAACATGCCCACCAATCACCATGCAGCCGACGATCTGACGGATCATTCGACGGACATCCCTCAGGTAGGGTTGGCCATCATCACCGGATCGGCAAACTGGGGGCTTGCCTTCCCGGAAGATATCGAATTCGATGGTGTGCGCACCTTGCGGCGCGACATGAGTTTTGAAACACCTTTCGGTCGCACCGACAACTGGAAGCTGCTCGAGTTCGATGCGTCGATCACAGCCGAAGGGAGAGCAAAACGCGCGCTGTGCATGTATTCGCACGGCAATCCCCGCGACCGTATCGACCATTCCTGCCATCGCCGCGCGTTCTGGGTATTGATGCGGGCGGGTGTACGGCAAGTTCTCGCCTGCTCGACCGTAGGCGCCGTCAACAAGGCGATCCAGCCGGGCGACATGGTGGTGACTGCCGATATCATCGAACTGACGCAGACCCCGTTTTCACTGCTTCCTGACCGCCAGAGCTTTGACTGTTCGGGCAAGCAAATCGTGTGTCCAAGATGTGCGGCGGTTCTGGTCGAAACGGCCCGCCGTCATTGGCCAGCCGAATGCCGCGTTTATGGCATCGAACAGCAGTTGGTGGCTGCCCATTGTTATGGGCCGCGGCTGACAACGCCTGCCGAAGCCTTAGCGTATCGGGGCATGGGGGCGGATGTACTCAACCATTCCATCGCCCCTGAGGCGACCTTGTCGCGCGAGATCGGCGCGTGTTTCGTGCCTTGCGCGTTCGTGACGGCGGGCTTCAACGACTACATGGATCGCAATCGCCAGAAATTGCTGCAGGAGGACGTGCTGCCCAGTCTCTCCATGACAGCCTCGCGGGTCGCGCTGGAGACCGCCGCGCGACTTCCCGCTGATCCGGAATGCTCCTGTAACGGCTTGAAGTCGCCTCAGCCGAAAGAACGCTCCAGCCGGTTCTGAGACGACCTTGGTGCGCCGGATAGCTGAAGCTCTGCCACCGACCAACAATCCCGAGGGCGCTGCATTGGGCGTGTTTGCGACGTTCGAAACGCTGAGGGCGGCGTTTGAGGATTAGGGTCAAAACTCAATCAGACTGGCTGCCGCCAATGGCCCAGATGGGCGGAACTTGCCGTTTGAATCAGTCGGCGGGAATGAGCACAGAGCGCCAGGAGCGGAAGCTTAGCAGGGGTCACGCCAGCGCCCAGTTAGCGCTACGAAGCAGACCTTCAGCCTGTGCCGGAAGCGGGGCCCGGCTTACCAAGTGGCATATCCAGGAAGCGCGTCCCCCTCCTCAGCTAGGCACCGTTTTCGGCTCTACGCTATGCCTGCGCGACGAGCCCCTTCCTTAATCGCAGCGAGGGCCAGAGGATTGGTGACGGGATAGGTTCGGATGAAGTTCTCGACGGTGAACCTTGGAAACTCGACGGCAATCCGCCTGGCGATCGACTGCGCCTGCGCCGACTCTTCGAGCAGCGCGTGGCACAGGGCACGGAACATCAGAGTGACGGGAATATCCGGCGGACTTTGACACAGCGACGACAGACTGTCGGCATAGCGACCGGCGACGAACCGCGCCCGGGCGAGCTGCGCGTAGTACCAACTCGGAGCCTGCGGATTGAGGCGAAGCGCCCGTTCGGCGAGAGCACAGCCTTCTTCCGGATTTCCACACACGAGAGCTCGGCTTGAGGCAAGCATCGACAGCACATCGGCGTCATTGGGTGCCAGGGCCAGCGCCCGGTCGTATTCCTCTGCGGCCCCGCTGATATCGCCGTCAATGGCGCGGAGAGCGCCCATGTAAAGGCGCGTCATCGGATCGGTAGGGTCGAGCGCCAGAGCCTTTTCCACGCATTCTCGCCAGCGCTCGACCGAAGCGGCTGAATCTGGCGTGAAGGCATTGAAGGCATCGACCGCATGTGCCAATCCCAACATCATCCAGGCCCGCGCGAAGCCGGGGTCGAGTTCCACGGCGCGGGACAGCATGCGTATGGCTTCTGCCCTCGCATCGGTCGTGAATCTGTCGTGCAGTTCCACCCCGAGCAGATAGCAGTCGTAAGCACCCAGGCTCGAGGGAGGCTTCCGCCGAGCCACCTCACGCCCGAGATTGGCGAGCTTGCCGAAAGTGCCTGCCAGGGCGTTGATAACGTTCTGTGTGATGCTGTCCTGCATGAGAAAAAAATCATCGGTCGACTCGTCGAACCGCGCCGACCAAAGGTTGGCTCCGGTCCGGGTGTCGACCAGCTGCACCGCGACGCGGACACGCTGTCCGATCGCCTGGAGGGTGCCTTCCAGCAGGTAATCGGCGTTCAGTTCCCGTCCAACCGAGCGTGTGTCGCTCGCCCGTCCCCGATAGGACTGCATGGTCTGGCGCGAAATGACCGCAAGGTCGGGATAGCGCGCTAGGTCGCCGATCATGTCGGCCGACAGGCCGTCTGCCAGCCGCGTCCAGCCGTCGTCGGCGCTCAGGTTTTCGAACGGCAAAACCGCAATTACCGGCGGCTTACTGTCGTCGCCGGAAGAAAGGCGTGGTTTGGCACCGACGATCTTGCCCGCAGTAGCGGGGTCGATCAAGACACGGTACACGCGAACCGGTTCGGCGATACTTTTCATTTTCTGCACGCCGAGTGAGGCAAAGCCGATCGGCACCTTTCCCCTCACATGGTCGCAGGCGGTGGCGGAAATCGCGATTCCTCCAGGTTCCGCCAGCCCTTGCAGCCGATCGGCGATGTTCACCGCGTCACCGTGGATGTCGTCACCCTCAACGATAACATCGCCCAGATTGATGCCGATGCGGAAATCAAGCCGCCGTTCTGGCTGCGTGAAAACGTTCACCTCCGCCTTCTGTTGCTGGATTTCGACCGCGCAGCGTAGGGCGTCGACCACACTGTGGAACTCGACCAACATCCCATCTCCCATGGTTTTCACCAGTCGACCATGGTGCGCAGCGATCCTTGGCTTGAATACTTCGTTCAGGTCGGTTCGGAAAAGCGCACGCGTACCCTCGTCGTCGATCTGGCTCAAGCGGCCATAGCCGACGACATCGGCAATCAGGACGGCTGCGAGATGACGTTCCATCCCCCAATCCTTCGCGGATTGTTACCCGCTTTCCAAGCTTACAGCAGGTCGCAGGTTGATGCCATTGCCGCCGCCCCTGAAAGACAGCTTTTCAGGTCTGTGTACTTTGCTGCATGAGAGCCCGAATGTCGGATAAGGGTCAACTTGCGTCGTCAGGGCTCTCGGCGTCAAAGGTCCAAGAGAGTTCGAAGTCGGTCGTTCAGAGTGATTGCGTTTTGACTCCAGTGCGCCGCGCGTCATTGGACGCGCAAAGGACGCTATAACACTTTGAATTTTGCATGACCCTTTCCGAACCGGAGGTCAGCGCAGCAAAACCATGCCGGTTTCCGGGGGGTCCTGCCCTAAGGCAGCCTGAACCGGTATTCGGTCACGTGATGGTAGATCTGCCCGGGCCACAGCGTGGCTTGCGGGAAATACGGCCGGTTCGGCGCATCCGGCCAGATTTGCGGCTCCAGGCAAAAGCCCGAAAACGCCTTGTACTGGCGTCCGCCCAGTCCAGGCGAGGACGGCGCCAGATACTGGCCGGTATAGAGCTGGACGCCCGGCTCGGTCGTCCAGAGCTCCATCTCGACGCCGGAATTCGCGCCTTGCGCCCACGACGCCTGCTTCAGCGGCCCGCGCGTCGAGGCGAGGCAGAAATTCTGGTCATAGGGGAGCTGTTCGCCCTCGGTCTCCATGCGCAGCGGCCGCGCCTGGCGAAAGTCGAAAGGCGTGCCGTCGACCGGCTTTACCGTGCCTGTCGGAATGAGATCCGCGTCGACCGGCAGATAGGCGCCGGCATTCAGCATCAGCCGGTGATCGAGAATGTCGCCGGCGCCGCCGTCATCCAGGTTGAAATAGGAATGCTGGGTGAGGTTGCAGAGCGTCGGCTCCTCGCAGGTGGCGGTCAGTTCGACGCTGAGCGTGCCGGGGATCTTGAGCCGGTAGGTGCAGGTCACGTCGAGCGCGCCGGGAAAGCCCATCGTGCCGTCGGGGTCGTGCAGGGTCAGCGTGACAAAATCCCTGCCATGCAGCGAAACCGCCCAGGCCCGGCGCGAAAAACCTTGCGAACCGCCATGCAGCGTGTGCTTTTCGAGGAAATTGCGCTCGGTCTGATAGCGTTTGCCGGCAAGCGTGAAGCGGCCGTCGCGGATACGGTTGGCATAGCGCCCGACGACGGTGCCTAAGAAGGCGGTGTCCGTCTCATAGTGCTCGAAACGATCATAGCCGAGCACCAGCGGCGCGTCGTGCCCGGCCAGACGCAGATCCTGGATGATCGCACCCAGCCCGATGATGTTGGCGGTGAGGCCGCCTCCACGGATGGTGAAGCGGCGGACGGCCTCGCCCGCCTGCGTCGTGCCGAAAACCTCGCCGTCCTTCATTGCCATGCTCGCAAGTTCATTGATCGATGCCAACCTGGCCTTTCGAAGCGGCCCAGGATCGTTTTCGGTATTACCGCATCAGGCTTCTAGAGACCAAGTCCGCCGATGCAGACATATTTGGTGTCGAGATAATCCTCGATGCCCTGATGGCCGCCTTCCTTGCCGAGGCCCGATTCCTTGACGCCGCCGAACGGCGCCTCAGGGGTGGTGATGAGCCCTTCATTGACGCCGACCATGCCGTATTTGAGCCCTTCCATGACCCGGAAGGCGCGGCCGAGATCGCCGGTGTAGAAGTAGCAGGCCAGGCCGAACTCGGTGTCGTTGGCGAGTGCTACCGCCTCTTCCTCGGTCTCGAACTTGAACACCGGCGCCACCGGGCCGAAGATTTCTTCCTTCATGAAGCGCATCTTCGGCGTCGCATTGGCGATCACCGTCGGCTGGAAGAACGAGCCGCCGAGCGCGTGGCGCTTGCCGCCGGCGACGACCTTGCCGCCTTTGGCGGTAGCGTCGGCAATCAGCTCCTCGACCTTCTCCACCGCCTTTTGGTCGATCAGCGGTCCCTGCTGGACGCCTTCCTCGAGGCCGGAACCGACCTTCAGTCCGTTGCTCGCAGCAGCCAGCTTTTCGACAAACTGGTCGTAGATGCCGGCCTGCACCAGGAAGCGGTTGGTGCAGACGCAGGTCTGGCCGGAATTGCGGTACTTGGCGGTGATGGCGCCGGCGACGGCCCGCTCGAGATCGGCGTCATCGAAGACGATGAACGGCGCATTGCCGCCGAGCTCCATCGACACTTTCTTGACCGTCACCGACGACTTCTGGATCAGGATCTTGCCGACCTCGGTCGAGCCGGTGAAGGTGATCTTCTTGACCAGCGGGTTGGCACAGATCTCGTCGCCGATCTCGCCGGCAGCGCCGGTCAGGATATTGATCACGCCTTTGGGGAAGCCGACTTCCTCGGCAAGCGCGCCCCAGGCAAGGCCGGAATAAGGCGTCTGCGACGCCGGCTTGACCACGGCGGTACAGCCGGCGGCAAGCGCCGGACCGAGCTTGCGGGCCAGCATCGAGGACGGGAAATTCCATGGCGTGATGGCGGCGATGACGCCGACCGGCTCCTTGGTCACCAGGATACGGCGGTCCGCCCAAGGCGACGGCACGACGTCGCCATAGGTGCGGCGGCCTTCTTCGGCGAACCACAATATGTAGGACGCGGCCGAGCCGATCTCGCCCTTCGATTCGAACAGCGACTTGCCCTGCTCGATGGTTAGTAGTTCGGCCAGCACGTCCTGATTGTCCATCATCGCGTCGTGCAGCTTGCGCAACAGCTTCGAGCGTTCGAGCGCGGTGGTCTTGCGCCATGTCTGGAAGGCCGCGTCGGCGGCTTCGATGGCGCGGCGGGTCTCGGCCTTGCCCGACTTCGGCACCGTGCCGATCTTGAGGCCGGTGGCAGGATTGTTGACGTCGACCGTCTGGCCTGAATCGGCCTGCACCCATTCGCCATTGATGAGATTGGCCTGCCGCATGAAATGGCTGGTCTTCTGAAGCATGATCTCGCCTCCGTTCGGCACCTGGCGGGCCGGTCGCTGATTTCGTGAATGGACGTGCGCGATAGCATCGCTAGAGCCACTGCTCATAGCCCAGGGCAAGCCCCGCAAGCAATCACAAGATGGCATATAGGGTTTGGGCCAGCCAAAGCGAGAGGCGATGCAGCCGGGTTCTTATCCAAAAACCCGGATTCTTATCCAAAAAACCCGAGTTCTTATCCAAAAACCCGAGTTCTTATCCAAAAACATGGACGACCACTGTCAGCCAAAACGCAGTGGTCACGACCGCACAGGCGGTGGCGATGGTCATCTGGTTCGACGCCAGCGCCTGGCCGGTGTTGAACTGCACCGCGATGAGATAGGAATTGATGCCGGACGGCAACGCCGCAACCATGACCGCCACCTTGGCCGTCAATGGCGGCAGGCCGATCAGCCAGACCAGGCCGAGAACCAGCGCCGGCATTAGGAACAGTTTCAGCGCCGACAGCGCCAGCGCCGGCCTTACATTGCCGGAAATGCCGAAACGGCGCAGGCTGAGCCCCATGGCGAACAGCGCCACCGGGGCGGCCGTGCCGGCCAGCGCGTCGCTCAGCCGCGTCGCAAGCACCGGCAGCGGCGCACCGGTGAAGCGCCACGCCAGCCCGGCCAGTATGCCGATGATCAGCGGATTGATGAATACCCGCCTGAGAAAGCTCCTGACGACGCGGAGCGGATGCACAGGCTCGCTGCCGCCGCGGCCGAACATCTCGAAAAGGATGATCGAGGCCATCATCATCACCGGCAGGTGAATGGAAACGAGCAGTGACAGCACTTCGAACCCGGCCGGCCCGAACACGCCGATGATGAAGGGCGCGCCGAGCAGGACAACGTTGGAGTAGGACGACGACACGCCGCCGACGACGCCGGCGCGGGCGTCCCGCCCGAAGATGCGCGTAATGACCAGATGGCCGGCAGCCCAGGTAAGCGCCACTGCCGCGAAATAGGCGCCCCACAGCGACCACGGCGCCACGCCGTGGAAATCAGCCTTTACCATGGTCTGGAACAGCAAAAGCGGCATTGCCACGTTGATGGCGAATTCGGATACGCCCTCGCCGCTCGCCGGCTTCAAATAGCTGGTCAACCCGGCAAGATAGCCGAGCCCGACAAGACTGAAAACGAAGAGGACGGTTTCGGTAAGCGGAGACATTTTTCCCGTGATAGGCGAGGCTCGGCGGCGGCGCAATCGCCCTTCCCTCGCGAATGTACCGGCCAACAATCCGGCCGCTCGGATCTTGCCCGAATTTGCTCATGGTTGGATGCCAGCGCTATACAGGGTTGTCGGGGGACACGCGGCGAATGGGCCTTGTCGGAAATCAGCACTTCTTCAAGCAGGCGTGGCTGACGGCTTTCGTCGGCGCCATGCTTTGCCTCGTGGCGACCTCGGCTCATGCCGCGGAGCCGGCGAGCCTCAAGGGCGTGGCGCTGATTGTCGGCCAGTCGAAATACCAGCACATAGCGGCGCTCCCCAACCCCGCCAACGACGCCCGCGACGTCGCCAAGATGCTGACCGATCTCGGCTTCGACGCGCGCAGCGTCACCGACCGCGACACGGCAAAGCTGAAGCGCGACCTCGAGCGTTTCGCCGAGGATGCCGAGGACGCCGACGTCGCCTTGATCTACTATTCCGGCCACGGCATCGAGGCCGGCGGCGAAAACTATCTGGTGCCGGTCGACGCCGACGTTTCTTCATTGAAGGACGCCGATCAGGCCCTGGTGCCGATCTCCGCCGTCATGGACGAATTGAAGACGACCGTGCCGTTAACGATCATGCTGCTCGATGCCTGCCGCACCAACCCGTTTCCGGCGGACGCGGTGCTGCGCCGGGCGCCCACGGCCTCGGCCTCGCCGATCAGCGCCGGCGGATTGGAGCCGGTGCGCGGTGCCAGGGCACTGGCAAACGCGACCGCGACGGAAAATCTGGGAACGGTGATCGGCTTTGCCGCCGAGCCGGGGCGGCCGGCACTCGACGGCATCGTCGGCGAAAACAGCCCCTACGCAGCGGCACTTCTGCGCCACCTAGCGGCAATGAAGGGCACCGAGTTCGGCTCGGTCATGCGCATGGTGACCGAGGAGGTCTATCTCGACACCAAGGCAAGGCAGCGGCCATGGGTCAATGAAAGCCTGCGCCGGCTGCTCTATTTCGGCGTTGCACCGCAGGAGCCGACCGGCGACGACGGCCTGATCACCGGCGAGCGGCGGCAATTGCTGCTGACGATCGCCGAGTTGCCGAACCCCAAGCGGGCACAGGTCGAACTGGCCTCCCTGCAGGACGGCGTGCCGCTCGACGCGCTGTATGGCGTGCTGAAGGCGCTCGGCACCGAAAAGATGCCAGAGGACCCCACCGATCTGCAAAAGCTGCTCGATGCGCAGGCCGAGCGCCTGAAGAAGATGATCTCCGAGCGCAACGCGCTGCGCACCGACGACCCCGAGATCAGCCGCCTCGTCGCCTCGGCCGACAAGGCGATCGGCCAGGGCGCCATCGTCACCGCGCGCAACTTCCTCGACCAGGCGGTGGGCCGGGTCGAGCAGGCCAGCGGCGTGGTCGATCGGGCAGAGGATCTGGTCAGGCAGAAGCGTCTTGCCGACGCGGCGATCTATGCCAGGCGCGCCGACGCTTCGGCGCTGGTCTTCGACTATCTGTCGGCCGCCAACGATTATGGCAAGGCCTTCTCGCTGGTCGAGAAATGGGACGACAGGCTGCGCTGGAACTACAAGAACCAGGAGGCGGAAGCGCTTAACGCGCATGGCAACGCCACCGGCGACAGGCAAGCGCTGCAGCACGCCATCGACGCCTACCGCGTCATCCTGAACTTCATCCCCAATGGCGAGCAGAACCGCGATTGGGCGATCACCCGCAACAACATGGCTGTGGTGCTGCAGACGATCGGCGAGCGCGAGCGCCAAACCGACCGGCTGGAAAAGGCAGCGAAAATCTTTCGCGATTCGCTTGCCGTGTTCGAGCGCGAGAAGGATGATCTCAACTGGGCGGCCGCCCAGAATAACCTGGCCAATGTGCTGTTGAAGATCGGCGAACGCGAGAGCGACCCGAAACGCCTGAACGAGGCGGTGGTGGCGATGCGCGCCACGCTGGAGAAGCGGCCGCGCGACAAAGTCCCGCTGGATTGGGCCGCCTCGCAAAGCAACCTTGGCCTTGCGCTTTACGCGCTTTCGGAGCGCGAACCGGACGGCGAGCGCCTGACCGAGGCCGAGGCCGCCTACCGGCTGGCGCTTGAAGAATATACGCGCGAAAAGGCGCCCGTTCAGTGGGCGATGGTCCAGAACAACCTCGGCAATACGCTGGTGTCTCTCGGCACGCAACGCAACGACAAGGCGAAAATCGACGAGGCAGCCGACGCCTTCCGCGCCGCGCTCGAAATCCGCACACGCGATACCTTCCCGCTCTCCTGGGCGAGCAGCCGTCTCAATCTGGGTAACGCGCTGAGCAGTGCTGCCCGTTTCGATCTCGGCACCGGCCTGCTCGAAGAGGCGGCTGCCGCCTATGGCGACGCGCTGACCATATTCACACGCCAGCGTTTTCCGACGGATTGGGCTTCGGCGGAGAACAATCTCGGCTCGATCTACCAGACGCTCGGCCAGCGCACGCGCGATCCTGCCAGGCTTGAGCAATCGGCTGCTGCATACCGGGCGGCACGGCGCGTCTATACCAAAAAGGAGTTTCCGCTCGACTGGGCGATGACCCACTACAATCTCGGCAACACGCTGCAACTGCTCGGCGGCGTGACCGACAAGCCGGTGCATTACGAGGCGGCGATCGAGGCCTATCGCGATGCACTGCGCGAATACAAGCGCGAGACGACGCCGCGGCAATGGGCACTGGCGCAGGCCGGCCTCGGCTCGGCGCTGCAATGGCTGAGCATGAGCGAGGCCGATCCCGGCAAACTGGCCGCATCGATCGCCGCGCGCCGGGCAGCGCTGGAGGTGCTGACCTTCGAGACCTCGCCCGTCGACTGGGCAAACGCGCAGAACGGCATCGGCATGAGCCTGATCAATCTCGGCAATCTCGAACGCACCGGCAAATATCTGGATGAAGCCGAAGCCGCCTTCGAGGCGACACTCAAGGTCTTCACCCGCGAAAGCCAGCCGATGCAATGGGCCTTCGAGCAGAACAATCTCGGCGACGTCCACTGGAACCGCGGCAGCTATGGCGGTGGCAATGCCGAATACCAAAAGGCGATCGAATTCTTCGAAAACGCCAAGCAGGGCTTTACCGAAGCCGGCTACACACTCCCGATCCCGCTGACCGACCGCAAGATCGATCTGGTGAAGAAGCAGATAGCGAAGAAATAGGCGTTTCGGCCGCAGGTTGCACTCGGCTTGTCTTTCAGCCGGCTTTGCCGTCCCTATATGCCGGTCACCGGGGACCTGCCTGCCGGTCACCCGAAAAGGATGTCTGATGCTTCGATTTGTGCTGGCGCTGCTGTTGCTTGCCGTTTCCGCCACAGCCCATGCGACGGAAGCCGGCTGGGCGCTGCTGCGCGACGGCGGGCATGTGGTCCTGCTTCGCCATGCCATGGTCACAGGCACCACCGATGCGGCCAATTTCGATCTCGGCAAATGCGCCACCCAGGTCAATCTCTCGGAGCGCGGCAAGCAACAGGCACGCAAGATCGGCGCGCTGTTTGGCGCCCGCGCCGCACCGGTCGAGCGCGTGCTGTCCAGCCGCTATTGCCGCTGCCTCGAGACCGCCCGCATTGCTTTCGAAAGCGAACCGGAGCCGTTCGCACCGCTTGACCTGCTGAAGACCGACGAAAAGGAGAAGGCCGCCCAGATCGCTGCGATCCTGGCCGAGATCCGCGGCTATTCCGGCTCCGACAATCTGGTCATGGTCACGCATCTCGAAAACATCAAGGAATTGACCGGCATCTCGCCGCGTGAAGGCGAAGCCGTGGTCGTCGAGCCGCAAGGCGACGGCCTGCGGGTACTCGGCCGCGTTACCTTCTGACCGGGCCGGAGCCGGTTGAAGTGAAAATCTAGCGTTTGGTATCTTAAGCGGAATACCGGTTCCGACCCGCGATGAGGTCTTGATCGAGTCGAAGGTCGACATTGACCCTTAGTCAGGACCAACGGGCGCTTTCAACGAAAGCGAATGCGATGCTACCGTCTCATCAGGACTTCCGAGCCGTGACAACGGGCGAGGTTTTCGTCCTCTACTTGGCCGGCCGGAGCCTCAGCGGCCGAAAAAACGCCCGGATGTCCTCGACCAGGAGTTCGGGTTGCTCAATCGCCGCGAAATGTCCTCCTTTCGGCATGTCGGTCCAGCGCTCGACACGGAAGACTCGCTCGACCCAGGAGCGAGGTGGCATAGGAAGCTCTCGGGGGAAGACTGCAACGCCGAGGGGCGGTGTTATTCGCTCCCTTGGCCCGAAGATCAGGGGGCAGAGCCGGTTCTCTTTGTAAATCCGGAGCGAGGCCTCGATCGTGTTACCGAACCAGTAGAGCGAGATGTCTGTAAGCAGCGTGTCTAGAGGGATGGCGCGTTCGAGTTCGCCTTCGCAGTCGCTCCAACTGCGGAACTTCTCGGCAATCCATGCGGCTAGCCCGATTGGGGAATCTGTCAGTGCAAAGGCTAGCGTCTGGGGCTTGGTCCCCTGCAGAAAAGCGTAGGCCCCCTCCGTTGCGGCGAAATTCGCCACACTGTCGAGGAATGCCTTCTCCTCCGGCGTGACAGGTGGGTCGTCGCGACCGAGGGTCGGGCGGAAACTGCCTGGAATGTAATTCAGGTGCAATCCGATAAGGTCGTCCGGGTAAAGCCGAGCGAGCCAGGTCGAGACGCCTGCGCCGATGTCGCCACCTTGTGCGGCGAAGCGATCATATCCCAGTTCGCGCATCAGCCCCCGCCACAGCTTCGCGACACGCTTTGAGCTAACGCCGGCCTGATGCGGCGGGGACGAGAAGCCGAAACCCGGAAGCGACGGTGCGACGACATCGAAGGCGTCCTCGGCATCCCCGCCGTATTTGGCAGGATCCGTGAGCAGCGGGATGACGTGCTCGAACTCGGCGAAGGAGCCGGGCCAGCCATGAGTGAGGATCAACGGCAAGGGTGCTGACCCCTTTCCTTTCTGGTGAACGAAATGGATGTCGCACCCGTCTATCGTGACCCTAAACTGAGGCAACAGGTTCAGACGTTTTTCGTGATCGCGCCACCTGAAATCGTACTCCCAGTAACGTGAAAGCTTTCTGAGGAAATCAACGTCAGTACCGTCGTCCCATCCGTATGCGAAGATCGACGACGGCCATCTTGTCGATTGGATACGATGCTGTAGGTACTCGATCTGTTCATCCGGGATGTGGATGTGGAAGGAATGCATGGCCACGGGTGTTGCTCCGATCAGCGGCGAAGAATTGTCCCATCATCAAGGCACAGAACGCAGGAAACTTCACTGAGCGATCGCTTTGTCCGCTGCTTGCTCGTTCCCATCTACGAGACGAAGGTAACATTCCCCCTTAGTGGCAATTCGTTTAAGTTACTTGGCGTCAGATTTTCACCGCTACCAGCCAAGCGTCGACACGGAGCTTCCATCCCTCGATCATGTCCGCGAACGCGTCCTCTGTAAGTTCGGACAGATAGGATGCTCCTGCCGGGCTCCAAGGCCGTGAACGCATAGGTAATCGACGTGCCTCCGTTAGTGGTCGGTCGGCAGGCCACCTCGACAAATCCGAAACGCGAATCCGCGTAACGCGAACATAGCGGATGCGATGCGCCAGCCGTCCACCCAAGGGTCTCTCCGATCGGCGTGAACAGCGGAAAGACGCGGTCGATCGGCCCCGAAAGCGCAATGCTGTGGCTGCGCGCAAGATGGCTCGTCATCCGCCCTCCCCGCCGGTTTCCGCCGGACGGTGGCTGTCCGCTGCGGCAAGCTCCATTTCGTAGATGCGCTTCAATTGGCCGATTGTTTCCAGGGTCGCCGCGGAGAACGGCGTCCGGCCTTCGAAAGCATGCAGCACGATGCCCTCGATGAGGTCACCCAGGCTCATGTCGCGATGCTCAGCCAGGGCCTTGAGCACCTTCACCAATCGTTTTTCCAGGCGCACCCCGGTCTGCACGCGTTCTATGGTCATAGATCTTTGTACCATGGTACATTGGTACACCCAATGATCAGAGATGGGACGGTTTCGGCATATCGCCAGGGGTTGCCAGCGACCCCTATTGCTCTGCCTGGGCAGCAATCCCATCTGCGCGCGGCGTATCAGGCCTTTTCCTGCCCGGAAAAACCGATTAGACAGCCCAAAACACATGCGGACAGATTCCGCCCGCAATCGAAGGAAAAGCCCTTGTCCACCACGTTCGACAAAGTCGCCAAGATCATCGCCGACACCAGCGAGATCGACATCGAGACGATCACGCCCGAAAGCCACACCATCGACGATCTCGGCATCGACAGCCTCGACTTCCTCGACATCGTCTTTGCCATCGACAAGGAATTCGGCATCAAGGTGCCGTTGGAAAAGTGGACGCAGGAGGTCAATGACGGCAAGGCTTCGACCGACGACTATTTCGTCATGAAGAACCTGTGCGCCAAGATCGACGCGCTCGTCGCCGCCAAGAACGCCACGTGAATACAGCGCCTGACGCGCCCGACCCACAACAGCCTCCCATGAACCCCCACGACGTCGTCATATCAGGCATCGGCCTTGTCTCGTCACTGGGCGAGGGTCCGGATGCGCATTGGCAAAAGCTCGTCCAGCCACGGCTTGAGCCGGTTCTGGAGGCCTCGCGCTTCTCGCCCTATACGGTCCATCCGCTGCCGGAGATCGACTGGAACCTGCAGATCGCCAAGCGTGGCGACCAGCGGCAGATGGAGACCTGGCAGAGGCTCGGCACCTATGCGGCCGGCCTTGCGCTCGACGATGCCGGCATCAAGGGCAATGACGAACTCTGCGCGACGATGGACATGGTGGTGGCCGCCGGCGGCGGCGAGCGCGACGAGGCGGTCGATGCGGCCATTCTCGCGGCATCGGAAAGCCGCAATGACCGCGACGTGCTGCTCAACGAGAAGCTGACCACCGAATTGCGTCCGACGCTGTTTCTGGCACAGCTTTCCAACCTGCTCGCCGGCAACATCTCGATCGTCCACAAGGTGACGGGGTCGTCGCGCACCTTCATGGGCGAGGAAGGTGCGGGCGTTGCCGCCGTCGAGACCGCGGCCGCGCGCATCCGCTCCGGCCAGTCGACGCATATTCTGGTCGGCGGCGCTTTCCAGACCGAACATTCCGACATGCTGCTCGGCTATGAACTGGCCGGCTACCTGCATCGCGGTCCGTGGCGGCCGGTCTGGCAGAGGCAAGGTGCCGAAGGCGGCGGCGTGGTGACCGGATCCGGCGGCGCGTTTCTCGTCCTGGAGCAGCGCGAGCATGCGGAAAGCCGTGGCCGGAAGATCTATGCGGAACTCGGCCCGGTCCTGTCCGGTCGCGCCAGGCGCCGGCGGGACGAACTCGACGGCGAGATCGCCGTGCTGTTGAAGCAAGCCGCATTGCCGAATGGCGAGCTGCTCGCGATCTCCGGCGCTTCGGGCGCCCATGCCGCGACCGCCGCCGAGAAATCGGCGCTCGACGCCAATCCGGCGATCGCCGCACGCGGCTTTTCGACGCTGACTGGCCACATGAAGGAAGCGCAGTTCCCCTTTGCCGTGGCGCTGGCGGCGCTGGCTGTCGACCGCAAGGCCGCCTATCCTGTCTTCGACGCCACAGTCGAAAAACCGTTTGCCGGTGTCCCGAAGACCGTCCTTGCAACGGCGATCGGCTATCACCAATTCGAGGGCATGGCGCTGATCAAAGCCGCCTAGAGCATCGGACCGAAAAGTGTGGCGCGGTTTCGGGCGATCCGACGCTCCAAGAGAAACAGGTTTTTGGACAACAAATGGCCAATCTGAACGACCACATGGGCAGGCCCATCGTCGCCGTCACCGGCATCGGCGTGGTGACGTCGCTCGGTGTTGGCAAAACCGACAATTGGGCGGCACTTACCTCAGGCAAGTCCGGCATCCATCCGATCACCCGCTTCCCGGTCGATCATCTCAACACCCGCATCTCCGGCATGGTCGATTTCCTGCCGTCGAGCTCCAAGGGCGCCAGTCTCCTCACCTATGAGCTTGCCGAAACCGCCGCCCAGGAAGCGATGTCGGAGGCCGGCCTCGATGCCGGCGATTTCGGCGGACCGCTCTTCCTCGCTTCGCCGCCGGTCGAGCTCGACTGGAGCGAGCGCTTTTCGCTCTACAATTCCGACACGCCCAATAATTCAGACAGGCACGACACCGGTGCCGAGAGGCTGCTGCGGGTAGCGCGCGGCCTCAGAGAACTCGACATCTTCGAGACCACCCAGTTCGGCTCGATTGCCGACCGGCTTGCCGACCGTTTCGGCACGCGCGGCCTGCCGATTACGCTGTCGACCGCCTGCGCTTCGGGCGCCACGGCGATCCAGCTCGGCGTCGAGGCGATCCGCCGCGGCGAATGCGACAGGGCGCTGTCGATCGGCGCCGACGGCTCGGCGACCGCCGAGGCGTTGATCCGCTTCTCGCTTCTGTCGGCGCTCTCCACCCATAACGACATCCCCGAAAAGGCCTCAAAACCCTTCTCCAAGGACCGCGACGGCTTCGTGCTCGCCGAAGGCTCGGGCGCCCTTGTGCTGGAATCGCTGGAGGCAGCACTTGCCCGCGGCGCCACCGTTCTCGGCATATTGCGCGGCTGCGGCGAAAAGGCCGACGACTTCCATCGCACCCGCTCCAAGCCGGACGGTTCGCCGGCGATCGCGGCGGTGCGCGCCGCTCTTGCCGATGCCGGCTTGAGCGAGGACGGCATCGATTATGTCAACGCCCATGGCACCTCGACGCCCGAAAACGACAAGATGGAGCATTTGTCGCTGTCGACGGTGTTCGGCGAGCGGATCTCGTCAATGCCGGTCTCGTCGAACAAGTCGATGATCGGCCATACCCTATCGGCTGCCGGTGCTGTCGAGGCCGCATTTTCGCTGATGACGATGCGCGAAAGCGTCATTCCGCCGACCATCAACTACGACAATCCCGACCCGGCAATCGTGCTCGACGTGGTGCCGAACACCAAGCGCAACGCCGAGGTCGGCACGGTCCTGTCGAACTCCTTCGGCTTCGGCGGCCAGAACACCTGCCTTGTCATGGCGCGGGAACCGGTCTAAGCGACCTTTTTCAGCCAGACTGAACCGACAGGCACCATGCGCGCATTGCAACTTATCGAGGACCGCCGCCTTGAAACGGTGGACCTGCCGCCCCCGCCGCAACCTGCGCTCGGCGAGGTGACGCTGCGCATCAAGGCCGTGGCGCTGAACCACATCGACGTCTGGGGCTGGCGCGGCATGGCTTTTGCCAAGCGCAAGCTGCCGCTGGTCGTCGGCGCCGAGGCTTCCGGCGAGGTCGAGGCGGTCGGCCCCGGCGTTTCCAGCCTTGTGCCCGGGCAATTGGTGTCGATCTATGGCGCCCGCACCTGCGGTCTTTGCCGCGCCTGCCGCGAAGGCCGCGACAATCTGTGCGGGCATGTTTCGGGCGTGCACGGCTTCCATCTCGACGGCTTTGCGCAGGAAAAGATCAACCTGCCGGCGCGCCTTCTGGTCCCAGCTCCGCCCGGCGTGAGCGAAATCGGCGCGGCGGTGGCGCCTGTCACCTTCGGCACGGTCGAGCACATGCTGTTCGACAATGCCCGGCTGCAGCCCGGCGAGACGATACTGGTCCATGCTGGCGGCTCCGGCATCGGCTCCGCCGCGATTCAGCTGGCCAAGAAGATGGGCTGCACGGTCATCACCACCGTCGGCTCGAACGACAAGATCGACAAGGCCAAGGCGCTCGGCGCCGACCACGTCATCAATTACCGCGACGACCGCTTCGAAGGCGTCGTGCGCAAGCTGACCAAGAAGAAGGGCGTCGACGTGGTGTTCGAGCATGTCGGCGCCGACACATTTGCCGCCTCGATGCTGTGCCTCAAACGCGGCGGCCGGCTGGTCACCTGCGGCTCGACCTCCGGCGTGTCGACGCAGATCAATTTGATGCAGTTATTCCAGCAGCAGCTGAAGCTGCTCGGCTCGTTCGGCTGCCGCATGGAAAACATGGCCGACGCCATGGAGAAGATGGCGGCGGGCCTGGTCGCGCCGGTGATCGACACCGAGGTCGGCTTCGACGGCATCGATGCGGCGCTGAAGCGCATGGAAGGCCGCGACGTCTTCGGCAAGATCATCCTGCGCGTCGGCTGAAATGATCGGCAACGCCTTCAGGAAGATCCGCAGGGACGTGGGATTCCGCTATGGCAGGCGGCTTCGCCAGTTCAACTACTGGCTGGTCGCGCGCGTCGCGATGATCATCATCTCCGCGCTGCGCCTGCTGCCGCCCGACAGGGCGCTCAATTTCGCCGACCGCGCTGCCCGCCGCATCGGCCCTTGGGTAGCGCGCCATCAGGTTGCCGTCGACAATCTGCGCAAGGCCTATCCGGAAAAGAGCGATGCCGAGATCGAGGCGATCGCTTCCGACATGTGGGGCAACATGGCCCGCCTGGCCGCCGAATACATCTTTCTCGACGCTTTGTTCGACTACGATCCCGCTGCGACGAAGCCGGGCCGTGTCGAGGTCAAGGGCGTGGAGCATTTCGTGCGCATCGCGGGCGAGGACAAGCCGCATATCGTCTTCACCGGGCATCTCGGCAATTTCGAGCTGCTGCCGGTGGCTGCGGCGACCTTCGGCATGAACATCACGGCGCTGTTTCGCCCGCCCAACAACCCTTACCTCGCCGAGTACATCCTCTCGACCCGCCGCTCGAGCATGGGATCGCTGCTGCCGTCTTCGACCGGTGCCTCGTTCGCGCTTGCGGCCATCCTCGAGAAAGGCGGCAATATCGGCGTGCTGGTCGACCAAAAATTCACCGGCGGGCTCGAGACGACATTCTTCGGCCGCCCCTGCGAGAGCAACCGCGTCCTCGGCACCCTGGCGCGGCACTACGATTGCGATGTCTACCCGGCGCGCTGCGTACGCCTGCCGAACAACCGTTTCCGGCTCGAGATCGAGGACAAGCTCACCTTGCCGCGCACCGCCGGCGGCAGTGTCGACGTCCCCGCCACCACCCAGCTTCTCAACGACGTGGTCGAGCGCTGGGTGCGCGAAGACCCCGGCCAGTGGATGTGGTTCCACAAGCGCTGGGAGATCAGCGGCCGCAAAAAGCGTCGGCCACCGACAATGCGCGACAAACCCGCCTGAGCGCACCATCTTTTTTGGGTGCAAGCCTTATTTTGTTCTTGCTTTGTGCCGGCAGCTATGCTACTAATTTCGGTATGGTGCTATTTGGCCCCAACGAACCCGCCGCTCCGGCGGGTTTTTTATTGCGGGCCGAGGAGCAGGCCCTAATTCGTCACGAGAATCCGCGTATTGCCGAAGCCGGCTTCGCGCACCATCGAATAGAACGCGGCGGCGTTGCTGGGGTGGAGGCGCACACAGCCATGCGATGCCGGGCGCCCCAATTGCCGGATCGCGCCGGTGCCGTGGATGGCATAGCCGCCGCGGAAGAACACCGAATAGGGCATCGGCGACATGTCGTATTTACGCGAATACCACATCCGGGCCGTCCGCTGTGGCCGGTAACTGCCGCGCGGCGTGATGTAGCCCTTGCGGGCGGTGGAAACGCTCCACCGATAATACGAAAGCCCGTATCTTACCGTCATCGTCTGTGAGGAAATATCGATGTTCGCGACCAGGCTGGCCGCACGGCTCTCGAACGACGAACCGAACAGCATCGCTACTAATGCCGCTGCCATGAGAACAGTGTTTTTCATGCAATCAAACCCCTTTGATGCCCCTTGCCTGCCTGCCGTCACGCTGTTCTCCAGCGTTTTGATGGCAAGCCAGCGAGCTAACACCTACTCCCTGACGATTTCACCAATCCAAAGCAGCGAATTTGAACGATTTCCCGCAATAGTTGCCGTAACGACACGCAATCGCCTCGCAATTCGCCATCGGGCTTGCAAAACCGCCTCATCCGCTGCTCAATTCGCCGAATGAACGAACCGAACGAACGGCTCCTCAAGGCTATCGATGACCGAGCCGATGATCTGGTTGCCCTGACTGCGGATCTGATCCGCTTTCCGACCATCAATCCGCCCGGCGAAGCCTATCGGCCATGTGCCGAATTTATCGGCGCGCGGCTGAAGAGGCGCGGTTTCGAGATCGAATTCATCCGTGCCGAAGGCACGCCCGGCGACACTGACCATTATCCGCGCGTCAACGTCGTCGCCCGTTTCGATGGCCGGGCGCCGGGTGCTTGCGTGCACTTCAATTCGCACATCGACGTCGTCGAGCCCGGCGACGGCTGGAGCCTCGATCCGTTCGCCGGCATCGTCAGGGATGGCAAGGTCTATGGCCGCGGCGCATGCGACATGAAAGGCGGGCTTGCCGCCTCGATCATCGCCGCTGAAGCCTTCATGGAGGTGTTTCCCGATTTTCCCGGCGCCATCGAGATTTCAGGCACGGTCGACGAGGAGTCCGGCGGCTTCGGCGGCGTCGCGCATCTGGCCAAGCTCGGCTATTTCTCCAGGCCGAAGGTCGACCACGTCATCATTCCCGAGCCGCTCAACAAGGATCGCATCTGCCTTGGCCATCGCGGCGTCTGGTGGGCGGAAATTGAGACCAAGGGCGAGATCGCGCACGGCTCGATGCCGTTCCTCGGCGACAATGCGGTGCGCCATATGGGCGCCGTGCTGCGGGCCTTCGAAGACGAATTGTTTCCGGCGCTCGACCGCAAGATGACGCGCATGCCGGTCGTGCCCGAAGGCGCAAAACGCTCGACCATGAACATCAACTCGATCCATGGCGGCCAGACGGAGGATTTCCGGCCCGGCCTGCCCTCGCCCAACGTGCCCGATTCCTGCCGGCTGACCATCGACCGCCGCTTCCTGCTCGAAGAGGATCTCGCTGCGGTCAAGAGCGAGGTGACCGATATCCTCGAACGGCTGAAGCGCGAGCGCAAAAAGTTCGATTACGAAATCCGCGATCTGATGGAGGTGCTGCCGCTGATGACCGAGCGCGACGCGCCGGTGGTTAAGGCGGTCGCGCAAGGCATCATGGAGATATTCGACCGCGAACCGGATTACGTGATTTCGCCCGGCACCTACGACCAGAAGCACATCGCCCGGATCGGCCACATCTATGACTGCATCGCCTATGGCCCGGGCATTCTCGATCTCGCCCACCGGCCCGACGAATGGGTCGGCATTGCCGACATGCTGGACTCGGCAAAGGTGATGGCGATCGGCCTCGGCGTGCTGCTGAGGGGCGCCGGCCCGCCATGATCCGGCCATGGGCGGAAAAACATTCCTCCCGGCGTCGGCACACGGTACGAAACGCAATTTACTCGGCGGCGAATTCACGCTTCTATCCGCCCGGGTTTGAGCACGTGTTTTAGACATGGGGAGTTGCACGATGAAATTGTGGAAAACCATTCTGGCCGCCGCGGCGCTGGCGTTGGCCGCCGGGACCTCAGCGATGGCCGCGCGCACCGACCTGGTCATCGGCATTACGCTCGAACCCCCGCATCTCGACCCGACCGCGGGTGCCGCCGCGGCAATCGACGAGGTACTCTATGCCAATGTCTTCGAGGGCCTGACCCGCATCGGCCCGAACGGCGAGGTGCTGCCCGATCTCGCGCAAAGCTGGAGCATTTCCGACGACGGCAAGGTCTACACTTTCAAGCTGCATACAGGCGTGAAATTCCATGACGGCACCGACTTCAACGCCGACGACGTGAAATTCTCGCTCGACCGTGCCCGCGCCGACAATTCCGTCAACGCGCAAAAGGCCCTGTTTGCCGCCATCGACAAGGTCGAGGTCGTCGATCCCGCGACGGTGAAGGTCACGCTGAAGAACCCGCAAGGCTCGTTCCTCTACAATATGGGCTGGGGCGACGCGGTGATCGTGGCGCCTGAGACAGCCGACACCAACAAGGAAAAACCGATCGGCACCGGCCCGTTCAAGTTCCAGAACTGGGCCAAGGGCTCATCGATCACGCTGGTCAAGTCGGATAATTACTGGGGCGCCCCGGTATTTCTCGACAAGGCCGAGTTCCGCATCATTCCGGATGCCGCCGCCGCCGTTCCGGCGCTGCTTTCCGGCGACGTTCAGGCCTTTCCGTTCTTCGACCCCGACAGCGTCGCCCAGGTCAAGGACGATCCGCGCTTCAAGGTGGTGATCGGCTCGACCGAGGGTGAAACCATCCTGTCGATCAACAACAAGAAGCCGCCCTTCGACAAGCTGCAAGTCAGGCAGGCGATTTCCTTTGCGCTCGATCGCAAGGCGATCATCGACGGCGCCTCGGCCGGCCTAGGCGTGCCGATCGGCTCGCACATGTCGCCCGCCAGCAAGGCCTATGTCGACCTCACCGGCCTCTATCCGCACAATGTGGAAAAGGCCAAGGAGTTGCTGAAGGAAGCCGGCCTGGAGAATGGCTTCAAGGCGACGCTCAAGCTGCCGCCGCCCTCCTATGCGCGGCTTGGTGGCGAGATCATCGCCTCCGAGCTTCGCGAAATCGGCATCGATCTCGAGATTATCCCGGTCGAATGGGCACAGTGGCTGGACCAGGTCTTCACCAAGAAGGATTACGACCTGACCATCGTTTCCCACACCGAGCCCAATGACATCGATATCTATTCGCGCAAGGACTATTACTTCAACTACGACAATCCGGCCTTCGACAAGATCATCGACGAGCTGAACCTTACCTCCGACGAGGCCAAGCGCATGACGCTGCTCGGCGAGGCGCAGAAGGTCCTGGCAGACGACGCCGTGGTCGGCTTCCTCTACGAATTGCCGAAGGTCGGCGTCTGGGACGCCAAACTGCAGGGCCTGTGGGAAAACGCCCCGATCCAGGCCAACGACCTGACCAAGGTGAAGTGGACGGATTGAGCGGGTCGCTGACAGAAGGGCGAAAGTTGCACTCCGTCCCACCCCCCTCTGCCCTGCCGGGCATCTCCCCCTCAAGGGGGGGGATTGAGCCCTCACCGCCGCTTTCGCTAACCACTAGCGTTGCAGGGACAGTGCCGGCGTGGAAACTGCGAATCTCCCCCCTTGAGGGGGAGATGTCCGGCAGGACAGAGGGGGGTGGGACGGAGTGCAACTTTCGCCCAGTGCTTGCACCGGTCTCCTCATGACCGCCTACCTCCTCAAGCGCCTCGTCATCGCCGTCGTCACGCTGGTTCTGGCCTCGATGGTGGTCTTTGCCGTGCTGGAGATCATTCCCGGCGACCCGGCGCGGCTGATGCTTGGCCTGAACGCCAGCGCCGACCAGATCGAATTGCTGCGCAACCAGATGGGTCTCAACGCTCCCGTCGTGCTGCGCTATCTGCATTGGGCCGGCGGCTTGCTGAGCCTCGATTTCGGCCGTTCCTATACCTATTCGGTGCCGGTCATCGATCTGGTCCGTGAGCGTCTCGTCGTCTCGCTGCCGCTGGCGCTGATGGCGCTGGCGCTGTCCACAGTCATTGCCATCCCGGTCGGGCTGTTTTCCGCCAGCCGGCGCGGCCGGGCCGGCGACACGGTTGCGATGGGCGCCGCCCAGCTTGGCGTCGCCGTGCCCAATTTCTGGTTTGCGCTGATGCTGATCTATCTGTTCGCCGTCTGGCTGCGGCTGGTGCCGGGCGGCGGTTTTCCCGGCTGGGGCGCCGGCGTCTGGCCGGCGCTGAAGTCGCTGCTCCTGCCGGCGGTCGCCCTCGCTCTGCCGCAGGCGGCGATCCTCGCCCGGGTCACCCGCTCGGCGCTGATTGAAGTGCTGAATGAGGATTACATCCGCACCGCCCGCGCCAAGGGCCTGCCCTATCGTCTTGTCTTGTGGCGGCATGCGCTGCGCAACGCCTTGATCCCGGTGGTCACCATTCTAGGCCTGCAATTCGCCTTCCTGCTTGCCGGCACCATCATCATCGAGAACGTCTTCTATTTGCCCGGCCTCGGCCGGCTGGTGTTCCAGGCAATCAACCAGCGTGACCTGATCGTGGTCGAGAGCGTCGTCATGCTGCTGGTTGCCGCCGTCATCATCGTCAATTTCGTTGTCGATCTCTCCTATGCGGTGGTCGATCCGCGCCTGAGAGGCAGGCAATGACGCTGCACATCGACATCCCCGACGAGAACCTTGCCGGCATCCTGGCCAAGGCGTTTCGAAACCGTTCGTTCCTCGCCGGCTTCGTCGTCACCGCACTGGTGGCTGCGGTCGCGATCCTCTCCTTCGTGTGGACGCCTTACGACGTCACCAGGCTGGTCATTTCCGACAAGACCCAGGCGCCGTCGCTGGCGCACTGGTTCGGCACCGACCATTTCGGTCGCGACATCCTGTCGATGATCATGGTTGGCGCCCGCAACTCGATTGCCGTGGCGCTGGTGGCGGTCGGCATCGGCATGGGCGTCGGCGTGCCGCTCGGCGCCTTCGCTGCGGCGCGCGGCGGCATCGCCGATGACGTGCTGATGCGGCTGAACGACCTGGTCTTCGCCTTTCCGGCGCTGCTTTCGGCAATCATGATCACTGCCATCTTCGGGCCCGGCGCGTTCAACGCCATCATTGCCATCGGCATCTTCAACATCCCGGTGTTCGCGCGCGTCGCCCGCGCCGGCGCCCTGGCGATCTGGCCGCGCGAATTCATCCTCGCCGCCCGCGCCGCCGGCAAGAGCAGGACGCTGATCAGCATCGAACATGTGCTGCCCAACATCGCCACGCTGCTGCTGGTGCAAGGCACCATCCAGTTCGCGCTGGGCATACTGGCCGAAGCGGGCTTGTCCTACGTCGGGCTGGGCACCCAGCCGCCGATGCCGAGCTGGGGCCGCATGCTGTTCGACGCCCAGACCCGCATGGTGGTGGCGCCGTGGATGGCGATCTTTCCCGGGATGGCGATCGTCGTCACCGTGCTTGGCCTGAACCTGCTTGGCGACGGCATTGCCGACATTCTCGATCCGAAGTCGCGGCGGCAGCGATGAGCCTGCTCGAAATCGAGAAGCTGTCGCTGGCCATCGGCGGCACGCCCATCCTCAGGGACATCGAGCTGTCCGTGGCGCCCGGCGAAGTGATGGGGCTGGTCGGCGAATCCGGCTCCGGCAAGTCGATGACTGCGCTCACCGTGATGCAGCTCTTGCCCTGGGCGGCACGCGCCACGGGACGCGTTACCTTCGACGGCATCGATATTCTGGCGGCGAGCGAGGACCAGATGTGCGCGCTGCGCGGCGACGACATCGGCATGGTGTTCCAGGAGCCGATGACGGCGCTCAACCCGGTCAAGACCATTGGCGAGCAGGTCGCCGAAGGTATTCGCTGGCACACCAGGGCGAGCCGCGCGGACGCCGAGCAACGGGCGCGAAAAATGCTCGACCGGGTCGGCTTGCCGGCGGCGCAGTTCCCGCTGTCGCGTTATCCGCATGAGCTGTCCGGAGGCCAGCGCCAGCGCGTCGTCATCGCCATCGCCTGTGCGCTGAAGCCCAAGCTGCTGATCGCCGACGAGCCGACGACCGCGCTCGACGTGGTGCTGCAGGCGCAGATCCTCGACCTGCTGCGCGACCTCGTAGCGGAAAACCGCATGGGTCTTCTGCTCATCTCGCACGACCTCGCAGTGGTGACCGAGATGGCGGACCGCATCACCATCCTGCGCCATGGCGAGGTCATGGAGGCCGGCGATACCGCGCGCACGCTGTCCGAACAGCTTCATCCCTACACGCGACAGCTGGCGCAGGCCTCGATGCATGTGCCGGCGCGGGCCCGCACACACGACAGCGGATCGGCCAAACCGCTGCTTCAGGTAGAGAGCGTAACGCGGGATTATCCGGGACGGCGCATATCCCTGTTTAAACGCGCGGCTGCCATCCGCGCCGTCGACGATGTCTCCTTCTCGATGGCGCCCGGCCGGTCGGTGGCGCTCGTCGGCCGTTCCGGCTGCGGCAAGTCGACGCTTGCCCGCATGGTTCTGGCACTCGACAAGCCGACATCGGGAACCATCCGCTTCCGCGGCGATATCCTCACCGACAAGAGCGAGGCGGAGCTGAAGCCGGCACGGCGCGACATGCAGGTCGTGTTCCAGGACCCGTACGGCTCGTTCGACCCACGCCAGAAGGTCGAGAGATTGGTGGCCGAGCCGCTGCATGTGCTGGAGAAGAAGCCGGCGCCCGCCGCGCGGCGCGAGATGGTGGCGTATGCGCTGCACGAGGTCGGCCTCTCACCAGGCGACATGGACAAGTATCCGCATGAGTTTTCGGGCGGCCAGCGCCAGCGCCTTTCGATCGCCCGCGCCATCATCACGCGGCCGAAACTGGTCGTCGCCGACGAGCCGGTCTCGGCGCTCGATGTCTCGATCCGCGCGCAGATCCTCGATCTGTTCGCCGACCTCAACCAGAAGCTCGGCATCGCCTATCTGTTCATCACCCATGATCTGACCGTCGCCCGCGCCATCACCGACGAGGTGATGGTCATGCATGACGGCAAGATCGTCGAGCGCGGCAGGACGAGCGAAGTACTTGACCACCCGCAGTCCGAGGCGGCCAAGGCGCTGGTCACTGCTGCTCCAGACCTGCACCGGGCGATCGCGAAACGACTGCAGGAACAGGGGTGAGCGGCCTCAGCCTTGCGGCTTGACCAAATCGGCCGGGCTGATGTCGAGCAGGTCGAGCGTGCGGCGCAACAGCTGCATCTCGCTCCCGGCAAGTTGCGAATCGGCCTTGGCGATCTCGGCCATGTGGCGGGCGAGCAGCTTGCGCCGTTCGACGTCGAGGTCGCGGAATTGGGCGACGGCCTGCGAGCTGTTGGTCTCGTAGCCGAAATCGTTGAGATATTCGATGACGCTGTCGATGCTGGTGTCGGGAATGCCGAAGGCGTCCCGGCAGATACGCCTGAAGGCGGTCATTTCGCTTTCGCTGACCGAACCGTCGGCCAGGATCATACGGAACAGCATCAGCAATTCCGCCGACAGCACCGGATCGTCCGCGACCTTGCGCACGCCGGGGTCGCCGTCGAAGATCGAGCGTATCTGGTCCAGCAATCCCATCGCCATCAGCCCCTTCCGATTCGTCGGGAAGGTAGCGCGGAATCGGCTTGGCGCAAACGGGTGCGAATGGTGGAACAGGGCAATCGGTTTTGAATTCGCCTCCTCACCCTTTTAGGGCGTTGGCGCTGCGCCTCACCTGCCTGCCGGCATCCTCTCCCCGTTTAGTGACGGGAGAGGGGCGCTCTCGTCACCGGTTTCGCCAATCGCAGGCGCTGCAAGAAAAGGCGCCGACGTTGCGACCAGCCCTTTCTCCCCGTCACTATGCGGGGAGAAATGCCCGGCAGGGCAATGAGGGGCGGCGGCGACATCGACAATTGGTGGTCTCCGCCACAATTTGGAAACTGTCATTCGTCCGAAGCGATTGCCCTTCGTGATCGAATGCGCCGCACCGTTCTGGCACTCCATAAAACTGCCGGCCAATCCGGCGAACCCGCTGCGCTCATTGGTGTGTGACCGCGCGCCTGATACTATGCCGTTGTACGAATCATGTTGAGGAGGGACCGAACATGAATCTCAGTGCGCCTACCCAGCTTATTTTCATTATATCCCTTGTTATCGCCATTATCGGCGTTCTCGCCGCGCTTGGCGTCCTTGCGTTCATCCCTTTGGCTGCTGTGTGGATTGTTGTCATCGCTTACATCGTGCTGGCCGCCGGCTGCCTGATGCGCGGCGCCTAAACACGTCCAGACAATTCAGAATCTCAGGCAACTCGGAGCGCCCGGCCAAAACCGGGCGCTTTTGATTCCGGCGTATGGTCTGTTAAAGTCGCGTGGCGGAAGGAAAGCGCATGCCCGACAGCGAAGACGGCAGCCGCCACGAAAGCCCAGGCCTCGATCGGTTCGAGATGGTGCGGCGCGCGCCGAGCCATCGGCTTCAGGGCGTCGTCACCGACATGTGCGGCTTTCGCGAAACCATGCCAGGCCATTTCCGCGCCGTCGAATATGCCTCGCTGACCGTGCCGCTGGTCATCAGCTTTGCCGAACCCTTTGCCATTGGGCTCGGCCATGACCCGGGCGACAATGACCGCTTCGCCAGTTTTGCCGCCGGCCTTTATGCCGGGCCGGTAGTGATCGAATCCTTCGGCGGCGCCTGCTGTGTGCAGATCAATTTCACCCCGCTCGGCGCTCGTCGCTTCTTCGGCCGCCCGATGAGCGAATTGACCGACCGCATGGTCGGCCTGGATGACGTGCTCGGCGTCGACGGCATCGCGCTGCGCGAAAGGCTTGGCAATGCGCCGGATTGGAGCACACGCTTTGCCATCGCCGAAGCCTTCGTCGGTGATCGGTTGGCAACCGCGGACCGCACTCAGACCGAAATGGTCTGGGTCTATGAGACGATCGTCTCGACGCGTGGGCGGATCCGCATCTCGACGCTGGCCGAAAAGCTTGGCTGGAGCCGCAAGCATCTTACCGGAAAATTTTCGGACGCTATCGGCACCGGCCCAAAAACGCTCTCGCGCATCGTCCGCTTCAATCATGCGCTTGGCCTGTCGAGACAGGCGAACAGCGCTTGGGCCGACATCGCCGCCGACTGCGGCTATGCCGACCAGGCGCATCTGGTGCGCGAGTTTCGCGACCTGGCAGGCGTCGCGCCGACGGCGCTTGCCGCGAGGTAACATTTCTTCAAGACGCGCAACCGGCCGTCGCGCAGACTGGGTTGATCGACCAACCCGCTGAAGGAGATCAGCCATGCCGAACACCCCCGAACCACCGCGGCTTTATCCGGCGCTGCGCTACAGGAATGCCGGCAAGATGATCGACTGGCTGTGCGAGGCCTTCGGCTTCAGCGTTCGCGCCCGCTATGGCGAAGGCGACGTGGTGCACCACGCCGAGCTCGCTTTCGGCTCTTCGATCGTCATGCTCGGCACGGCGCGCGACGACGCCTATGGCAAGATGGTCGGCGCGCCGGGTTCGGGTGGCGGCAAGTCGATCTACGTTGCGGTCGCTGACGCAGACGCGGCATACGCGCGGGCAAAGACCGCCGGCGCCGAGATTCTGGAAGAACTCACCGATCGCGACTATGGCAGCCGCGAATTCATCTGCCGCGATCCGGAAGGCAACGTCTGGTCGTTCGGCACCTACTGGCCGAAGGCTGACGAGAAAGCATGATCCCGAAAAGTGGAGACCGGTTTTCGGACAAGATCATGCTCAGGCAAAGTATCTAACGCGCCAGCCCAAAAATCGTGTCGCAGTCGAGGTGGGTTTCCAGTTCGGCTGCGATCTCGTCCAGTGCCCGTTCGACCTCGGCGCGGTAGTCGATGCCGCCGCCCTTGACGCCGAGGCTTTCGAGGAATTTCGCCCGGAAGGCGTCGGCGGAAAACAGCCCGTGCATATAGGTGCCCAGCACCTTGCCGTCGGCCGAGATAGCGCCGTCATCGATGCCGTTGATAACGGCGGACGGCCGCAGCGTGTCCGGACCGGTGGTGCGGCCGAGATGGATCTCGTAGCCCTCGAGCGGCAGATCGAATTGCACCGAGCGCGCGCTGACATTGCGCACCGTCTTTTCCGGCTCCATCACCGTTTCGACGTCGAGCAGGCCAAGCCCTTGCGTTTCTGTAACGCTGGCCTCGATGCCGTCGGGATCGCGCACGATATGACCAAGCATCTGGAAGCCGCCGCAAATGCCGACGATATGACCACCGCGTTTCCTATGCGCGGCAAGGTCGCGGTCCCAGCCGTTCTCGCGCAATTTCAGGAGATCGCCGATCGTCGACTTCGAGCCGGGAATGACCACCAGACCCGCATCTTCGGGCAAGCGCTCACCAGGCGGCACGAACACCACCTCGACCTGCGGTTCGGCCTTGAGCGGGTCGAGATCGTCGAAATTGGCGATGCGCGAGAGCACCGGCACGGCGATCTTCAGCGCGCGCTTCTCGCCGGACGCCAGTCGCTCGAGCACGACGGAATCTTCCGATGGCAGCCGCGCCGCCGCCTTCAGCCACGGCACGACGCCAAAACAGCGCCAGCCGGTGAATTTTTCGATCGCCTTGATGCCGTCTTCGAACAGCGAGACGTCGCCACGGAACTTGTTGATGAGGTAGCCGACGATCATGCTCCGGTCCTCCTCCGGCAGGATCAGATGGGTGCCGGCGACCGAGGCGATGACGCCGCCGCGATCGATATCGCCGACCAGGATCACCGGCACGCCGGCGCGCGTCGCAAAGCCCATATTGGCAATGTCGCGGCTCCTGAGATTGATCTCGGCCGGCGAGCCGGCGCCCTCGACAATGACCAGATCGGCGCCCTCGCCGACCTTTGCCCAGGAGTCCAGTACCGCATCCATCAGCCGGCCCTTCAGCGCCTGGTAGTCGCGCGCCCGCGCCTCGCCGAACACCTTGCCCTGCACGACGACTTGAGCGCCGACATCGGTCTGCGGCTTGAGCAGCACCGGGTTCATGTGGATGGTCGGCGCCACGCCACAGGCGATCGCCTGCAGCCATTGGGCGCGGCCGATCTCGCCGCCGCCTGAATCGCCCGGAATATCGGCGACGGCCGCGTTGTTCGACATGTTCTGCGGCTTGAACGGCCGCACCTTCAGGCCGCGCTTCTTCGCCGCGCGGCAGAGGCCGGCAACCAGCACCGTCTTGCCGACATCCGAACCCGTGCCCTGCAGCATGATCGCCTTGGCCATATCAGCCCCTGCCCTGCGCAACAGTTCCGGTGATCGTCGACTTGGCTGCCAGCGGCCCGCCGCGCCAGATGTAGAGCGCCAGCAGCGGCTCCTTGCCGGTGCGCATGGCGTGGCTGATATCAGGGGCATGGTGGATCACCTCGCCCGCCGCTCGAAGGCGAAAACCGCCATCGCCCATGCGCCATTCGGTGCCGCCGGTCAGCGGGATGTAGATCTCCTCCGCGACATGGTGGTGATCGGGGTAGACGGTGTCGGGTCCAAGGATCAGCAGGCCGCCCGCGACCTCGTCATTGACGAAATGCCCGCGTGTACCGAACACCTCCAGCCAGCCGTAATTGTCGATGAAAACCTTGCCGAAATCCGCCTCGCCATAGGTCTGGCCCCAGTGCAGATAGCCGCGACGCTCCGCAACCAGCCGCGCCAGCGACTTGGCCGCAGCGGGAGCGAGTTCGACGATCCGGTCGAGCTGGACGAGACAAGGCAGTGCATGCGGTTCGAGCGGACGGGACGGCATGTCCCAGCCGATCCGGGCCACGGCGTCGCGCACCAGCGCATCATCGAACGTCTGGAGATAGGCATGGAAGCATCCAAGCAGTTCGTCGAAAGTTGTCGTCACACTTTGCTCCAAAGCGCATTCGCCCACAGCGGCTGCCCAGATGGTTGGATCAAGACGGGTCGGGTTGCGCGGCGGCATCATTGGTCTAGATTGGACGGCGCGCAAAGCCAAAAACGACAGGCCAGCAGGCCGGAAACATCAGGGAGCACGCCATGGACGCCGCTGTCGATGCGGGCACCAGCCAGTTCGAACTCAACGAGGACCAGCGCGCCATCCAGGAGATGGCGCAAGCCTTCGCCGCCGACCGCGTGGCGCCGAACGCACTCGACTGGGATCGCAACAAGCATTTCCCGGCCGATGTGATCCGCGAGACAGGTCCGCTCGGCCTTGGCGGCATCTATGTCCGCGACGACGTCGGCGGCTCGGGGCTCGGCCGGCTCGACGCCGTGCTGATCTTCGAGGCGCTTTCGCGTGCCGATCCGGCGTTTTCCGCCTTCATCTCGATCCACAACATGGCAGCATCGATGATCGACCGCTTCGGCAGCGACGAGCAGCGCCGGCGCTTCCTGCCCAAACTGACCTCGATGGAATGGCTGGCCAGCTACTGCCTGACCGAGCCGGGTTCGGGATCCGATGCCGCGGCGCTGAAGACGCGTGCGGTCAAAAGCGGCGGCGACTATGTGCTGAACGGCGCCAAGCAGTTTATCTCCGGTGCCGGCGACAGCAACCTCTATGTCGTCATGGCGCGCACCGGCGCCGACGGGCCGAAAGGCATTTCCACCTTCGTCGTGCCGAACGATGCGCCGGGCCTTTCCTTCGGCGCCAACGAGCACAAGATGGGCTGGCACATGCAGTCGACGCGCCAGGTCGTCTTCGAGGACTGCAAGGTGCCGGCCGAAAATCTTTTGTCGGCTGAAGGCGCCGGTTTTGGCATCGCCATGGCCGGGTTGGACGGCGGCCGGTTGAACATCGCCGCCTGCTCGCTCGGCGGCGCGCAATCGGCACTCGACAAGGCACTCGCCTACACCGCCGAACGCAAGGCTTTCGGCTCGAAGATCAACCAGTTCCAGGCGCTGCAGTTCAAGCTTGCCGACATGGAGACCGAACTGCAGGCAGCGCGCGTCTTCCTCTACACCGCCGCCTCGAAGCTCGACCGCAACGCGCCGGAGGCCTCGAAATGGTCGGCGATGGCCAAGCGCTTCGTCACCGACGCCGGCTTCAACGTCGCCAACGACGCCCTGCAGCTGCACGGCGGCTATGGTTATCTGCACGACTACGGCATCGAGAAACTGGTGCGCGACCTGCGTGTCCACCAGATTCTCGAAGGCACCAACGAGATCATGCGCGTCATCATCGCTCGCGCGCTGATCGGACGGTAAGGCAGTAGGCAGTAGGCAGTAGGCAGTAGGCAGTAGGCAGAAAGATGACCGGCAAGATCAATTCGTACAAGGATCTTATCGTATGGCAGCAGGCGATGGATCTGGCCGTCACCACCTACTCCCTGACCAAGGCATGGCCAAAAGAGGAATTGTATGGGTTGACCAGCCAAATCCGCCGCTCAGCAACCTCTATTCCTGCAAACATCGCGGAAGGTTACGGCCGAGACAGAGGCTCCTATCAGCAATTTCTCAGGATTGCCCAGGGATCGCTGAAGGAGTTCGAGACACACCTCCAGATCGCCGAACGCATTGGCCTTGCTACGCATGATCAAGCTTATCACGTGCTTTTAGCGACCGAGGGCATCGGGAAAATGCTTCGCCAACTTATTAGCAAACTTGCGCCCGAATAGGTCGCTTACTGCCTACTGCCTACCCAAACCACGGAGCGCCATTATGACCACCATCGCCTTCATCGGCCTCGGCAATATGGGCAATCCGATGGCCTCCAACCTGGTCAAGGCCGGGTATGCCGTGCACGGCTTCGACCTGGTGCCGGAGAATCTCGTCATCGCCAGGGAACACGGCGTCGTCATCATGGCCAACGCCGTTGCGGCGGTGAAAGACGCCGATGCGGTCATCACCATGCTGCCAGCCGGTAAGCATGTTCTGTCGGTTTACGCAGACATAGTATCCAGGGCAAAAAAAGGCGCGCTGTTCATCGATTCCTCTACCATCGATGTCGAGTCGGCTCGAAAGGCCCATGCCATCGCCGCCAAGCACGGGTTGCTGTCGATCGACGCGCCGGTCTCCGGCGGCACGGGCGGTGCGGCGGCCGGCACGCTGACCTTCATGGCCGGCGGTTCGAAGGATGCCTTCGCCAAGGCCGAACCAATCCTCAAGCCGATGGCCGGCCGCATCGTTCATTGCGGCGACGACGGCGCCGGACAGGCGGCGAAGATCTGCAACAACATGATTTTGGGCATTTCGATGATCGGCGTTGCCGAGGCCTTCGTGCTGGCAGAAAAGCTCGGCCTGTCGCACCAGGCGCTGTTCGACGTCGCCTCGACCTCGTCCGGCAAGTGCTGGTCGCTGACCACCTATTGCCCGGTGCCCGGCCCGGTGCCGACATCGCCCGCCAACAATGGCTATAAGCCTGGCTTCGCGGCGGCACTGATGCTGAAGGACCTGAAACTGTCGCAGGAGGCCGCACAGAGCGTCGGTGCAGCAACGCCGCTCGGCGCCGAGGCAGCCCAGCTTTATGCGCTGTTCAACGCACAAGGGAATGCCGGCGCGGATTTTTCCGGCATCATTAATTTCCTCCGTGGTGACCCGGCGTAAGCTCCAGGTTCACAGGTTTTCGATCTGCCCAATGCGGAAAGCCGGCAAATTTAGGTTTGCTTAAGCTCTTGCTAACCCTGCAGTAACGATATGCGTTTAAAACGGATTGCGAGGCGGACATCCGCCCGGCGCTCCGGATCAGGTCTCGCGTACCGGAGCCCGTAAGTTTCGCCGTAAGTTTCGCAAGTGTATTGTTGGCGAAGCGCCATGCGTATCTGGCAAAGCCGCGTTCCGATGGAGCGCGGTTTTTGCGTTTCGCATTCTTCAAGGACAATGAGGCGATCGCCCTGGCGTGTCTCCAGATGATCGTCGGCGTCGTGGCTGCTGTCCTGAGCTACGTCGACCCACAGGTGGTCGCGCCCCAATCCCCCAGCGCGTCGGTGCCATGGCTCATCGGTCAGCTACGCTACTTGCGTGCGAGCACGACGTGGGCCTCTTGGGGGAACATCAGCTCCCCTTCAGTTGAATAGATTGCCAGCGAAAAATCTAGATCACCGGTGATCGCTGCGATGACTGCTTCCCGATGCCCGGCATCAATTCTGCTGACCAGCCCGGCCTGCGGAGTCGCTGCCAGCTGTAGTCGCACATATTCCCTAGACGAGGGAAATCGGATGTTTTGTGTCGTCGTGTGGATGGTCACCTGACGAAATCCCGCCTCGGCCACCAATCGGTAAAGCTCGTCCGCATCGGCGAGTGAATGCTCAGACCTTTTCGTTGCCGAAGCGCCTGGACCGAGGTGTCGATCCAAGGCATCCGCCAGCGCCTTCGCCGCAGGAGTGTGCTCAATAGCGCTGAAAACGTTTAAAGCCAGTCGGCCGTCAGGCACCAGAACCCGGAACATCTCACGGAGCGCACTAGATCGATCCGGAAAAAACTGCAGTCCGAGCTGGCAAAGAACCAGATCGAAGGCGGAGTCAGGGAACGGCATTTCGAGCGCGCTTCCCTCGTGCCAGTCGATACGCGCTCCAGCGCCTCTCGGGAGCGACCGAGCAACGGCGAGCATGCCCGTATTGATGTCGAGGCCGACGACCTGCCCACTTCCCATACGCTCGGCCGCCGAGCGTGCCACCACGCCGGTGCCGCAAGCTACGTCCAAAATCCGCTCACCAGATTGAGGCGCAGCACGATCCATCAGGTCCGCAGCCCACAGGGCTGTGATTGCCGGGACCAGGTAGCGCTCGTAGAGGTCCGCGGCGCTGCCTTCCAGCTGCCACTGCTCCTGCTGGGCCATAGTGTCCCTCCCGCACAACGATCTCGGGCAACGGGCCCGATCGGCGCTTCAGCAGCCATCATAAAGCGCGTGTCTGTCGACTAGCAACCGGGCAATGGAAACCGGCAGTGCTATTCTTCGCGTTCCGTATCACAACGGTCTTTGCACCATCCGCCCCAAGTAGAATCAAACTCGCATTCCACTGTGCACTCCACGCGCGGCATCTCGCCAATATTTACGAGGCCGATATCCACGAGTTTGTAGCGAGCGATCGCCTTTGGATATTTCCTGAAAACACTCTCAATTTCCGCCACGAAGCCCTTGTGCTCTTCTGGAACCGGCCTTTTGAAAGGTGTTTTGGCGTCCTGCGCAAGAGATACAGTGATGACCGATTGCATAACCAAGGCTAGGATCAAAGAAACGGTGCGCATCAACTGTCTCCAATACGCCTTACGTGGAGAGATGTTTTGATGGTGGATGGCCGCAACTCCGGGACGGGGGGAAGGCCGTATCGAGGGTAGTCTGCGTCAAACATGGCCCACCATCGCCCGTGTAATCGTTGCACGGGCAGTTGCCGTGCGCCTCTATGTGCGCGTTGCAAGGGTTCCCGAACCCAAACCCATTATCAGGTAAAGTTACTCCCGCCCGCGCCAGTAGCGCCGCGGCTTCTTTCCGCGCGCTGATGATCAAGAACGCGGCCTTTTCCAGGGCTTCCGATTGTTCGCGCGTGAGACCCTCCCGAGACAGATATTTAAACATGTGTCACTCCCTCAGATTTGGATTCGCCAAATGCCTCAATTGGGAAGCAAGCATGCTTCAAATTTGCACACCGCTCGACTTGTTCGCTCTTCAACGTGGCGCAATTCGTTGCGACGTGGCGCTAAGGACAGCTAGTCGCCCATTTTGGTCTCCTTGAACGAATGATCCCTTGCTGAAGTCGATCAGGCGAAGTTGACAGGACCGGACTTACGGATGGCTTACGGACGTCACGCTGATCGGCGGCAGGTGACAAGACGGGCGCCGTTCGCACGCTTGCCGCGCTCGGCATGGACGAGTTTTGCCAGCCGGGGAGTGAGGTAGGCTTGGCGCGCCAAAGCTGAATAGTCGGCAGTGCCTGGATGGGGCGCGTTTCCACCCGCAGCCGAATTCGAACTGACTTTGTCCACGTCCTCGACCATCTGCTCGGCGATCGACGCAGCGATCGCCGAGCGTCCGACTGCAGGACGCCCGGCGATGGTTCTACCTTACCCCCTTGCGCAAATCCGCTTGCGCCAGATCGAGCGCCGTGGCGATGCGGTCGCAGGCCATGTCGATCGTCTCGCGCGTCCAGATCAGCGGCGGCGACAGGATCATCGTGTCGCCGGTAGCGCGCAGCATCATGCCCTGGACAATCGCGTGGTCGCGAACCATCACCGCCGCGCTGCCGGCAGGCAGGAAGCGCTCCTTGGTCACCTTGTCCTTGACGATCTCGATCGCCCCCATCAGCCCGAACGAGCGCACCTCGCCGACCAGATCGTGCCCACCGAGACGTTCCTGCAGGGCCCTGGCGAAGTAAGGCCCGGTGTCGTTCCTGACGCGCTCGACCAGGCCTTCACGCTCGATGATCTCGAGGTTCTTCAGCGCCACCGCGCAGGCCACCGGATGCCCGGCATAGGTGTAGCCGTGATAGAATTCGCCGCCCTTTTCGACCAGCGTCGCCGCGATGCGGTCGCCGACCAGCAGCGCCGACAGCGGCTGATAGCCAGAGGTCAGCGCCTTGGCCGTGGTGATGGTGTCGGGCTCGACATCGAAGGCTTGTGCGGCGAACCACTCGCCTGTGCGGCCATATCCGGTGATGACCTCGTCCAGCATCAGCAGGACATCGTATTTGCGGCAGATGCGCTGCACCTCCGGCCAATAGCTCATCGGCGGGATCTTCACCCCGCCTGCCCCCATCACCGGCTCGCCGATGAAGGCGGCCACCTTGTCGGCGCCGGCTTCGAGGATCGCGTCCTCGACCGCTTTTGCCGCGCGCAGGCCGAAATCATGGTCGCTTTCGCCGGGCAGTGCGAGCTCATAGGCATAGGGCATCATCACATGGACGATGTTGGGCACGGCGCCTCCGAGCTGCTTGTGCATCAAATCCATGCCGCCGAGCGAGGCGCCGGCGATGGTCGAGCCGTGATAGCCCATCTTGCGTGAGATGATGCGGTTCTTCTCGGGCCTGCCTTCCAGCACCCAATAGTGACGGACCAGGCGCAGCGCCGTGTCGTTGGCCTCCGAACCGGACGAGCCGTAGAACACCTGGTTGATGTGCCTTGGCGCGATCTCCGCCAGCTTTCTCGACAGCAGAACCGGCGTCGGCGTCGAGCATTTGAAGAAAGAGTTGTAGTAGGGCAACTCCTTCATCTGGGCGTAGGCGGCGTCGGCGAGCTCGTCGCGGCCATAGCCGACATTGACGCACCACAGCCCAGCCATGCCGTCGAGGATTTCCGTCCCTTCGGCATCATAGATGAACGGCCCGTCGGCGTGGGTGATGATGCGCGAGCCGGTCTCGCGCATCTCTTTGTGGTCGGTGAACGGATGAAGGTGATGCGCGGCATCGATCTGCTGAAGCTGCTTCAGCGAATAATTCTGGTAGGTCATGTCTGGTCTTTCCTCTTGAACCAATCCGGCAGCTTTCGCGCCGGGGCGGATTCGTCAGAGGACAGCGGGCGGCGAATAGCCGATGCGAGCGCAGAGCCGCAACAGCTCGGCGCGTAGCGTGCGCGACGACGGCGTCACCGCCACCCTAAATGCGCAACCCGATTTCGCCAGCCGAGCCATGCATGTACCTTAGGCTGCCTCGAGCCCTCAGTTCAAGCCGTGCCGGTCAAGCGACGCCGGTCAATTGGTGCCAGTCAGGGCCCGCTGCAGGAAGACGTACTTCATCGCCGCCTGTGCGGCCTGCGGCCGCCGGTCGCCGCGTCCACCATGGCCGCCCTCGGTCTCCTCGAAGAACAGCGTCTTGCCATGGCCGGCCGCCTGCAGCCGTGCCGCCATCTTGCGCGCATGCCCGGGATGGACGCGATCGTCGGCGGTCGAGGTCGTCAGCAACACCGGCGGATAGGCTGCATCCGTGTCTACATGCTGGTAGGGCGAATAGGCGGCGAGCCAGGCTGCCTCTTCCGGCTTCGCCGGATCGCCATACTCGGCCATCCATGACGCGCCGGGCGACAGCTCGGTGTAACGCAGCATGTCGAGCAACGGCACGTCGATGATCACTGCACCGAACAATTCCGGGTGCTGGGTCAGCGAGACGCCGGTCAGCAAGCCACCATTCGATCCGCCCTGGATGCCCAGCGTGGCGGGCGTAGCGATGCCGCGTTTGATCAGATCTTGCGCGACGGCAGCGAAATCGTCGAAGGCATTCTGGCGATTGGCCTTGAGCGCTGCCTGGTGCCAGTTCGGGCCGAACTCGCCGCCGCCGCGGATGTTGGCCTGCACATAGGCATTGCCCTTCTCCAGCCACAGCCTGCCGCGCACGCCGGCATAGCCGGGCAGCAGCGGCACTTCGAAGCCGCCATAGCCGTAAAGCAATGTCGGCACGGGTCCATGCAAGTCGCGCTTCCTGACGACGAAGTACGGGATCATCGTGCCATCCTTCGAGCGTGCCTCGAACTGTTCGGAGAGCAGGGACGACGGGTCGAAACGCGCCGGCTGCGACTTCACCGTTGCCAGCCCCGCAGCGTTGTCGTCCGACCAGATGATCGAGCTCGGCGTCAGGAAATCGGTGAAGGAGAAGGAGACGCTGGAACCGAAATGCTCGGCATGGCTGATGCCGACATTGCCGTTTTCGGGCAACGCCACGGGCTTGAACTCCCAGCCGCTGTCGCTGCGCTTGCCGGCGACGACCTTGCCGCGCACATTGTCCATCAAATTGATGAACAGCCGGTCCTGCGTGCGGGCAATGCCGGCGATCGAGACGCGGTGCGCCGGCTCGAGCACGGTATCGAGGGATCCGAATAGCCCGGTTTCGATCCAGCGCTCGAAATCGAGTGAATAGAGCCCGTCGGGCTTACACAGCGTGCCGTCCGGCGCAGTCCACGGGGTACGCACGCCGAAGACGAGCTGGCCCTTGAACAGCGCTGTATCGGTGACGTCGTCCGGCAACGGGATGCGCCTGTTCTCGCCGGAAGGCAGCCGCAGGAAACTGTGCGAGGCGAAGAAGTCGATGGTCCGGGCGAGGAAGACATGACGCTTGTCGCCGTCGAATTCGACGGACCCGCCGGCGGCAAGATCCTGCTTCAGCGCCTCGAAGATCGGCATCGCCGCTTCCAGTGGCGTGCCGCGCCGCCAAAGCTTGACCACGCGCGGATAACCGGACTGGGTCTTGTCGTCCTCCTCGAAGGCGGCGGAAACGATAACCGTGTCCTCGTCCAGCCAGCTAAAGCTCGACTTCGAGGCAGGAGCGCGAAAGCCGCCATCGACGAACGATCTGCTTTCGATATCGAATTCGCGCATCTCGCTGGCATCGCCGCCATCCGGCGACAGGTTGAGCAGGCAGCGGCTGAAGTCGGGGTAGAGCCGACTGGCCCCGCTGAACACCCATTTCACCCCCTCTTTCGCCGCCAGACTGTCGAAGTCGATGATCGTCTGCCATTCCGGCTTGTCGGTCTTGTAGGAGGCGACGGTGGTGCGCCGCCAAACGCCGAGTACGTTCGTCCGGTCCTGCCAGAAATTATAGACATAGCCGTTGATAGCGGCCCCGACGGCGATGTTATCCTCGGCTGTCATCAGGTCGAGCGCCGTCTCGAACGACGTCTGATAGGACGGATCACCCTGCAGCTCCCCGACCGTAACTGCATTTTGGTGATGCACCCAGTCGAGCGCCTGCTTGCCCCTCCTGTCCTCAAGCCAGAGAAACGGGTCTTCGGCCGCCGAACCCGGCTGGCCCTTGGTATTCGATTTGATCATGAGGTCTCCGGTTGAGTCGGGCGGCGACATAGCCAAGATCGACATGGGGCCGCTTACATTCAAGTTATTCGTCAGAAACGGCGGCTTTCTGGCATTCACACCATCCGTCTTCGAATGACCGTTACAACTGCCAGCGCCAGGCAAATGGCACCGAGCGTCATTGGCAGGCCGCCGGCGCCAACAACATCCATGGCGCTGCCCGCCAGCGGCGGCACGGCGATGCCGCCGACGCCCCACATCAGCGAGAAGGCGGCGTTGCCGGCGACCAGTGCCGAGCCGGTGAACCGCTCGCCGAGTTCAATGATCGACATCGTGTAAATGCCGTAGGAAACCGCGCCCCAGATGAAGACGCACGGCCAGATCAGCGGCGTCTCGATGAGAGCCGGCAACAGAACGCATCCGAGCACCGTCATCGAAACACAGATGAACCGCACCAGCCGCGCCGTCAGTCGTTCCGCCAGCAGGCCGAGCGGCACCTGCATAGCGATGTTGCCGGCGATCATCACCGACAGCAGCGCCGACATGCGCGCTTCGGCGATGCCATAATGTGTTCCGTAGACCGGCAGCAAGGCGAGCACCGCCTGTTCGAAACCGGCGGCCACGATCACCGCCGATAACAGCAGCCACGCCTGCGGCACGAAACCCAGCACCGAAACGCGGTGCCCGCTCTCGTCGACCTTGGGCAGCCGTGCCAGCACCGAGGCGAGGCAGGCGCCGCAAAACAGGAATGCGGCGATGCCGACGAGAAACGGCGGCCATCCCTCGGTGCCGACCGCAAGCAGGCACAGCGGCCCCGCCGCAAAGCCCGCCGAAATGATGGTCGAATAGATGCCCATGACGCGGCCGCGGCGTGCCGGCGGCGCCAGTGCGATCACCCAGACTTCGCTCAGCACGTAGAGCGGGTTGGTGACGGCGCCGATCAAAAAGCGCAGCGGAAACCACAGATAGACATTTTGCGTCCAGCCGATCAGCGCCAGCACCAGCGCGGAAAGTGCCGCGCAAGTAAGCGCGGTGCGCCCTGCCCCGAAACGCCGTGCCAGCGCCGGAACCAGCGGCGACGAGACGATGAAGCCGATCGGCGTCATTGCCGCCGACAGGCCGATCATGGCCGGCGAGACGCCCTGGCGCTGCAGGATGAAGCTCAACAGCGGATAGCTCAGCCCTTGCGCGATGGCGAACACCGAGACGGTGGCGATCACGCCGGTGATCGCCGCCCATTGCACTGTCTCGCCGCTGTCCTGTTCCGCCCGGTCCATGATGCAGGACTAGCGTTTCGCTTTCATCGCGGTAAGCACCGGCAACGAAAACCGCTTGCGCCAGCCGGAAGAGATAAGAGCCTGACGATCCCTCCGGCTGCCCTTCAGGCATGTCGCTTCCCTCGTCCTAGTGGTCGCCGCCTCCGCAATGGCTGGCCGGCCGGCAGTCCATTATGCCGCCGCATTGCCGCAGCGTACGAGGACTATCATGACCGCCGCCCTTCAGCCCGCCGAACCTGCATTGGCAAACGACCGCGCCCGTCGCGGCGGCCGCGCGGGAAAGCGTGCCGGCGGATCGGCGGCGTTCGAGCAGCCGCCGTTTCGGCAGTTGAAGAACCCGCTGGCGCCGACCCGGCTGGTTTCCGACGACGAGCTGGAATCAATCCACCTCGCCTCTCTGCGCGTGCTGCGGGAAATCGGCGTCGACGTGCTGCATGACGAAGCCCGGCGCATTATGAAGGCGCATGGCGCCGATGTCCGCGAAGGCAGCGAGCGGGTGCGCTTCGACAGTGACATGATCCTGGAACTGGTTGCGCACTGCCCGCCGGAGTTCACCATCCACGCCCGCAACCCGGCGCACAACGTGCGCTTTGGTGGCGATAATCTGATCATCTCGATGATGGCGTCGGCACCCAATTGCTCAGACGTCGACCGCGGCCGCCGGCCAGGCAACCAGCAGGACTACCGCAACTTCCTCAAGCTTGCGCAGATGCACAACATATTGAACTGCACGGGCGGCTATCCGGTCGAGCCGATCGACATCCATCCGTCCGTCCGCCATCTTGAATGCATCCGTGACCTCGCCACGCTGACCGACAAGATGTTCCACATCTATTCGCTCGGCAAGGAGCGCAACGTCGACGGCATCGAGATCACCAGGATCGCACGTGGCATCAGCCATGAGCAGTTGCTTGCAGAGCCGTCGGTATTCACCATCATCAACACCAATTCGCCGCTCAAGCTCGACGTGCCGATGATGGAAGGCATCATCCAGATGTCGAGCAAGGGCCAGGTGGTCATCGTGACGCCGTTCACCCTGTCCGGCGCCATGGCGCCGGTGACGATTGCCGGCGCGCTGGTGCAACAGAATGCCGAGGCGCTGTCCGGCATCGCCTTCGCGCAGATGGTGCGCAAGGGCGCGCCTGTCGGCTACGGCGGCTTCACCTCGAATGTCGACATGAAGTCCGGCGCGCCGGCCTTCGGCACGCCGGAATATATGAAGGCGCAGCTGGTCGGCGGGCAGCTCGCCCGCCGCTACAACATCCCCTACCGCACCTCCAACACCTGCGCAGCCAACACGGTCGACGCGCAGGCCGCCTATGAAAGCGTGTTCTCACTGTGGGGCGCCATCCAGGGCGGCGGCAATCTGATGATGCATGCGGCCGGCTGGCTCGAAGGCGGCCTTCGCTGCTCCTACGAGAAGACCATCCTCGACATAGACCTGTTGCAGATGGTCGCCGAGTTCCTGACGCCGCTCGATCTTTCCGAGGAAGCACTCGGTTTCGACGCCATACAGTCCGTCGGCCCCGGCGGCCATTTCTTCGGCACCCAGCACACGCAGGACCGCTACAAGACCGCGTTCTATGCGCCTATTATCTCGGACTGGCGCAATTTCGAGAGTTGGGCGGAGGCCGGGTCGCCGACGGCGCTCGAAAAGGCCAATCGCGTCTGGAAGGAACGGCTGGCGTCCTATGAAGAGCCTTACATGGATCCGGCAATCCGGGAGGAGCTCAACGCCTTCGTCGACAAGCGCCGGGCCGAAGGCGGCGCGCCGACCGATTTTTGATCATCTGATGAGTAGTCGACCCCCACTCCGTCTTGATGGCAGGCTGGCCCGAAACATCGCTGTATCCCATCTCCGCTTTGTTTTCGCGCCCCGCTCACTCGATTCAATCTCTTCAAAAACGGATCTATCTTCATGAAATCTCATGCAAAAGCGGTTGTCATCGGCGGCGGCGTCGTTGGCTGCTCGGTACTCTATCATCTGGCCAAGTCTGGCTGGACCGACATCATGCTGATCGAGCGTTCGGAGCTCACTTCCGGCTCGTCCTGGCATGCGGCGGGCGGCTTCCATACGCTGAACGGCGATCCCAACGTCGCCAAGCTGCAGGCCTATACGGTGCAGCTTTACAAGGAGATCGAGGAGATTTCCGGCCAATCCTGCTCGCTGCACCTGACCGGCGGCGTGATGATGGCCGACACGCCCGAGCGCATGGACTTCTTGCGGCTCGCCCACGCCAAGGGCCGCTATCTCGGCATGGACACCGAACTGATCACGCCGTCCGAAGCCAAGGCAATGTTCCCGCTGATGGACGAGACGAATTTCGTCGGCGCCATGTGGGATCCAGTCGAGGGCCATCTCGACCCTTCCGGCACCACCCATGCCTATGCCAAGGCCGCCAGGAAGCTAGGCGCCGAGATCGTACTGCGCAACCGCGTCGTGGAACTGACGCAGGAGGTCGACGGCACCTGGAACGTCGTCACTGAGCAAGGCACAGTCAAAGCCGAGCATGTGGTCAACTGCGGCGGCCTGTGGGCGCGCGAGATCGGTCGCATGGTCGGCGTCGAACTGCCAGTGCTGGCCATGGAGCATATGTATCTCCTGACCGAGCCGATGCCGGAGGTCGAGGAATTCAACAAGTCGACCGGCCGCGAGATGATTGGCGTGCTCGATTTCAAGGGCGAGATCTATACCCGCCAGGAGCGCAACGGCATCCTGCTCGGCACCTATGAAAAGGCCTGCAAGCCGTGGTCGCCGGTCAGCACGCCCTGGGATTTCGGCCACGAGCTGCTGCAGCCAGACATCGACCGCATCGCGCCGTCGCTCGAGATCGGCTTCAAGCATTTCCCCGGCATCGAAAAGGCCGGCATCAAGCAGATCATCAACGGCCCCTTCACCTTCGCGCTGGACGGCAACCCGCTGGTCGGCCCGGTGCAGGGCCTGACCAATTTCTGGTGCGCCTGCGCCGTCATGGCCGGCTTCAGCCAGGGCGGCGGCGTCGGCCTGGCGCTGTCGAACTGGATGGTCCATGGCGACCCCGGCTTCGACGTCTGGGGCATGGACGTTGCGCGCTTCGGCGAATGGGCAACGCTGCGCTATACCAACGCAAAGGTCCGCGAAAATTATTCGCGCCGTTTCTCCATCCGCTTTCCCAACGAGGAATTACCGGCGGCAAGACCAGCGCAGACGACCCCGCTTTACGACACCATGATCGCCAACAACGCCGTCATGGGCGACAGCTGGGGTCTCGAAACCCCGCTCTGGTTCGCGCCGAGAGGCTCGGAGCCGAAGGACGTTGTGTCCTTCCACCGCTCCAATGATTTCGGCCCGATCGGCGAGGAAGTGCACGCCACCCGCGAGAAGGTCGGCGTCACCGAGATCGCCAACTTCGCCAAATACGAAGTCTCCGGACCAGGGGCCGAGGACTTCCTCAACCGTCTGATGACCAATCGCATGCCGAAGACCGGCCGCATCGTGCTGACGCCCATGCTGAACGAGTTCGGCCGGCTGATCGGGGACTTCACCATCGCCAAGGCGAGCCCAAGGGGTGGGGAAGACCGCTTCATGATATGGGGTTCTTCGGCAGCGCAAAAATACCACATGCGCTGGTTCGAGAAGCATCTGCCGAAGGACGGAAGCATCCGCATCCACCGCTTCGACCAGACGCTGGTCGGTCTCTCCATCGCCGGGCCGAAATCCCGCGACCTGCTACAGAAACTGGTCGATGTCGACATCTCGACCAAGGCCTTCCGCTTTATGGATTTCCGCGAAATGGCGGTCGGCGGCGCGCCCTGCATGGTCAATCGCATCACCTACACCGGCGACCTCGGCTACGAGATATGGATGGCGCCTGCCTACCAGCGCCTGGTCTACAAGGCGATCAAGGAGGCTGGCGAAGAGTTTGGGCTTGTCGATTTCGGCATGCGGGCTTTGCTCTCTATGCGCCTTGAAAAGAACTTCCCGACCTGGTTCCGCGAGCTACGTCCGATCTACGGACCGTTCGAAGGCTCGATGGACCGCTTCATCAAGCTGGAGAAGAACGACTTCATCGGCCGGGAAGCAGCGGCCAAGGAACAGGCAGAAGGGCCGAAACTGCGCCGTGTCTCCTTCATCGTCGATGCCGCGGATGCAGACGTCATGGGCGACGAGCCGATCTGGGCCAAGGTCGGCGGCAAGGATTACGGCACCGTGGAAAAGCCGCATGGCTATGGCGCGCCGCGCTTCGACGCGGGCGGCAAGGAAGTGCGCGGCTCGAACGCCGCCGAAGGCGCGTCTGCTGTGCGCGGCATTGTCGACGGCAACTGGCGCGTGGTCGGCTGGGTCACCTCCGGCGGCTATGCGCATTATGTCGAGAAGTCGATGGCGCAGGGATATGTACCGGCGGCGCTTGCCGAGAACGAGAGCGCCGGCCTGTTCGAGATCGAAATCCTCGGGCAACGGCGGCCGGCACACATCAATGTCGAACCGCCCTTCGACCCGAGCGGCGAAAAGATGAGGACGTAGACGCAGCCAGCCGGTCGCATTGTGCGGAGCATACTCTTCATGCTAGCGCAGCCGGCAACACTCTGCTGGCAAGGGCGATGAGATTTCATTGAAGTACAATCTGAGATGGGCCGAGTGGCTGGCCGAGGGACGGATCGGCCCCTTCCCGGCGGCGATCGTCATGGTCGCGGCTTACTTTGCCTTGCAGACCATCATACTGTCCCTGTTGAGCTCTTGGGCGGGAACCGGCGTCGGCATCGATGATGCGGAGCAGCTGATCTATGTTCCGTATCTCTGGGCTGGATATGGCGGCTCGCAACCACCCCTGTACACCTGGATCAACTGGCTGGCCGCGCATGTTTTCGGCACCAGTATCTTCACGCTGAAGCTCGTCAAATACTCCGTGCTGTTCCTTGCCGCCTGCAGCGTGTTCGCCGCCATGCGGCGGTTCAGCTACACCAAAGCGACAGCGGCGGCGGCCATGGCCGGCCTGTTTACGATCCCGCAGATCGTCTGGGAATCGCAGCGCGCCTTGTCGCATTCCGTCGCCGTCGTCGGCTTCTGCTCGCTGCTCCTGCTGGCAATGGCCTATCTTCTCGAGCGGCGAAGCATGATCGCCTATGCGGCGTTTGGCCTGGCCACGGCGGCGGCAATTCTTGCCAAATATAATGATGTCTTCCTCGTGGTGGCCCTTGTTGCGGCCGTGCTGTCGCTGCGCGAATGGCGCAGCGCGATTCTCGATCCGAAGTTCGCCATCAGCATAGCGGTCGCGATATTGGTGCTGGCGCCAACCACCTATTGGAGCCTCATGCATCCCGCCGATTTATTGTCGAGAGGCGAGAAGTTCGGAATAGACGCGCAACAAGGGCGCGTGGCGGCGGCCTTTGTCGGCGCCGGCAAGTTTATCGTGGGCACCTTCAATTTCGCGGTCTTGCCGGTGCTCGTTTCCGCCCTCACGTTCTGGCTGGCGAAGTTCCGTTTCTCCGAGCGGCACCCGAAAGGTCCGGCAAGGGAAATTCTGTTGTGGCGTACCTTGGCGCTCGGCTTGGCCATGCTTGCAGTACTTGTACTTGCCACCGGCGTGACGGTGGTCAAGGACCGCTGGCTGCTACCGGTCCTGTTCATGTTGCCGCTGGCCATCGTCGCCACTATGGAACGGCTGGCGCCGCGCGGCAGGAATGCGCAGCTCCTGGTGATCGCGGCTGGAGCGATCATCGCCGTGCTGCTCGCGCCCGCCACCTGGTACGTCCAGATAAACGGGACCAGTGGCCTCTCGCGGATGATCCGCGTGGATTACCCCGCCCTCTATCGCCAACTGACTGCGGACGGACCGGTCAAAACCGCAATATCTGATGGTGCATGGGTCGGAAACCTGCGGTTGGTCGATGAAAACCTGGTCGCACTTGACCAGGAAGTGCCTAATTTCGAAACGCTGATGCAGGAGCCGGCCGTACTCGTCTGGCTTGACCGAGACGATCCGCGTCCGGTCATTTTGGAGCAGCTCAAAGCGGCCGGCTATGAGCCGGACGGCCAACCACGGCAAATGATGGTTCCGCTGTTGCGCGGCACCGGCAAGTCCGCCCGGGCCGGCGCCTATGTAAGATTGAAGAGAATGGCGGTGGGAGAAACCACGGCGCCCAAGGAAGGCGTTAGCGGAGGAGCCGAGGGTGGACAGGAACCCGACTGACCGGCCCCGTCATCACCGCAAGATCATGCCGTTCGAGCCGGACGGCTCGAACGATGTGCTGCACAAAAAATCGCGGCTGAAGGCCGCTGAACTCAACCAGCATGCGCTGGGCTATGGAGCGCTGGCGGAAGTCGAATGGCAGGCGGCGGGCATTGCTGCTCCTGACCTGCCCGCCATGCGCCGATATCGGCTCGAGCGCATCCGCGCCGAGCTGAAGCGCCGCGACTATGCGGGAGCCCTGCTCTACGATCCGGTCAATATCCGCTATGCCACCGACGCAACCAACATGCAGCTCTGGGTCGCACACAATCGGACCAGGCATTGTTTCGTTGCCACCGATGGCCCGGTGGTGCTGTTCGACTATTTCTCCTGCGAGCACCTTTCCGATCATTCCGGCGTCGTCGACGAGGTGCGGCCGGCGGTGTCGTGGGCTTATCTGTACAGCGGCGAGCTGACCGGCCAAAAAGCCCGCCGCTGGGCAGCCGGCATCGCCGAGCTGGTATTGGAACATGGCGGCGGCAATCGCCGTATCGCCGTCGACCATATCAATCCCGAGGGCATCGAAGAGTTCGCCCGTCTCGGCATCTCGACCGGCAATGGCGAGGCGGTGATGGAAAATGCGCGGCTGATCAAATCGCCCGACGAAATCCTTGCCATGCGCCGAGCGATCGTCGCTTGCGAGGCGGCGATGGGCGAGATGGAGCAGGCGCTGAGGCCTGGCATCTCCGAGAACGAATTGTGGGCCGAACTCCATCGCGGCAACATCGCGCGCGGCGGCGAATGGATCGAAACCCGGCTCCTGTCGTCGGGCCCGCGCACCAATCCATGGTTCCAGGAGTGTTCGTCGCGGACGATCGAGGCCGGCGAGCTCGTCGCTTTCGACACCGACCTGATCGGTCCTTACGGCTTCTGCGCCGACCTTTCGCGCACCTGGCTTTGCGGTGACGCGCCGCCGTCGCATGAGCAGCGCGATCTGTTCCGCATCGCCGCCGACCAGATCGCCCACAACACGGAGCTGATGCGGCCGGGCATATCGTTCCGCGACCTCGTCGAGTGCTCGTCAGTGCCACCGGGAGACTGCTTCCCGGCCCGTTACGGGGTGCTCTATCACGGCGTCGGCCTAGCCGACGAATACCCGACCTTGCCGCATGCTGGCGACTGGACCGACGACACACCGGACGGAGTGCTCGAACCTGGCATGGTGCTGTGCGTCGAGAGCTATATCGGTCGGCTTGGCGGCTACGAAGGCGTCAAGATCGAAGAACAGATCCTGATCACTGAAACCGGCAACGAGAAGCTTTCGACCTACCCGCTCGACAATCGGCTGCTTGGCGGCTGAGCGACGCTAATGCATGTCGCGCAAAAGTGTGCAGCGGCTTTGCGATAACGACATGCATAAAACAAGAATCTAAAGCGCGTCGCATGAGGCCGACCGAACGCGACGCGCTTTATGCGAGCGCGGCGATCGCCTCGCGCATCGCAGCGACGATCGTTTCCGGCGTTGTCCTGGCCGTGATGAACGGCAAGCCTTTGCGCCGCCTTGTCCAGCCGACGACCATCACCTTCTGCGCCGCCGGCTCGAAACTCTGCGCCAGCGCCCAGCTCTCGCAATCGATAGCCGCGACGTCCGCCCTGCCCTCGGCAACGGCAACGATCGAAGCACGGTGCCCACAGCTTTCGCTCAGCGCGGAAAAGATATCCAAACTCTCGCCCAATGCTTGCAGGTCGCGGGCTGGCGCGATGATGCCCGACATGGAATCGAGGCTGTTGAAGGTGAAGCGCTTGCTGCGAAGCTGATCGAGCGGAATGACGGCACCGCCGTCGGCCGGCGCCCTTGCCGGCGGTGCCTCGCCCGCCCTCATGACGATGGCGCTCGAATAGAGTTCGCCCTGTCCACCCTCGAAGGCGTCGTAACGCGGCTGGCCGACGAGCTGGACACGCTGCGACAGGCCGAGTTCCATCGGTCCCCAGCAGGTTTGCGCAAAGAGCAGCGCCGGATGCAGCCAGAGCTGGTGAAAATCCAGTTCGTCCGGCGGCAATGTCGCCGGATCGGGCGCGATGGGTTTTCCCTGATCGTCGCGAATACCGCCAGGCACGGGGGGCAAATCGCCGGTGCGGCGAATGATCGTCTCCGGCGCATCGATGCCTTTTTGTCTGAAAGCATCGCGCAGCCGCGCCCATTGCGCGTCGACATCGTCCCGCGCTTCCGGCCAGTCGTACATCGGCAAAGCCGCAATGAATTCGCTCATGCCGGGATTTGACCGTTATGCGGGGAAATTGGCAAGGTCAGGAAAGCGTCGTCCGCGCGGCACCGCCTGCAACAACGCAAGAATCATTCTTTCGGCGGCTCGGCGGGTACCGGCGCGCTGCCAAGCCCATTGAGGCTGCGTGCCCTGACGCGCGGCTTGAATGCGCGTCCCGGTTCCGGCATGCGCCGCAGCACGGGATGGACGACCGGCTCCTTCGCCTTGAAGGCATAGGCCTTGAGCAGCGCGAAATAGTTCGGATAGGCGTAGCCATTGTTCATCCGCAGCCACTCGTCGCGGCGGTCGGCAAACAGCTTCGGCAGCCTGTACCAGGCCACCGTCGGGCTCTTGTGATGGACGAAATGCAGATTGTTGTTGAGGAACAGGAAGGACAGCGGCGAGCGCTCGACGATGATCGTGCGGCCTTCCGGATGTTCCGACCATTGGTGCTCGGCGTAGGTTCGAATCGAAATCAGCGATTGTCCCAGCCATACCGGCACCAGAACGTAAAGCCACAACGGCATGCCGAAGCCGAACTGCACGATGGGCAGCACGATGGCGAGGCCGATCGCGTGCAGCAGCCAGGCCTTGCGGACGACGTTGTCGCCCGCGGCAACCTGCCTGGCGTCGTCGATGAAGAACCCTATGCAGGAAAGCCACGGGCCCAGCACGAAACGGCCGAGCATTGTGTTGTTGATCTTCAGCAGGAATTTCATCGCCGACGGCAGCTCCTCGTGCTGCCAGAGCGCCTTGTAATAGCTTTCGGGATCGTCGAGCGGATCGGTCAGGCGCTCGTCTGCATGGTGGCGCAGGTGAATGGTCTTGAACCGGCGAAACGGCCAGACAAGGCCAATCGGCAGGAACACAAAGACTTCGTTGAGCCGCGCATTCCGGGTTGGGTGGCCGTGCAGGACCTCGTGCATCAGCGAGGATTGCAGCGCCGCAATCATGGTCAGAAAGGCGAGTGCCAGCAACGGGTAGGATGGCCAGAGCAGAAAGCCGGCAGCGAGCCAGCCGCCGTAGCATAGAAGTGCGAGAAATACGGTCGGCCATTCGATGGTCGCTGCGCCGTGTCGCCTGTTGCCCATGCTCGTCATGCTATCGACCACTGCCTTCCAGTCGCCGGAACCCGTTTGATTCCTGACAACATTGTGTCAGGAGCGTTGCGTCGGCGCAACGCGATAAAGCGCACAAACTGTTGCGATTGCGCATTTTCAGCTGCATATGTTATGTATTGTAAACAGCCAACAGGATTCATTTACGCCTGAAGCCCGCGTTCGCGGCTTTAAGCGCAAATTTTTCCTCCTATTGAATGGGGTGGCGATTTGGACAAGCGCGACCTGTCGACGATCTTTCGCGAGCGCCTGAAAATGCTCTTGACAAGGTCCGATTTGAACCAATCAGCCTTCGCCGCCGCGGTTGGCATCGACCGTTCGGCACTGTCGCAGCTGCTCTCCGGCGCCTCGACCCGCCTTCCCCGTGCTGAAACGCTGCTCAACATCGCCGCCGAATTCAAAGTCTCGCTCGACTGGCTGCTCGGCCTCAGCCACGATGAGGGCGTCACCGGTGAAATCCGCGAGAGCCTTGAGATCGAGGAGGCGCCGGACGGCTTCGACCGCACGCTGCTGGCTCGCTGGCATGCCGAGGCGGCGGGAACGAAAATCCGCTACGTGCCGGCCGGCATTCCCGACCTTCTGCGCACCGAGGCGCTTGTCGACTACGAAGCTGTCATCGCCAACAAGAGCCGCGAGGCACAGGCCGGCGAAACGCAGTACCGCATCGACTACAACCGACGGCCCGAAACCGACATGGAAGTCTGTATGCCGCGCCACACGCTGGAGATCTTCGCGCGCGGGCTGGGCGTGTGGGACCGCTTTCCGGAGGCCGACCGCCACCAGCAGCTCCTGCACATGGCGACGCTGCTCGACGACCTCTATCCCACCTTCCGCCTGTTTCTCTATGACGGGCGGATGCGCTATTCGATCCCTTACACCATCTTCGGGCCCTATCGCGCCGCCATTTACGTCGGCGACATGTATCTGGTGCTGAACGCCACGCAGCCGATCCGCATCCTGACCAGCCATTTCGACAATCTGATCCGTGCCGCGGACGTCAACGCGCATGAAGCGGCCAGCTTCACACGAAAGCTGGCGGAGATGCGATTTTGACCGGTTGCTCTGCGCGCCGACATTGACGGCACATAAAGAATTCTTTATATCCTTATCTCAGTTATTCTTCCGGGAAGGCGTATTTCACATGACCAATCCGATCGACGCTCTGCTTGCCGAAAAGGGCGTCCTGCTCGCCGATGGCGCCACCGGCACCAATCTGTTCGCCATGGGCCTTGAGGCCGGAGAGGCTCCCGAGCTCTTGAACGAGACCGCGCCCGACACCATCACCAGCCTGCACCAGAACTTTGTCGATGCCGGCGCCGACATTATCCTGACCAACTCTTTTGGCGGCACCCGCCATCGGCTCAAGCTGCACCACGCGCAGGACCGGGTCTATGCGCTGAACAAGCGCGCGGCCGAGATCGCAAGCGCCGTCGCCGGCAACGCTGGCCGCAAGGTGATCGTGGCCGGCTCCGTCGGCCCGACCGGCGAGCTGCTGGTGCCGCTCGGCGCCATGACCTATGACGAGGCGGTCGAAGCCTTTGCCGAGCAGATTGAGGGGCTGAAGGCCGGCGGCGCCGAAGTCGCCTGGATCGAAACCATGTCGGCGCCAGACGAAATCCGCGCCGCCGCCGAAGCCGCCATCCGCGTCGGCCTGCCCTATACCTATACCGGCTCCTTCGACACCGCCGGCCGCACCATGATGGGACTGCTGCCGAAGGACATCCACGGCGTCGTCGATGGCCTGTCGCAGACACCGCTCGGTGTCGGCGCCAATTGCGGTGTCGGCGCCTCCGACATTCTCGCGTCGCTGCTCGACATGACCGAGGCGAAGCCGGAAGCAACGGTGATCGTCAAGGGCAATTGCGGCATTCCCGAATTTCGCGGTGCCGAGATCTACTATTCCGGCACACCCGAGCTGATGGCCGACTATGTGCGCCTCGCCGTCGATGCCGGCGCCAAAATCGTCGGCGGCTGCTGCGGCACCTCGTTCCAGCACCTCGCCGCAATGCGCAAGGCGCTCGATGCGCACACCAAGTCGGATCGCCCGACCGTCGAGCAGATCGTCGAACGCATCGGCCCGATGCGCAACAAGCAGGCTACGGTCAATGTCGCCGAGACCAGCGAAGCCCGCCGCGAGCGGCGCCGCGGACGCGCCTGACGCTTTCGTCTGCGACATGGTCCGCGCGAAGCGGTGCGGCCGCGAAAAAAGGCCGGCAAGGTTTCCCTCGCCGGCCTGCCTCACCCGCCCGTAGGCCGGCTCCCCCTATCAGAACGATCCCATCTGAAAGAAACCGGCCGTCATTGCCACTACCGGTTACCGCCGAGCGCCGAGGCAAGGCGCACAAGCGAGAGGAACTCGGACCGGTATCCAAACGGATCGGCTCCTCTGGCGGCGGTGGCAATCTGCATGATCTTGTCGTAGCCGAACTTCGCGGTAGCATCCTCGTCGCGCAGCTTCTGGCCGAAGGCAGCAACGGCAACAGAGAAACGCTGGTCGGTGCTGGCCTGATCGAACGACGCCACCTCGTTGGCTGACGTTACCGGCGTGGTGATCAGCTTCGAGGTGTCCTCGTTCGGCAGCTTGTAGCGGATCTTGACGAAAGCATATTCGTCGGCATTGGCGACACCGCCATTGTTCACCGAGGCCTGGCCGTAGCGCAGCTGGTCGATCTGTTCGCCGCCGCTGCCCTTAGGCGTGATCTCGTAGATCGCGGTGACTGAATGACCTGAGCCGATCTCGCCGGCATCGACCCGGTCATTGTTGAAATCCTCGCGGTTCAAGGCGCGGGTTTCGTAGCCAATCAGCCGGTACTCCGAGACCTTGTTCGGGTTGAACTCGACCTGGATCTTCACGTCCTTGGCGATGGTGAACAGTGTCGAGGAGGCATCCTCGACCAGCACCTTCTCGGCCTCCGCCAATGTATCGATGTAGGCAGCAGTGCCATTGCCGTTCTGGGCGATGGTCTGCATCATCTGGTCGTTCAGATTGTCGCGGCCGAAGCCGAACACCGACAGGAATACGCCTGTCTTGCGCTCCTTTTCGATCAGCCGCTTCAGGTCGTCGTCGTCGGTCTGGCCGACATTGAAGTCGCCATCGGTGGCGAGCATCACCCGATTGATGCCGTCCTTGACGAAGGATTTCTGCGCCAGCCTGTAGGCTTCCTTGATGCCGGCCTCGCCTGCCGTCGAGCCGCCGGATGTCAGATTGTCGATGGCAGCGAGGATCTTGTCCTTTTCCGAAGCCTTGGTGGGCTCCAGCACGGTACCGGCATCGCCCGCATAGGTGACGATCGAGACGGTGTCGTCAGGTCTCAGCTTGTTGACCAGCAGTCGGAAGGCCGACTGCAGGAGCGGAAGCTTGTCCTGCTCGTTCATCGACCCCGACACATCGATCAGGAAGACCAGATTGGCCCTGGGCTGCTCGGCCGGCTTCACGTCGAAACCCTTGATGGCGACATGCATCAGCCTGGTGTGTTCGTTCCACGGCGTCGGCATGACGCTGACGGTCGAGTTGAACGGCGTCGAGGCGGAGTCCGGGCCTTTCCAGTCATAGGGGATGTAGTTGACCATCTCCTCGACGCGAACCGTGTCGGCCTGCGGGATAAAGCCTTCCTTCAGCGAGCGCCGGACGAAGGAATAGGAAGCGGTGTCGACATCGATCGAGAAGGTCGAGACCGGGTCTTCAAGTGCGGCATGCACCGGGTTGGTCTTGAAATTCTCGACGCGGTCGCGGTTTTCCTCTTGCGGCAGCATCTGGTCGGCCGGCGCAGCGGCGGGCTGCTGTGCCATCAGCTTGGGCTCGGCAACCGTGCCAGGCATGCGGCCGACCCGCGCGCCGCCATCGGCTGAAGGGGCCGCGGAGCTTGCGTCGCCGTTCAACGCAAGCTCGCTGCTCGGCTGCGGTTCGGGTGCATTGCGGCTGAGCACATCCTGCTGCGTCAGCCCGCCGACTGCGGTCGATTCCGCCTTCGGCGGCGATGTCGGCGCCACAAGCGCCTCGCCGGTGTCGCGGCTTTCACTGTCGGCGTCCGCCTTCTTCTGCTTGTCCGCTTCGGCAACGACCGGCGGTTTGACGGTCGTCGGCTTGTCAGCCAGCGTTTCGGTGATCTTATCCCTGCCGAATTCGGGCCCGCCGAATTTGGATTCCCCCAGCATGTAAATGGTAGCGTATCCGGCGATCGGCAGGGCAACGAGCCCGGCAATGGCCGGCGTGGCGAAGAGTTTCTTTTGCATGATTTCGCTCCAGAGCCTTTGTGCTCGCTCTGTGAGACGAACCCCGCCTGCCGATCCTTGGGCGGCAGGCAAAGTTTTTTCTTCCATGTCATAGGCGCGCAGCGCGGCCTGGAGGGCACGCGCCTTTGCGTCCGCGTCCGGCGCCGGTGCTGCGATGTCGCGCAGTCTGTTCAGTTCGTTGTCGTCGACCATGGTCACACTTCCCCGGCTGAACGCATCAGCGTCTTCAACCGTTTCTTCGCTTCATGGATGTGCCAGGAAACCGTCGTCTCCGAGATCGCCATCGCCTCGGCGGCGGCTGCGTGGCTCAGCCCTTCGCCATAGACCAGCAGCACCGCGTCGCGCTGCTTGTCCGGCAGCTTGCGTACCGCTGCCCAGAGCGCCTCGGCCGGGTCTTCCGGCTCGGCCGAGATTTCCCCCGAAATCAGCGCATAGGCGCCATAGGCCTCGGTCTTGACCGTCTCGCGGGCGGTCTTGCGCATCATGTCGCGCGCCGCATTCAGCGTCATGATGTAGAGCCACGTCGTGAAGGCACCGCTGCCGTGATAGTCGCGGATCGCCCGCCCGAGCCGGACGCAGACTTCCTGGGCGATATCCTCGGCGTCGGCCTTTTTCCCGCACCAGCGATAGGCGGCGCGATAGACGAAACCATAGTGCCTTTCGAGCAACTTGCCGAAAGCACCCCGGTCTCCGCCCTTCGCCCGTCCGATCAGTTCGGCGTCGGAGGCTTCGCTTTCGTCCAGCATCATCGCCATCATTTGCCTGTTGGACGAAGGCTAATGGCGGTTCCTTGGGGCGATGGAAAGAATTTTTTGGCGGGCGGTCACGTCGTAATGGTTGGCGTGCCTTGGCCGAGCGTCTCCGCAAACAGCATCGTCAGCCGCTTCCAGTGGCGTTCGGCGCCGGCTGCATCGAAGGCACTATGGTCCGGCATGCACCAGCCATGCGCCATGCCGGCATAGTTCTCTATGACATGATCGACCTTGGCGGCGCGCAGTGTTTCGGCCAGCCGCGCCGATTGCTCCGGCGGAAAGCTGCGGTCCACACCGGCAGTGCCGATATAGACCCTTGCCTTGACCGAGGCGGCCTTCCGATGCGGACTGTCGGCGGCGTCACCAGCCAGATTGCCGCCGTGAAAACTGGCGGCGGCGGCGATGCGGTCGGGATAGCTGGCCGCGGCGTTCAGCGCCCGCGCTCCGCCCATGCAGTAGCCGACAATGCCGACCGGCCCGGTCAGGCCTTGGGCAGCGAGCGCATCGAGGAAAGCGCCGCTGTCGCGGATCGTCATCTCCTGGGTCGTGCCGCCGAGCAGACCTGTGATGGCGGCCTTGCTTCTCTCGTCGCCGAACGCAGTCTTGGGATCGAACGGACCGTAGGGCGCATTGCGGTAAAAAAGGTCCGGCACAAGCACCGCATAGCCCTCGCTCGTAAGCCGCTCCGCCATCTGATCAAGCGCCGGTCGCGGACCGAAAACGTCCATGTAGAGGATGATCGCTGCCTTGGCTGGGGCCGCCGAACGGAACAGCCGGGCCTTGGCAATGCCGTCGCTTGTCTTGATCTGCATCGCTTGCGTGGCCATCATCCGCTCCGTTGATCTGACGTGCGATAGATACCCGCGGTGGCCGTCGCCGCAAGCTGTAGTGAGGCGATCTGCTTCAAGATTTCGTGCGGCATTCGGCGACGCTACAGACGCGCGAATGCTGCCATGTGAAAGGCCTGAACCTCGGACGGATAGCGATAATCGGTGTCGTAAGGACAGGCGTTGCGATCAAGGCAGCCGCCGGTCCGGCAGGGCGCGCCGTTTTGCCCGCGCACATGCGCCAGACAGGTTTCATGTGCAAAACCGTCCGCAGAATAAGCCTCTACCGGACAGGATTTCAGGCAAGGTTTTTCGGCACATGTGTCGCAAAGGTGAATCACGTCGCGGGGTTCTTGGAGCGCAATTTCGTCTTCGAACAGCAGCGCGCCGCGATAGGCATGCCAGAGCCCATATTGCGGATGCATGAGAATGCCGAGCGGCGACGGCCGCAAGCCCTCCGCCCGCACCGCCCATTGCTGGAACGGCAGATACGGTCTGTCGGACGGTGACACGGCGCGCGCCCCGAATTTTCCGGCCACCGCGCCGATCACTTCGCGAGACCATCTGTCGAGCGGATCGTCGATCGGCTGTGACTGTCTCTCCAGCCAGCGCAGGAAGTGCGGCCAAGGTGCGGCACCCGCCTGCCCCACCAGCAGAACGGATCTGGCGGCAGCGCCGGAGAGACCGGAAGGTGTCTCCTCAGCACCTGCAAAATTGAAGCCGCCGCGAAGCATAAGGCCGTTGGCGGAAAGTGCCGCTGCGATTGTTTCAGTCATGCCGCGCTCGGGATCATCCCTTCTTGTCCGGGTCGGAGAAGGCGCTCCGCCAGACTTCCTTGTGGATGATGTTGGCGACTTTAGCCCCGCCTGATTCGGGCTCCTTTCAGGTGAAGGCGTCGGCCATCGACGCCTTCTTCCTGGCGATGAAGTCCTTCAGCCCGTCGTCGATGCCCGGGTCGAGATACGGCGCCTCGTAGCTCTCCAGCCAGCGGCGGGCGAGCTCGTTGGCGCGCTGCGGCGCGGTCTTTTCGCCTTCGGCCAGCCATTGCTCGTAGGAATTGTTATCGGCGATGTTGGAACGGTAGAACGCGGTCTGGAAATTGGCCTGGGTGTGATCGCAGCCGAGATAGTGGCTGCCCGGGCCGACCTGGCGGATGGCGTCCATCGCCTGGCCGTTTTCCGACAGGTCGACACCCTCGGAGAACTTCTGCGTCATGCCGAGCTGGTCGATATCCATCATGAACTTTTCGTAGCAGGAGGCGAGACCGCCCTCGAGCCAGCCGGCCGAATGCAGCACGAAGTTGGTGCCGGCGAGGATCGTCGAGTTCAGCGTGTTGGCGCTCTCGTAGGCGGCCTGCGCATCGGGGATTTTTGAAGCACAGAGCGAACCGCCGGTGCGAAACGGCAGGCCGAGCCGACGGGCAAGCTGTGCGGCGCCATACGAGACCAGCGACGGCTCCGGCGTGCCGAAGGTCGGCGCGCCCGACTGCATCGAGATCGACGAGGCGAAGGTGCCGAACAGCACCGGCGCACCCGGCCGGATCAGCTGGGTGAACGACGCTCCCGCCAGAACCTCGGCTAAAACCTGGGTCAGCGTGCCGGCGACCGTCACCGGGCTCATCGCACCGGCAAGGATGAACGGCGTGACGATACAGGCCTGATTGTGGCGCGAATAGACCTTCAGCGCTCCCAGCATGGTCTCGTCGAAGACCATCGGCGAGTTGGCGTTGATCAGGCTGGTCAGCACCGTGTTGTTCTCGACGAAATCGTCACCGAACACGATCTTGGCCATCGCCACCGTATCTTCCGCGCGCTCGGGCGCGGTCACCGAGCCCATGAACGGCTTGTCCGAATATTTGATATGGCTGTAGACCATGTCGAGATGCCGTTTGTTGACCGGCACGTCGACCGGCTCGCAAACCGTGCCGCCCGAATGGTGGATCGACGGCGCCATATAGGCGAGTTTCACGAAATTCCGGAAATCCTCGATCGTCGCATAGCGCCTGACGCCGTCGAGATCGCGCACGAAGGGCGGTCCATAGACCGGCGCGAACACTGTCGCGTTGCCGCCGATCTGCACCGAGCGCTCGCCGTTGCGGGCGTGCTGGGTATAGACGGACGGAGCGGTCTTCAACAGCGAGCGGCAGAGGCCCTTGGGGAAATGCACCCGCTCGCCCTTGACGTCGGCGCCCGCCTCTTTCCAAAGCTGCAGCGCCTCGGCGTCGTCGCGGAAGATGATGCCGATCTCCTCCAGCACCGTGTCGGTGTTCTTTTCGATCAGCGCCAGCCCTTCCTCGTCCAGCACTTCATAGACGTTGATCTTGCGCTTGATATAGGTGAGCTGTGTGCCGGGGCCGCCGCCCGAACGCGCGGCCCGTCGGGCTGCGGCGCCACCGCTGGCAGCGCGCCCGCGCCGTGCGTTTGACGCTTCCTGATCGACCGGCGCGTTCTCACTCATAATCGTTCTTCCCTGGCTTTCGTTCTGGCCTGATTTACTCCGGCCGGGCTGTTGTACCGGCCTGAAATCCGTTTGCGGCCGCATATTGCGGTCTCTGGCCGGATCGTAGCCATGCACCCTATTCGAAACGGCCCGCCAGCGCCAACGCCTGTCGCAAAATCGACAAGAATTCCAAGAGATTTACGGTCGCTTTCGTTTTGCGGGAAGTCGCAAATCAGCTATGGACAACCGGCCCGTGCGGGTTAGGTATTGACGCGATATTTTTAAGCTGCCGCGATAGTTGTAGCCGGCAAGGAGCCTGAGAAAAAATGGCCGACGACGAGATCATCCTTTCGGAACTCTCCGACGACGAGTTGGTGCAGCAGATGCACGACGATCTTTATGACGGGTTGAAGGAAGAAATCGAGGAAGGCACCAATATCCTTCTCGAGCGCGGCTGGGCGCCTTACAAGGTGTTGACCGAGGCTCTGGTCGAGGGCATGCGTATCGTCGGCGAGGATTTCCGCGACGGCATCCTGTTCGTTCCCGAAGTGCTGCTGTCGGCCAACGCGATGAAGGCCGGCATGTTCATCCTGCGTCCGCTGCTTGTCGCCACAGGCGCGCCGAAGCAGGGCAAGATGGTGATCGGCACCGTCAAGGGCGACATCCACGACATCGGCAAGAACCTGGTCGGCATGATGATGGAAGGCGCCGGCTTCGATGTCATCGACCTCGGCATCAACAATGCGGTCGAAAAATATCTCGATGCCATCGAAAAGCACCAGCCCGACATCATCGGCATGTCGGCCCTGCTGACGACGACCATGCCTTACATGAAGGTCGTCATCGATACGATGAAGGAAAAAGGCATTCGCGACGACTATGTCGTACTGGTCGGCGGCGCACCGCTCAACGAGGAATTCGGCAAAGCCGTCGGCGCCGACGCCTATTGCCGCGACGCCGCGGTGGCAGTCGAGACCGCCAAGGACTTCATGAAGCGCAAGCACAACGTCCGCGCTTCGGCCTGAGCCAATAAGTCCGGCACGAACAAGAAAAGCCGCGCCTTGCAGTGCGGCTTTTTTATTCCCAAATGTTGAGAGCCGTGCGGATCAGGGTTTCTTGACGGTATCGTCAACTGCCTTCGCAGTGGATTTGATATCCTTACCGACGCCGCGCACCGTGTTGGCGCAGGCCGAAACAGCCAAGGCGCAGGCGAGAATAGCGATTGGCGCGACGCGGAACAATTTCATGATTGGTGTCTCCCTCAGCATATAAATTCGCCGGACAGCAACGAAGATCGATTAGACTGGTTCCATGACTACCGCGCGAAAACAACAATCCGATCAAGGCGACAGGCTGCTCGTCATCGCCTGCGGGATGATCGCGCGCGAAGTTTTGGCGGTCAAGGAGCAGCTCGGGCTCGACCATCTCGACCTGACCTGCCTGCCGGCGGAGTTCCATTTCTATCCGGACCGCATCGCGCCGGCCATGGACAGGGCTATCGAGAAGGCCAAGACCGACGGCTACAGACACATCTTCGTCGGCTATGCCGATTGCGGCACGGGTGGCCTGCTCGATCGGATCTGCGAGAAGCATGGCGTCGAGCGCATGGCCGGGCCGCATTGCTTTGCTTTCTACCAGGGCATGGATGCCTATGCGAAGGTCGCCGATGACGACATGATGTCGTTCTACATGACCGACTTCCTCTGCCGGCAATTCGATGCCTTCTTCATGAAGCCGCTCGGCCTCGACAAGCACCCGGAGCTGATCAAGGACTATTTCGGCAACTACGAGAAGCTGATCTATATCGCTCAGACCAACGACCCGGAACTCGACAAGGTCGCCGAAAAGGCGGCGAAAATGCTCGGCCTCGCCTATGAGCGCCGCTCGACCGGCTATGGTGACCTGACGAAGGAACTGGCCAGCGCCTCAGCACATTCGTAAAAGAAATAGCGTCCTCTAAGCGTTTGCCGGAGGCTGCCGTTCATTTTCGCCCACCGATTCACCGATCCGATATGACATCGATAATGCGTCCGGTTTCAAGGCGGATCGGTCCCCGCGCGGTTGGATCTTTAAGCAATATTTCGGCAAGCATTGCATCGACATTGTCAAAATTACTTTGCAGAATTGACGGATCACTTAGCTCCCAATACTCCCCTTCATCGACGACATTGAGACTGGAGAACAAGCGAGTAATTTCGCGAAGAAAGCTGATGATCTCGATATGAGCGCCTGCACCTGAAAACTGAGTTTTACAGTGTTGTTGAACGAAGAGGTGCTTGTCGAACTCAAGCCGCAGCGGTTCCGAATTGGGATGCGGTTGAAGCTCTATTCCAAACACAGGGCCAATATAGTCCACGTTTCGTTCATCAATGACTCGATTGAGCGTCTTCTCGCGCTCATCGATCTCGCGCACCGGCCAGTCTCGCGCAATGGCGAACGCCTTGGCTTCGTGCAGCAAAGCAGCATATTGCTCGTGACCCCGTAACTGTCCTTCAAAGTGGATTGTTACTCCCAACTACCTCTCCCAGTGACGCGCATTCCTGACGAATACCCGCGCTCTTATTCCGCCACAAGCCGGGCGAGCACATCGGCAAAGCTCGTCTTGCAGATGAAACCCAGCCGCTTCCTCGCCCGCGACGCATCATAGACCCGGTCGATCGACGAAAACATCGTCCAGCCTTTCTTCGCGTAGAGCGCCGGATAATCCGGAAAATAGCGCGCCACGACCGACGGCGCGTCGGCGATCAAGGCCGCGCAATCTTCGGGCTGGAAAGGCGTCGGTGCCGAGATGATGAAAGTGTCGAAGCCCAATTGCGGCGCTTTCTCCAGGGCAGCGATGTGGGCGTCGGCTGCGTCCTCCACCGTCAGCCGGCGGAACAACAGCTCATTGGCCTTGGTGTTGGCATCCGACTGTTCGATCACGTGCGCCATGTCGTCCGCCTCGGGAAAAAACCGGGCGGTGCGCAACACGATCACCGGCAGGCCGAACTGCAAATGATAGAGCCGGCAGAGCTGTTCGGCTGAAAGCTTGGTGACGCCGTAGATGTTGCGCGGTTCAGGCGACATGTCTTCCGTCAGCCATGCCGCCTTGCGCGCCCCGCCGGTGAAGCCGGTGCGGATGGACTCGGAAATCATCAGCGATGTCGTCGACGTAAACACGAAGCGCTGAACGCCAAAAGCTGCTGCCGCATCGAGCAGGTTGAGCGTGCCGCGCACATTCGTCTCGACGAAATCCTCGTTGCGATGACGTTCGATGTCAGGCTTGTGCAGCGCGCCGCTATGGATGATGGCCTCGATGCGGTTCTCCTCGACCGCCCTCATGACCAGGTCGCGATCGGCGACTGAGCCGACGATTCGCGTTTCCGAGGATGGGGCGGGATCGAGGCCGGTGACGTCATGGCCAAGAGCCCGCAGGCGCGGCGCCAAGGCGCTGCCCAGCCAACCGGACGATCCCGTCAGCAAGATCCCCATTCTTTCCACCTCGTTTCTGCTGTCGATGCTCAGGCACGGATGACAGAACGCGGCGAAACATTAAGGTATGCGCCAGACGAGAAAACGGGCTGCTCCAGCCATCAACAGGGAAACGCCACCGATGATCGCTCGCCTCATGTTTGCCGTAGCAACTGTCCTCTGCTTGACCATGCCCGCGTTCGCCGATGGCGAGGTGCAGAAGCTGATAACGGCTGCCGACAAGGCGCGGCTCGATAAATATGGCGAGACGCGCAAGGCGGCGCTTGACGAGGCGAAGGCCGGCGATCCCGCCGAGGTCAAGCAGCTCGACGCCTTGCTGGCAAAGCCGCTGGTTCCCTTCTCTGACAGGGACCTGACCGGCAAATGGCAATGCCGCACCATCAAGGCCGGCGGATTGGGCCCGCTCGTCATCTATGGCTGGTTCAAATGCAAGGTGAGCGACGACGGTTCCGGCTGGAGACTGGAAAAGATCACCGGCTCGCAGCGCACCAAGGGCCGCTTCTTCGACGATGGCGAGAAACGCGCGATCTATCTCGGTTCCTTCCACGTCAACGACGATCCGGCAAAGCCCTACGGCAGCGGCCCGGAAAGCGATCAGGTCGGCTATGCCTTCCGCAACAGCGCCAGTGAATGGCGCATCGAGTTCCCGGCGCCCTATTACGAATCGAAGCTCGATATCCTCGAATTCAAGCGCTGAGCCCGATCACCAGGGGTTAACCCGGTCAGCCTAGCATTCGCGCGCAAAGAACAGGTTCTTTGCGGAGAGTCGCAGAGCATGGCACTGTCGAAAACAAACCAACGGCCGATCGTCGTCGTCACCGAAGGCGGCCCGCATATCTGGGCGATCGTCAACGCCCTCGCCGATCAACTCGGCCCGGTCAGCGTCATCCTCGAAGCTCCTGAATCCAAAAAGCAATTGCTTCTCGCGCGGGCGCGGCGGCAAGGCTGGACCTCGGCCATCGGTCAACTCGGCACGATGGTGCTGACGCGCCTCGGCAAGCGCTTCTTCGCCGGCCACGCAGCACGGCTTGCCGCCGGGCAGAAGCTGCAAACCGAACCGAAGCCTGGGCAAAAGATCATTTATGTCTCGTCGGCCAACGCGCCGGAGTGCCTGCAGGCGATTGCGGAAATCCAGCCGGGTGTGGTGCTGCTCGCCGGCTGCCGCTTGCTGTCGCGGCAGACGCTGGCGAAAATCCCTTGCCCGGTCCTCAACTACCATGCCGGCATCGCCCCGAAATATCGTGGCATGAACGGCGGCTACTGGGCGCTGGCTTCAGGCGATGCGGAGAACTTCGGCACCACCGTGCATCTGGTCGACGCCGGCGTCGACACTGGCGGCGTGCTGCGGCAGACGCGTGGCAAACCGCAGCCGGGCGACACAGTTTCGAGCTACGCGTTGCGGCAGGCGGCCTTCTCGCGCGACATCTGCGTCGAAGCGGTCAGGATGCGCTGGCCGGCAAGGTCGGCACGGTGGATCCCGGCCTACCTTCGACACAATGGTATCATCCGACGATATGGTTTTATCTCTGGACGGGGATAAGGAACGGCGTCTGGTGACGCGCCGATTTACCGGACAGCCACCCGCCACTAACATTGCATCATGAGCGACATCGACCACCGCACCATCATTGCCGGCCTTTCGGTCGAGGACCGTCGCGACCTCACCGCCAGGGTTGACCGGCCAGGCATTGTCCGGCTGGCGGTCCATGCCGGGCTGGTTATCCTGCTAGGCGCGCTGATCGCCGCTCGCATCCCGTTCTGGCCCGCGCTCATCTTGCCGCAGGGAATCCTGATCGTCTTCTTCTTCACGCTGTTGCATGAGACCATCCATGAAACGGCGTTCAGAACGGCGTTGCTCAATCGCACCATCGCCACCGTGGCCGGCTTCCTGATCCTGCTGCCGCCGGCATGGTTCCGCTATTTCCATTTCGCCCACCACCGCCATACGCACGACCGGAGAAACGACCCCGAACTGATGGCGCCGAAGCCGGAGACCATCAGCCAATATCTGCGCTATCTGTCAGGCGGCCCCTATTGGATCGCCATGGGCCGTGTGATCGCAACCAATGCGGCGGGCCGCAACCGCGACGGCTTTGTGCCGGAAAAGGGCCGCGGCAAGGTGATTGCCGAAGCACGGCAGTTCCTGATCGGCTATGCGGCATTGCTGGCCGCATCGCTCGCCGCGCAGTCGGCGCTGCTGTTGTGGGTCTGGATCGTGCCGGTGCTGGTCGGACAGCCGTTTTTGCGTGCCTACCTGCTGGCCGAGCACGCGTTGTGCCCGCATGTCGCCAACATGCTCGAGAACACCCGCACCACCTTCACCACAAGGCTGGTGCGCTTCGTGGCTTGGAATATGCCGTACCATTCCGAGCACCATTCCTATCCGGCCGTTCCCTTCCACCGCCTGCCGCGCTTCCATGACATCGTCGCGGAGCATTTACGCACGACCGAACGAGGTTACGTGCGCTTCCACAGGAAGCTGGTCGGCAGCTACGATGGCCGCGCCGGCTGACCAGTGCTGGAAGAAACTCCGCTTTCAACCGCGGCCGTCGATTGCGTCGCTTTTGAAGGCCCCCGCGTCGTCCCATAACAAGCAGCCCAACAGCGCTTCCGGCAATGCTCGAAACCACTGCATTGGCCAAAAGATCGGAATCGATCTTTGGAGAGCACGATGCAGCGGAGTTAAATGGTAGAGCATCGTTTGTGCGTCCGATTGGACGCACGGCGCTCTGCAGGAGCAGGAAATTATGGCCGATCTGATCGTCGTCTACTGGCGCGACATCCCCGCCCAGGTCATCGTCAAGAAGGGCCGCCAGAACGCCAAGCGCGAACTGCCGCTGCGCTTCACCGAGGCGATCGACATGTGCGCCATGCGCACCGGCGCTGGCGGCACCGACGACTATCTTGCCGAATGGCGCAAGGCAGAACCCCTCCCGGTCAGTGACGATCTTGAAGCCGAGGCCGAGAAGGCTCTTCAGGAACTTGATGCGAAATACGACCGTGAGCGGCTGGTCGCTCTGGTCAAGGCGGGGGGCAAAGAGAATGTCTGATCCCCAATCAATGCCGGCGACGACGGCTCAAGCCGGCGTGACCCAGGCGACCATCGTCAAGAAGGCGGCGCCGAAATCCGACTACAAGCCGGCCGACGTGTCGCCGCAGCGGCGTGTGCAGCGCTCTTTCGCGGTGCGGCTTTGGTCTGTGCGGCATTCGCGGCTGCTCGAATGGTTCTACGGCAAATTCGCCGACATGTTCCTGCTCCTCCATCCGCTGTGGAAGGGCATCGGCTACAGCCGTGTCGAAGGGCCTGTGAAATTCGTCGAAAAGCGCGTCAAGGGATTCATGTTCGACTGCCGCATGTGCGGCCAGTGCATTCTTTCTTCGACCGGCATGTCGTGCCCAATGAACTGCCCCAAGCAATTGCGCAACGGCCCTTGCGGCGGTGTCCGCGCCAACGGCAATTGCGAGGTCGAGCCTGACATGCCTTGCGTCTGGGTCAAAGCTTGGGAAGGCTCGCAGAACATGGCGCATGGCGACAAGATTTTGGAAGTGCAGAAGCCGGTGGATCAGTCCTTGCGCGAAACCTCCGCCTGGCTGCGGGTCACCGCGCAGGCCGCGGCCGCCCGCAATGCGGCCCGGAATACTACGAAGACCGGAGCGTCGGCATGATCGGCCGTCAGCCAGACGAGAATCCGGCCGGCATCCATTTGCCGCTCGATCCCCTGCCCGGCCACACCTCGCGTGGCCGGCTGGAACGCGTCCTCAGGCGCGGCGAGTTCGCAGTGACGACCGAGCTCAATCCGCCCGACAGCGCCGATCCGGAAGACGTCTACAACCGCGCCAGAATTTTCGACGGCTGGGTCGACGCCATCAATGCCGTCGACGCTTCCGGCGCCAACTGCCACATGTCGTCAGTCGGCATCTGCGCGCTGCTGACCCGCATGGGCTATGCCCCGATCATGCAGATCGCCTGCCGCGACCGGAACCGCATCGCCATCCAGGGCGACGTGCTTGGGGGTGCTGCGATGGGCGTCGCCAACATGCTGTGCCTGACCGGCGACGGCGTGCAGGCCGGCGACCAGCCCGGCGCCAAGCCGGTGTTCGATCTCGACTGCATGTCGCTGCTCGAAACCTGCCGCGTTATGCGCGATAACGGCAAATTCCTGTCCGGCCGAAAACTCACGACCCCGCCGCAGCTTTTCCTTGGCGCGGCCATCAACCCGTTTGCGCCGCCGATCGATTTCCGGCCCTATCGGCTGGGCAAGAAGATCGCCGCCGGGGCACAGTTCGTGCAGAGCCAGTACTGCTTCGACGTACCGATGTTCCGCGCCTACATGCAGAAGGTCCGCGATCTCGGCTATACCGAGAAATGTTTCATCCTGTGCGGCGTCGGGCCGCTGGCCTCGGCCAAGACGGCCAAATGGATCCGCTCCAACGTACCTGGCATTCACATTCCCGATCAGATCGTCAAGCGCCTGGAAGGCGCTCAGGATCAGAAGAAGGAAGGTAAGCAGCTCTGCATCGACATCATCAATGAGGTGAAGGAAATTCCCGGTGTGTCCGGCGTCCATGTGATGGCCTATCGCCAGGAAGAATACGTCGCTGAGATCGTCGACGAATCTGGCGTGCTGAAGGGTCGCCGGCCGTGGAAACGCGAAATCCGCCGCGACGACCAGCTCGTTGCCGACCGGCTCGACCACATACTGCATGACGACCTCACCGAAACCCAGGTCGACATGGTCAAGACCGCGCATTGACAGCGCGAATCGTCAGCATTCGCTTGATCAGAAACAGATAACGATATAAAGAACTCTTTATATCACGATGGAGAGATTTCATGACCCGCACCATCGTCGCCTCGGCGACACGAGAAATCATCATCGGCTTCGATCAGCCCTTCTGCGTGATCGGCGAGCGCATCAATCCGACCGGCCGCAAAAAGCTGGCCGCCGAAATGATCGCCGGCAATTTTGAGACCGTCATCAAGGATGCGCTGGAGCAGGCCGCCTGTGGGGCCACCATGCTCGACGTCAATGCCGGCGTCACTGCAGTCGATCCCAACGCCACCGAGCCGGCGCTGCTGGTGCAGACGCTGGAGATCGTGCAAGGCCTGGTCGACCTGCCGTTGTCGATCGACTCCTCCGTGACTGCGGCAATCGAAGCGGCGCTGAAGGTCGCCAAGGGCCGGCCGCTGGTCAATTCCGTCACCGGCGAGGAGGAAAAGCTCGAAGCCATCCTGCCGTTGATCAAGAAATACAACGTTCCTGTCGTGGCCATTTCCAACGACGAGACCGGTATTTCGATGGACCCCGATGTGCGCTTCGCCGTCGCCAAGAAGATCGTTCAGCGCTGTGCCGACTTCGGCATTCCGGCGCATGATGTGGTCGTCGACCCGCTGGTCATGCCGATCGGCGCGCTGGGCGATGCCGGCCGCCAGGTATTTGCCCTGCTACGCCGGCTGCGCGAGGAGCTCAAGGTCAACACCACCTGCGGCCTCTCCAACATCTCGTTCGGCCTGCCGCACCGTCATGGCATCAACGCCGCCTTCATCCCGATGGTGATCGGCGCCGGCATGACCTCGGCGATCATGAACCCGGTGCGGCCGCAGGAAATGGAAGCGGTGCGTGGCGCCAACGTGCTGAACGGCACCGACGAGAACTGCACCAACTGGATCAGGACCTACAAGGACTACAAGCCTGCTGAAGGCGGCCAGGCCGTTGCCGCCCGGACGCAGGTCAACGCGCCGGGCGATGGCAATGGCAATGGCGGACGCAGGCGCGGCGGCCGCGAAGCGCGTATGGCCCGGGGTTGAGCCAGGTCTTGGCCGACACGATATGGGGCCTAGGACTGGGGAGGAACCGAGACATAGCGGCATCGCTGCCGTAGCCAAGACCCGAGCTGCGTAGAAAGTAAAGTCTGGAACGTATGAACTCTCCCGTCAACATCACCGATCCGCTCGTGCTGTTCATGCCGTCGGGCAAGCGCGGGCGGTTTCCGGTCGGCACGCCGGTTCTGGACGCCGCGCGCCAGCTCGGTGTCTATGTCGAGAGCGTGTGCGGCGGGCGTGCCACTTGCGGGCGTTGCCAGATCGAGGTGCAGGAAGGCAATTTCGCCAAGCACAAGATCGTTTCCTCCAACGATCACCTCTCGCCCAAGGGCGCTAAGGAAGAGCGCTACGAACGCGTACGCGGCCTGCCCGAGCGCCGCCGGCTGTCCTGCTCGGCGCAGATTCTCGGCGATCTCGTCGTCGACGTGCCGCAGGACACCGTCATCAACGCGCAGACCATCCGCAAGGACGCCGACACCAGGGTCATCGCCCGCGATGCGGCAATCCGCATGTGCTATGTCGAGATCGAAGAACCCGACATGCACAAGCCGCTCGGCGACCTCGACCGTCTGAAGATCGCGCTGATGAAGGACTGGGGCCTCAAGAGCCTCGATTTCGATTTCCATCTGTTGCCGCAGGTGCAAGGCATTTTGCGCAAAGGCAACTGGACCGCGACCGCCGCCATCCACAAGGACACCGACAGCGAGACCGCACGAGTCATCGCTTTGTGGCCCGGCCTCAAGAACGAGGCGTACGGACTTGCCTGCGATATCGGCTCGACCACGATCGCCATGCATCTGGTGTCGTTGCTGTCGGGCCGCGTCGCCGCCTCGTCGGGCACATCCAATCCGCAGATCCGCTTCGGCGAGGATCTGATGAGCCGTGTCTCGTACGTGATGATGAACCCGGACGGCCGCGAAGGCATGACGGTCGCCGTGCGCGAGGCCATTTCGGGGCTTGTGGACAAGGTCTGCACCGAAGGCAACGTCCAACGCAACGACATCCTGGATTCCGTGTTCGTCGGCAATCCGATCATGCACCATCTGTTCCTCGGCATCGATCCGACCGAGCTCGGCGGCGCCCCCTTCGCGCTAGCCGTCTCCGGCGCCGTGCACATCAAGGCATCGGATATCGGTTTGAAGCTCAACCAGGGCGCTAGGCTCTATATGCTTCCTTGCATTGCCGGCCATGTCGGCGCGGACGCTGCCGCAGTGACGCTGTCGGAAGGGCCGCACCGCCAGGACGAGATGATGCTGATCGTCGATGTCGGCACCAATGCCGAGATCGTGCTCGGCAATCGCCGGCGGGTCGTGGCGGCCTCATCGCCAACTGGCCCGGCCTTCGAAGGTGCGGAAATCTCCGGTGGCCAGCGCGCCGCACCGGGTGCCATCGAGCGCGTCCGCATCGATCCTGAAACGCTGGAACCGAAATACCGCGTCATCGGCTCGGAACTCTGGTCCGACGAGCCGGGCTTCCTCGACAGTGTGCAGGCGACCGGCGTCACCGGTATTTGCGGCTCCGGCATCATCGAGGTGGTCGCCGAGATGTATCTCGCCGGCATCATCTCCGAGGACGGCGTCGTCGATGGATCGCTGAGCGGCCACTCGCCCCGCGTCGTCGCCAATGGCCGCACCTTCTCCTATGTGCTGAAGGAAGGCGAGCCCAAGATCACCATCACCCAGACTGATGTGCGCGCTATCCAGCTTGCCAAGGCCGCCCTTTATGCCGGCACCAAGCTTTTGATGGAAAAGCAGCACACCGATCATGTCGACCGCATCCACTTCGCCGGCGCATTCGGCTCGTTCATCGACCCGAAATACGCAATGGTGCTGGGCCTGATTCCGGATTGCGACCTCGACAAGGTCTCGGCCGTTGGCAATGCGGCCGGCGCCGGCGCCCGCATGGCGCTGTTGAACCGTGGCTATCGCCGCGAGATCGAGGAAACCGTTAGCAAGATCGAGAAGATCGAGACGGCGCTGGAGCCGAAATTCCAGGAACATTTCGTTTATGCCATGGCGCTCCCGAACAAGATCGACCCGTTTCCCAAGCTGTCGGCGGCGGTGAAACTGCCGCCGCGCAAGACGGTGAGCGAAGACGGCATTGCCGGCGACGCTGCCCCGCGGCGGCGTTCGCGCGAAGGCCACGCCGCGCGGCGCGGGCGGGGATGACTCGCCTCCGCTAGGCCGTCAGACCTTCCATTTTCATTTGTATGCAAATGTTTCTAGATCGCGCCGATCTGGAAACGAAATCGCGTTTTCGTGAAATCCGCCAGATACATAGGCGGAGCATTTAACCGGCATCGAACGGCAGGCGGAAACAGTTTTCGGCCACCGCAACGCTCCAAGGAGATCAAGATGTCGATGTTCGAAAGCTTCGGCCGCTATGGTGCGGCCTTCAAGAAAACACGCGAAGCGCGCAAGTCGCTGCGCATCCTCAACAGCTTGCCGCCTGAGATCCAAAAGGACATTGGCTGGCCGGTGTCGCCGCGTTCGAGCGAAAGGCAGCTTTCGGTCGGATGGGGCACGCAGCGCGGATGAAATTCATCGACAAATGCAAACTGCTCGGTATTCGCCGGAGCCGCAATGCGGCTCCGGCTGCACCCAACAATTGGCTGCGCGCCGCGTTGCTGCCGCGGCGTTGAGCTGCACCGGTAGGCCAGAGACTTCATGGCCGGACGCTTTGTCGACAGCTGGGATCAAACGACCGTGTTGAGATTGCATCAATCTTGACTTTTTTGGTGGCGACACAATCTTCGAAATAGTCGGGGGTTCTCTTAGTCGGCTCAGCCGAAGTCCGTGTATCTGCATGCCCAGTCTCAAAAGCCACGTCGTGTCGTTCGTCCTCAGGTACAGCCGCAAGAAGGCGTTTTCCAGCCCCGAGAACCTGCAGCGCTGGATCGCCTATGCGCGCAGGACGGAAAACCATCAGCCGCCTGCGTCGCTGTGGTCACGCCTGGAGATCACAACCCGCACGATCAACGGCTTTCCCGTCTACGAGATCGCTCCCCAGGCTGGTGAGCGGAGGCGGATTCTCTACCTGCACGGCGGCGCTTACGTCTTTGAAATCACACCCTATCATTGGCGGCTGATCGCCGACATGGCCGACCGCCTCGGGTTCGGTATCACCGTGCCGATCTATCCCATTGCTCCCGAACACGATTTTCACGCCATGTTCGGCATGGTCGGCGCCGTCTACCGCCAGATGTTCGGCGAAACCAGGGCGAATGATATCATCTTCATGGGCGATTCCGCCGGCGGAAACATGGCCGTCGTGCTGACCATGATGGCTGCGCAAGACGGCCTGCCCTTGCCATCACGCCACGTGCTGATTTCGCCCGGTCTCGACGTGTCGCTCGCCAACCCAGAAATGTATGAGGCCGAACGCAACGATCCGTGGCTGGGCATTGCCGGCGGCCGCGAGGCGATCCGGCTTTACAGCGCCGGCATCGATCCCACCGACTGGCGCATCAGCCCGGTTTACGGCGACCTGTCGGTGCTGCCCAAAACGCTGCTGCTGACCGGTTCACGCGATCTGCTCACCCCCGACAATCTGATTTTCGCGGAAAAGGCACGCGCGGCCGGCGTCGAAATTGAGGTCGTCCACGAGCAAGGCATGTTCCATGTCTGGCCGTTGATCGACATGCCGGAGGCGCGTCGCGCGCGGGACAGCATAGTGGCCTTCTTGACCAACGAAACTGACAGTTATCATGCCAAGGCAGGAGAGTTGTCGCTGCAAAGGGCAGACCGCGACGGAACGCCTCGCGATCTGGTTGCGCCGCTCAGGTCGTAGTTGGCTCAGAACTTCCCAGTTTCCCTGAACATCTCAAACGTCGCGCGGATATGGTCGGCGACTGCCTTCACTGGAGCGCTGGCGTCCGGCGTCACCACCATGGCCAGATTGTAGGTGCCGATGTCAGGCATGCCGTCCTTCGGGCACAGCTCGACCATATCGCTGCCGAGGAACGATTTCGGCAGCGGCGCGACTGCAAGATCCGCCATGATCGCGGCGCGCTGGCCGGCCGTGTGTGCGCTCATATAGGCGATACGGTAGTTGCGGCCCTCGCGGCCAAGCGCCTCCAATGCCCCTGCCCGCCAGGCACAGCCCTCTTCCCACAATGAGACCGGCAGCGGCTCGCGCAGATGCGCGCAACCGCCCTTGGCACCGGCCCAGACGATCGGCTCGGTGAGCAGCACTTCGGCGCCGATCGCGCTGGTCTTGTAGGAGTTGGTGAGCAGCGTGATGTCAAGCGCCCGGTCGTCCATGCGCCGGCGCAGATTGACGCTCTGGTCGATGGTGACGTCGACCGCGATCGATGGATGCGATTGTGCGAACCGCTTCAGCACATGCGGCAGCACACGTTCGCCGTAATCGTCCGGCGAGCCGAGCCGCACCACGCCGACAATGTCTGGAATGATGAACTTCGACACCACCTCGCGATTGATCGACAGCAGCCGGCGCGCATAGCCGAGCAGCATCTCGCCATCGGTGGTCAGCGTCACCGAACGGGCGTCGCGCGCGAACACCGAGCGGCCGAGAATGTCCTCCAGCTTCTTGATCTGCATCGAGACGGCCGACGGCGTGCGGAAGACCGCATTGGCCGCAGTGGTGAAGCTGCCGGTCTCGGCGATTGCGACGAAAGTGCGCAGAACATCGAGATCGAGCAGCGGCAGCGGATGATTGAGTGGGGCATTCATGGCAAGCGGCCTTCAATTTTTCTGATGCAAACCATCATTCCATTTCGTTTGATTGAACATCAGTTTGGGAGGATAGTCAACTCGGTCGGAGGCAGGACGCATCGAAGTGGTCCCGAAACAACCATGACACGGACCTGCAATCGACACGAAATGAAGCTGAAACAAAGCCGGTGTACCGCCTGACGCTGCAAGCGCCGGGACGACCCGGCCCAACGCGAAGGAGAATGAGATGTCTATCCTGTCATCCATCGGTCGGATCGCGACCGAGTTCAGCGAGGCCCGTGCCCGCTACCAGACGGAACGCGCCATCCGCGCGCTGCCGATTGAACTGCAGAAGGATATCGGCTGGCCCGAAGCTGCCGATGCCAAGGCCGGCACTCGCCATGGTGTGGGATCGTGGGCTGGAGCAAAGTAAACCGTGTGTATCAACAGCTGAAGGCCTGCCGCGCAGATCAGCCCGGCAGGCCTTTTTGTTTGTACTCCAATGATTTTCCCGAGCCATGTCGCCGTCGCATGCCGCATATGAGCAAGTCGCATAGCAGCCCGCACTGGCAATCAACGCATTGTAAATAATCGAAAATCCTGGGCAGAATGCCCAAATTTGTCGCATTCCGTGTCGCTTTTCATATCAAGTGCTTCGTTTTTACGATTTAGTTTCCCCTCACGTAAGCCTATATCATCATCAACAAACGAGCTGCCCCACTCCATCAAGCGAAGGCGACCCGTCTGAGCAACCGAATGGAGATGATCATGAAGCTTTTTGCCCGCCTCTTTGCCCGTCGCGAAATGAACCTGACGACCGCGCTCGAGCGCCAGCGCCTGGCCAACACCATGCCTGGCCAGACCGGTGCCATGGCTGCCGCGCGCCTCGGCTTCGTCGCCTGAGACGCGGCAATCCCGGCGGAAGCAGCCTAGCGCTGCTTCGAAGTCGATCCAGCGCCGCTTCGGTTTTGCCGAGGCGGCGTTTTCGTGTGCGCAGACTGCGTAGGCTCGTTTGCTCGATCCGGCGGCATATCGCGTCCTTCGCCGCATAGCGATTGCCCATTTGCGACCCGTGTCGCAAATAAAGTCGCTCCGTTGCCATCTAGCCAATTGACAGGAAACGTCTTTCCTGATGTCGCTATGCTAATCGCGACATCCTGTTCGCGCCATTGCAGCGTGAGGATCTACCCGTGAACGTCGTAAAGCACCCGATCCGGCGATCGTTCGTATTCTTCCTGGTCCCCGATTTCACCATGATCGCCTTCGCGACGGCGCTCGATCCGTTGCGTTCGGCCAACCGCATGCTCGGCTATGAAGCCTATCGCTGGCGGCTCGCCAGCATCGACGGCAAGCCGGTGCGCGCCTCGAACGGCGTCGAATGCGCCGTCAACACCTCGCTGGAGGAAGAGCGCAAGAAAATGTCCGGACCGGACCGGCCGAACATGGCCATCGTCTGCAGCGGCATCAATGTCGAGCGCTACCAGAACAAATCGGCCTTTGCCTGGTTGCGCGAGGAGTACAATCGCGGCGTTGCCGTCGGCGGCCTGTGCACCGGCGCGCATATCCTGGCCGCCGCAGGCCTGCTGTCCAACAAGCGCTGCGCCATCCATTGGGAGAACCTGCCGGGCTTTTCCGAGGCGTTCCCCAAGGCCAATGTCTTCGCCGACCTCTTCGAGATCGACCAGAACATCTACACCTGCGCCGGCGGCACCGCCGCGCTCGACATGATGCTGAAGCTGATCGGCGACGATTTCGACGAAAGCCTCGTCAACCGCGTCTGCGAGCAGGTGCTGACTGATCGCGTGCGCAGCCCGACCGACCGCCAGCGCCTGCCGCTGCGCGCCCGCCTTGGCGTGCAGAATTCCAAGGTTCTGACCATTATCGAGCTGATGGAAGCCAATCTCTCCGAGCCGCTCTCGCTGATCGAGGTCGCTGACCATGTCGACCTGTCGCGCCGGCAGATTGAGCGCCTGTTCCGCACCGAGATGGGGCGCTCCCCTGCCCGTTACTATCTGGAGATCCGCCTCGACCGCGCCCGGCACCTGCTGATCCAGTCGTCGTTGCCGGTGGTCGAAGTGGCGGTCGCCTGCGGCTTTGTTTCCGCCTCGCATTTCTCCAAATGCTATCGCGAGTTGTACGCCCGCTCGCCGCAACAGGAACGCGTCGACCGCAAGCAGCTTCTGGCGGCTTGATCTGGCAAATCAGCAGAGGACCGGCGAAGTGTGATATTCCGCATCGAGAGATGTCGCATGACCACGAGTTCGAGCCTATCCGAAAAACCGGCCGACCCGCACAGCTTCCGCCTCGATGCAGAAAAATGGGCCGCGTTCATGGCGGCAATGGACGCCCCTACGCGCGACCTTCCACGCCTAAAGCGCCTGTTGAGCGAACCGAGCATCTTTTCCGGTCGCGGTCGAGTGTAGGTTGCGGCGACTATACCTGCGCCGTGCGCATAGCCTCGACGCGGATGTCTTCCGTCAGCCGCGCTTTCAGCGCCGAAAATTCCGGGCTGGTCTTCAGCGTGTAGTGGCGCGGATGCGGCAGGTCGACGGCAACGTCCGATTTGATGCGGCCCGGCCGTGCCGTCATCACGACCACGCGCGACGCCATGAAGATCGCCTCCTCGATGTCGTGGGTGACGAACAGCACCGTTTTTTGCCGGCGCTCCCAGATGCCGAGAAGCAGTTCCTGCATCAGCCCGCGGGTCTGGTTGTCAAGCGCGCCGAACGGCTCGTCGAGCAGCAGGATCTCCGGATCGTTGGCCAGTGCCCGGGCAATCGCGGTGCGCTGCTGCATGCCGCCGGAAAGCTGCTTCGGCCAATGGTTTTCAAAACCTCTCAGCCCGACGAGATCGACGTAAGAAGCGACGATCTCGCTGCGCTCGTGCTCGGCCATTCCACGTTCGCGCAGGCCGAAGGCGATGTTCTCGGCGACCGTCAGCCACGGAAACAGCGTATAGGACTGGAAAACCATGCCGCGGTCTGGACCGGGCCGGTCCACCACCCTGCCGCCGAGCAGAACACGTCCCCCACTCGGCGCTTCGAGGCCGGCGACGATCCTGAGCAGTGTCGACTTTCCACAGCCGGATGGCCCCAGGATGGTGATGAAGTCGTTGGCGGCGACCGCCAGATCGATCGGCATCAGCGCCTTGACCGGCTGCCCACCGCCGACACCGGCGAAGGTGCGCGAGACGCCTTCGATGAGCAGCTTGCTCACGCCAGGCTCCATGGAAACAGCCAACGGTTGAGCGCCTTGAAGGCGAAATCGGACAACAGCCCGATCAGGCCGATGACGATGATGCCGAAGATGATCTGCCCTGTCGCCAGCCGCGACTGGCTGTTGATGATCATGTAGCCGATGCCCGACGACGAGCCGATCAGCTCGGCGACGATGACATAGGTCCAGGCCCAGCCGAGCACCAGCCGCAGGGTCTCGGCAATCTCCGGCGCATTGGCCGGCATGATCACGCGCCGCACGATGCCGTTGTCGGACGAGCCAAGCGTGTAGGCCGCCTCGACTAGGTCGCGCCGTGTGCCGCCGACCTTGACCGCGATGATCAGGATGATCTGGAACACCGAGCCGACGAAGATCACCAGCAGTTTTTCGAGCTCGCCAACGCCCGCCCACAGGATGAGCAGCGGGATGAAGGCCGATGCCGGCAGATAGCGGGCGAAGGAGACGAACGGCTCCAGGAACGCCTCCACGGGCTTCCAGGCACCCATCAAGATGCCGAGCGGCACGGCAACGATGGCCGCCATCAGGAACCCGCCGAAGACGCGCCAGATGGTGATAAGGATGTCGAGCCAGAAGCGGTCCTCGACCAGCAGCCGCCAGCCGTCTCTCACCATCGACAGCGGATCGGCAAGGAAAATGCGATTGACGTGGCCGCCAAGCGTGATCCACGCCCAGAACGCCACGAACAGCACGAAGAACGAAATGCCGAGCACGGTTCGAATGCCCGGCGAGACCGGATGCAAGGGGCGCGGCATCTTCGACCGTCCTCTGATCTGAATGAAAAAGCGGCGGCGCACGCGCCGCCGCCGGGCGACAATCCTGGCGGTTAGTCGGCGACGGCGCTGGTGTCGGCCAACGTCGAGACGTCAGGCGCTTCCTTGATCAAACCCATCTGCAGCAGAAGCTCGCCAGCGGTCTTGGAAAAGTCCTGGAATTCCTTGGTGAAGAACTGCTTGTTTTCAGCCTTGTCGGCCCATTTCAGGTATTTGGCCGACTCTTCGAATTCCTTGGCCGACTGCTTCACGTCGGCACCCATCGTCTCATAGGATTTCGCCGGATCGCTCTTGATCAGGTCGAGTGCCTCGAAATAGCTGTCGGCAAGCGCCTTGCCCGCATCCGGATTGGCCTTGAGGAACTCCGGCGTGCAGCCGACCGTATCGAGCACCATCGGATAGTCGAGAGTGGTGACAAGGATGTGGCCCTGGTCGGACTTTTCGCGCACCGCCGAGATGAACGGCTCATAGGTGACCGCCGCATCGTTCTGGCCGGCGAGAAACGCCTGCGCCGCCGCATCCGGCTCCAGGTTGACGACCGTCACGTCCTTGGTCGACATGCCGTTCTTGTTGAGCACCCAGGCCAGCATGAAATAGGGCGAGGTGCCCGGCGCCGAAGACGCGACCGACTTACCTTTGAGATCGGCGACGGTCTTGATGTCGTTGCGGGCGACGATGCCGTCGGCGCCGTAGGATTTGTCGAGCTGGAATATCTGCTTGGTCGTCACGCCATTGGCGTTCCAGACCAGCCAGGTCTCGACCGTGGTGGCGGCGCATTGCAGGTCGCCGCTGGCGATGGCGAGCGGCCGGCTGGCTTGCGGCACCTTCTTCAAGGTGACGTCGAGGCCGTGCTTTTCGAAGATGCCGGCCTGCTTGGCGAGCGTCAGCGGCGCAAAGCCGGTCCACCCACTGATGCCGATGCTGACCGATGTGGCGGCCATCGCCGGCGCGGACAATCCGACGGCAAGCGTCAAGCTTGCGGCAAGAATTCCGATCCTGTTCATGTCGGTTCCCCTTTAATGTGTTCGGATGCGGAATTGTGTCACAGACGCCCGCAGGCTTGTCAATGAAGCAGATGCTGCACTGCGGTATGTCACCATCGACAGCAAACTCCGCCATCAGCGGCTGTCGTACATCCAGCTGCGGTCGCGCCACATTTTTTCGCCGACTAGGCAGTCGGTGACGGGGATGTCCTGTGCCAGCACCAATGGCGGATGCGCCGCCTCTTCCGCCGCTCGCTGCGGCGAGGCCGGACCGGCAAGCTCCAGCACCAGCTTGCGGCGGATGGCCTCCGGAAACTGCGTCCAGTCATTGACCGGGATCATGAAGGAGCCCGGCCCGCCGATGACGCAGTCGCTGTAGTAGCGGTCGAGATTGTTGACATCGTAAGCGCTGCTGAACCCGCCCCTGGTCATCAGCGGCAGGCCGTTGACGGTGATGCCTTGCTTGATCACCGCGTCGCGGGTGATATCGACAGGTGCGCCCTGGTTGTTGGGGCCGTCACCCGAAATGTCGATCACCCGCTTGACGCCCTGGAAGCCGCTTTCAGCAAAGAGATCGCTGGCGAATTCCAGCGCGCCGGAGATCGAGGTGCGCCTGGCACTGGCCGGCGGATGAGCGGAAAGCTGCGCTGCCAGCCGCTCGGCGTCGGCACGATTGGCGATCACCGTCCACGGCACCACGACCTGCTGCCAGGTCGCGCCAGCCCATTCGACATAGGTGACGGCAATCTTGCCATGAGCGCCTTCGCCGATTGCCTGCAGGACATCGTCATGCGTCAGCGCCGCCGCGTAGCCATGACGCTGGATTTCGAGCTCGTCCGGCGACATGGACAGCGAAACGTCGACTGCCAGCACCAGTTCGACGTCGACCGGCTCGGCGGCGCGGGAGTTTGCAGTCAGCCATAGCACCGACGCCAGCGCGGCGGCACCCGAGACGAGATGTCTTGCACGGGCAAAACCAGACATGCCGCACGGTAAGCGAAAATCGCCGATCGACAAAGAGAAAAGCCCGGTGAAGAGCCGGGCTCATCCGGTCACATTCTTGCGAACCGCCGGAAAGCGAATTTCATTTGTAGATGCGGTGCCCGCCCCGTCCCCGCCACTCCACGGCCTTCTCGACATCCGTCTCGGAGGATGGGTCCGGCTTCGGTTTTCTAGCACCGACCCCACGCGCTGCCGTCCAGTTCGGCTTGAATGACGGCGGAAGCCACAACAGAATACCTGCAACCGCGGCAGGCAAGATGATCGCAAAACGCAGAATTGAAAGTACGATGCCGCAGATGCCGACGATCTGCGCGGCCCGGCGGACGCCGAAGCGTCTCAGGAACAAATGTCTTGCAATCACGCCGCCATCCAGATCGTAGGCGGGCAGGATGTTGAGAATGATAAGTGACACGTTCAACAATGCGCCAATCCAAAGCGTCCATTCCAGAGGACCGGCCGACCTTGACGGCAGCCACCCGAATGGCCTTTCGGGCACAACTGGGATGAGTTCTCCAAAAACCAGATAATAGGCCGCATCGAAAAACGCGGCGAGCGCGATGTTCGCCAGGGGACCCGCTATCGCAATCCGCGCCCAGGCAGGCGATGGCGCTGCGGCGCGTTTGAAACGCGTGAGCCCGCCGAAGAGATATAGTTCTATCCTGTCGGTGGCGACGCCTTGTCGGCGTCCGATCCAGGCGTGTGCCAGTTCGTGCAGAAATATCGACGCAAACAGAAGCGCTGCAAAGATAGAGGTATGGATCAGCGCATCCTTGGGTCGGCTCGCCCACTCGTTCAGGAAGGGCAGCACAATGGGAATTGCGAAGGTCCAGCTGACGCGAACCGGGATATTCCGGTTCAGCTGAAACACAAGCGCATCGTTTTTTCTGTCCCAGCCGATCCGCCGCAAAGGCACCCCCCAATCGCAGCGCGACGGTAAGCGAGAATCATCGCTCCACAAAGCGAAAAGCCCGACGATGAATCGGGCTTCTGCATTCAGGGTCCTGCTGGCACTGCTCGGCTTGCCTGTGTGGAGAATCGGCAGGCAAGCAACGCTTAGCTGCGCGGATTGAGGTTCTCCGGGTCGTAGAGCGGCCTGTAGCCGACGGCGGCCACTTCGACCGGGTACTTCTCGCCGAAATATTCGACGCTCAGCTTGCGGCCCTCCTGGCAATACGCCCAGGGCAGGTAGGCGAGCGCGATGTTCTTGCCGAGGGTCGGACCATAGGCCACCGAAGTCGTGAAGGAGCGGCGGCCGAGCTCGTCGACGAGCGTCTCACCGGTTTGCGGGTCCATTACCGGCATCGTGCCGACCGGATAGCGGGGAACACCATTCGAATCTGTATTGTCCGTCAAGATAAGCGTGCAAAGCATGGCCGGCTGATGCGCCCGGGCGCGATATTCCAGATGCTTTGCCTTGCCGCAGAAATCGGCCTCCTTGACTTTCGGACGGGCAAGGTCGGCTTCCAGCAGATTGTATTCGGTCAACAGGTCCGCATTCTGCAGGCGCAGGCTCTTCTCCAGGCGGCGGCTGTTGGCATAGGTCTCGACGCCAAAGGCCATCACGCCGGTCGACCGCAGCGCGTCCCAGACAGCCAGGCCGTCGTCGTAGCGCATGTGCAGTTCCCAGCCTTGCTCGCCGACATAGGAGATGCGGAAGGCGGTCACGTCCTTGCCGGCGATCCTGACGGGCTTGATCGCGGCAAAGGGAAAATTCTCCGGCGTCAGCCCATCGGGGTTTTCCACGCACTTGCTCAATGTCGCCCGCGCGTTCGGACCCCAGATGCCGACGGTCACATATCTCTCGGTCACATCGGTGACGCTAACGTCGAAGCCTTTGTCCTCTGCCGTCCGGCGCATGTACTGGAAGTCGCGCGGCCCGGCATCGGCGCCGTCGATGACGCGGCAGCGGCCGGCCATGCGGATGACGGTCAGGTCGGCGCGCACCATGCCTTCCTCGTCGAGGAAATGGGTATAGATGCCCTTGCCTATATTGCCGTCACCGCCGATTTTTGCCGCGCACAGCCATTCCATCAGCGCGACATGGTCCGGGCCTTCCACGTCGTACATGGCGAAATGCGACAGGTTGACGATGCCGCAATCCTCGCTCATCGCGAGATGCTCGGCGTTCGAGACGCGCCAGAAGTGGCGGTTATCCCATTCGTTTTGGCGCACCGGCACCCGGTTGCCGTATTTCTCGAGCAGATGCTCGTTGGCGGCGTAGCCATGGGCGCGCTCCCAGCCGCCGAGTTCCATGAAATAGCCGCCGAGTTCCTTCTCGCGCTCCCAGAAGGGCGAGCGGCGGACATTGCGAGCCTTGGAGAAGGGCTCGCGTGGATGGACCGCTGGGTTGTAGACCTTCATAGCGGTTTCGGTGCAGCGATCCCAGATGAACTGTTCTTTCGTCTGGTGCGGATAGAAACGCGAATAGTCGATGGCGTGGTGGTCGATCGCCGTGCGGCCGTCCGTCATCCAGTCGGCGATGAGCTTGCCCATGCCGGGGCCGTCCTTGACCCAAACCGCCACCGCATACCAGAGGCCCCTGACCTTCTGGCTTTCGCCCATCGAGGGGCCGCCGTCCGCCGTCACCTGCAATAGGCCGTTGAAGGAATGGCTCTCATTGTAGCCCAGCTCGCCCAGGATCGGCGTCAGTTCCATGGCGCGCTCGAGCGGCGCCAGGATCTGCTCCATGTCGAGATCGCGTTGCGACGGCGAAAGCCGCGCCTCGTTTTTCTCGAGAATATCGCGCGGATGGCAAAGGCGCGGATTGGTCTCTTCGTAATAACCCCATTCGATCTGCCCGCCTTCGGCGGTCTTGGGGTCGCCGGTATCGCGCATGTAAGCCGAGTTGCCCTGGTCGCGCAGCAGCGGCCAGCCGATCTCCTTGCCGGTGCCGGCGAACTCGGTGTACGGCCCGAAGAAGGTAAGCGGATGGTCGATCGGCATGACCGGCAGGTCCTCGCCCGCCATTTCCGCGATCAGCCGTCCCCAGATGCCGGTGCAGACCACGACATAGTCGGCCTCGATGGTGCCGCGGTCGGTCACCACGCCCTTGATGCGGCCGTTCTCGATGACGAGCGACCTGGCCGACGTATTGGCAAACGCCCTGAGTTTGCCGGAAGCTTCCGCCTGATCGACAAGCTTGCCGGCGACGGTCTGCGAGCGCGGGATGACGAGGCCGGCGTCGGGATCCCACAGGCCGCCCTGTACCATCTGTTCTTCGATCAGCGGGAATTTTTCCTTGATCTCGGCGGGATCGATCAGGCGGGCGCGTGTGCCGAAGGCCTTCGCCGAGGCGATCTTGCGCTTGATCTCCGCCATGCGGGCGTCGTCGCCGACGCGGGCGACCTCGAGGCCGCCGATGCGCGCGTAGTGACCCATCTTTTCGTAGAAATCGATGGAATAGAGCGTCGTCCAGCACGACAGGAAATCATGGCTGGTCGTGTAGCAGAAGTCGGAGGCATGCGCCGTCGAGCCGATATCCGTCGGGATGGCCGATTTGTCGATGCCGACAATATCGTCCCATCCGCGCTCGATCAGGTGATGGGCGACCGATGCGCCGACGATGCCGCCCAGCCCGACGATGACGACCTTCGCCTTTTCCGGAAACCCTGCCATTGCCCGCGACTCCAAGATGCTATTGCGAGCAGACTATAGGGCGGCGCGGCGCCGCGCTTGCAGCCTGTTTGCGACATCGCCAAAAAAGCCCGCGCCACCAGCCCGTCGAATGCAGTTAGACCTACGCCTTCGCCCTGCTCGGTACGAAGACGCTGCTAGAGCCCGTCCTGCGCAGCTTCGAAGAAAAATGCATACCTTCATCGCCGATTACCGGAAGCAAATAAAAGGCCGGGTGTTTGCCCGGCCTTCAAAAATCATGGCGTCGACTTTACTTGATGCGCGCGACGCCGCCCGAGATCTCGATCGTCTCCGAACCGGTCAGCGCCTCGAGGTCGCCATTCGGCAAGGTAACAAAACAGCCGCTCGGGCAAAATTCCACGGTTTCGCCAGCGGCCAGCGCCAGCTCGGTCTTGCCGCCGCCTTCCGTCACGATCAGCGTGCGGGTCTCGGCGTCCTTGTTAACCGCGCTGGCGGCATGGGCCGAGCCGCCCACGGCCAGAAAAGCGACGGCGGCGACGAGAGACTTCCACATTTTGCAGTATCGGTGTTGCCACCGCCTCTGTTGCATTTCGCAAGGCATTCTCGCCGTTTGCAGGTGAGCTTATATGCAATGCAAGCTGAACGGCAACTGAATGCCGCATTCATGCCGCAATTGGTTTCCGAAGGCTTGAAGGCAAGCTTCAATCAGCTAGTCAGGATCGGGCTTCCGTACCTTGCGTCCCGACTTGGCGAGACGTTTCGCCTCGACCGCCGCTAGGGCTTTTGCTTGTTCCCGCTCGGCGAATTCGACTTCGATCTTGTCGTCGTCGATCGGCCACGCTTCGTGCTTCTTGGTCTCGACGACGGCGCGCGGTGTCGACGGAATTTCGATATGCTGGTCGGCGAACACATCGAAGATGGCAAAGCGGATGTCGTTCTGGACGATATTGCCACTAAGAACGTCTGCCAGGAACACGCGGATCTCGAATTCGAGCGCGGCCGGGCCGAAATTGGAAAACAGCACAAAGGGTTCCGGGTTCTTCAGCACCAGCGGATGGCTGCGTGCGATCTCCAACAGGACGCCATGCACGTGCTTGACGTCGCTGCCATAGGCAACGCCGACCTTGATGTCGACGCGGCCGAGCTTGTTGCGGTGCGTCCAGTTGCCGACCGCATTGTTGATCAGGTTTGAATTGGGCAAGATCACCGATTGCCGTTGGAACGTCTCGATCTCGGTGGCGCGCACGCTGATCTTCTTGACCGTGCCGCTGATGTCGCCGGCGACGATCCAGTCGCCGACCTTGAACGGCCGCTCGGCCAACAGGATCAGGCCCGACACGAAATTCGAGACGACATTCTGCAAGCCGAAACCGATGCCGAGGGACAGGGCGCCGGCGACCAGCGCGAGATTGGAGAGGTCGATACCGGCCGCCGAGATGCCGACCAGTGCCGCGACCGCGACACCGGCATAACCGACCGCCAGCCGGATCGAATTGCGCACGCCGGTGTCGACCCGGCCGCGCGCCATCACCGAGCCGTCGAGCCAGCCCTGGAACCAGCGCGTCAGGAAATAGCCAATGATGAAGACGACGACGCCGGTGAGAATGCCGGTGACCGAGATCGTCACCGAGCCGATGGTGAGGCCGGTCGCCAGCTTGTAGGCCCAGGCCTGGATGTCGCCGGGCTGGAAGCCCCACATCAACAGGATCAGCGGCAGGAACACCAGCACAATCATGATGTTGATGGCGGCGCTGACGACAAGCCCGAGCTGGTCGAGGGCGGTCTCTTCGTAGCTTGAATTGGCCGCTAGCCAGCGCCCGATCGAAGTTTTGGCGAAACCACCTTCCTCGCCGATCGCTCGCGCCGACAGGAAGCCGATATAGGCGGTGACCAGGATGGTGCCGGTGACCACGACCTGCAGCGAGACGAAAATTGCAAGGCCGATATAGCCAAGCAGTGCCGATGCGATGGTGAATAGGCCTAGCGCGACGGCGGTGTAGCGCAGCCACGCCGGCCACGGGCGCCAGCTTCCGTCGGGGGCCTTGAACGGCTTCAGCAGGCCCATAAGGATCAGGATGATGCCGACGACGATGGTGGCGATGAAGCTTCTGGCGATGGTCAGCGACAGTGGCGAGCCCATCTTGTCGTTGACGACAGACAGGAAGTTGTTGCTGCCGATGACGACAGCCATGGCGGTCGTCAGCCGCACCAGCCAGCGCGCCGGGCCGGTTTCGACCGGGATCAAACGCCAGTTCGGCAGTCGGGGCTCGAGCGCCGCGTTGGTCAGGCGGTTGACGCAGAACACCACCGCGATAACGGCAACCAGCGAATTCAGGAAGATGCCGATGTCACCGCGTAAAACATTGTAATAATCGAAGAAGAAGATCGTCGAGACAAGGAAGGCGCCGACCGCCAGCGTCGGCAGCAACGTCGACCAGAACGCCACCGACAGGCGGCTGAGATAGGAGGGGTCCTCGACGGAGGGATCCGCTTCGAAGACGCGGCCGAACAGGCGTCGGCCGCCGATAAAAAGCACTGCAGCGAATGCGAGCGCCATCAAAGTCGCGGCAAGAATGGCCTGGAACTTGAACTTGAAGGCGAAACTCAGCCAGGACGAGACCGCCTTATAGAAGCCGGAAAACTCAGCGTTGGCGTCGGAAAAGACTTCGGGGCTAAGCGCATCGGACAGCACGTAGCGCTTAGTAAGCACATTGCGGAACAGCTCGCTGCGCATGTTGCCGATCTTCTCGATCAGCCCACTGACGCGGATCGACAGGTTCTGCGCGCTGGCAATAACGGCGTTGATCTCGGCTTTTTCGGAAGCCAAGGCCTGGCGTTCACCGGTTACGATGTCTGGCTCGGCCGGCTGGCCCGCGGCCGGCGGAGGTCCCAGCATCTCAATCCGATCGTTGATATCGCCGAGACGCGATCGGAACGCTAGCGCGCTGGTGAGCGCCGCCCGCGACAGATCCTCCAATTGCAGACGGATTTCCACGAGGGTGGCATCGTCTTGGCCGTCCTGCTGTATCTTCTTCTCGAGACCGTCGATTTTGGCCGTCAGACTCTGGATGACCTTCTGCTGGTCTGCGATCAACCCGGCGGCGCCCTGCCCGAGTGCCTGCGCCATAGCAACGAGCGACGGCGGCGCCGAGACAACAAGCGCAAGAATCAAGACCAGGCGGAATAAACGAAAGAACATGATTTTTCTGGCGACTCGCGGGCGGCATCGGCAGTTTTGAAGCACGTCCTTGATAAAGAGGCTCATATCACGGGGCAAGTCATCCCAGGCGTCTCGTTTTTCGAAGTCCCGCCAATCGAAGTCGGCCAATCCAATCGAAGTCGGCCAATCCAATCGAAGTCGGCCAAATCCAATCGAAGTCGGCCAAATCCAATCGAAGTCGGGGAGTCGAAAAGCGATGGCGCAATCTTGGCTTTGCGTTTGCAGCCTGCTCTATACTCTGCCGTAAAGCCTGAAATGGATGACAATAAGAATGGCGGAATATTCGGCCTTTTCGCTTCTCAAGAACGCGCTGACCGGAAACAAGGACTGGAGGCCGGCCTGGCGCAAGCCCGACCCGAAAGCGTCCTACGACGTGATCGTGATCGGCGGCGGCGGCCATGGCCTGTCGACCGCCTACTATCTCGCCAAGGAGCACGGCATCACAAATGTCGCGGTGCTGGAGAAGGGCTGGCTCGGCTCCGGCAATGTCGGCCGCAACACCACGGCGGTCCGTTCCAACTATCTCCTGCCGGCCAACACGCGTTTCTACGAACATTCGATGAAGCTGTGGGAGAACCTGGCCCATGATCTCAACTACAACGTCATGTTCTCGCAGCGCGGCTGCCTGAACCTCGCCCACACACCTGCTCAGCTCGACGACTATGCCCGGCGCGGAAACGCCATGCGCCATCTCGGCGTTGACGCCGAACTGATGACCACGGCCGAAATCGCGCGCCTGGTGCCGGCGCTCGACGTCTCGGCCACCGCGCGTTTCCCGATCGTCGGTGGCCTGATGCAGCGGCGCGCCGGCACCGCCCGCCACGACGCCGTCGCCTGGGGCTATGCGCGCGGCGCAGATCGCCGCGGCGTCGACATCATCGAAAATTGCGAGGTCACCGGCTTCCTGCGCGACGGCGACCGCATCATCGGCGTCACGACAACGCGCGGCGAAATCCGCGCAAAAAAGGTAGCGGTCGCGGTTGCCGGCAGCACCGGGCGGGTCATGCGGCTTGCCGGCATCGAGACGATGCCGATCGAGAGCCACGTGCTGCAGGCCTTCGTCACGGAATCGCTAAAACCGTTCATCGATACGGTCCTGACCTTCGGCATGGGCCATTTTTATATGTCGCAATCTGACAAGGGCGGGCTTGTCTATGGCGGCGATCTCGACGGCTACAACAGCTACGCCCAACGCGGCAGCCTGCCTATCGTCGATGAGGTGATGAGCGAGATGCTGGCGCTGTTCCCTGGGCTGGCCCGTGTCCGCATGCTGCGCTCATGGGGCGGCGTCTGCGACATGTCGATGGACGGCTCGCCAATCATCACCACCGGTCCGCTGCCGGGCATGTATCTCAACTGCGGCTGGTGCTATGGCGGCTTCAAGGCGACGCCGGCTTCCGGCTGGTGCTTTGCCTGGACCATTGCCAAGGACGAGCCGCACGGTCTCAACGCGGCCTTCACGCTCGACCGCTTTTACCGTGGCATGGTGATCGACGACAAGGGCCAGGGCGCCACGCCCCGGCTGCATTAGGCCATGATCCCGAAAAGTGGAAACCGGTTTTCGGACAAGATCATGGTCAAACGAGAAGTTTAAGAGATCCATGCTCATCACCTGCCCCTATTGCGGCCCCCGCGACGTGATCGAATTCACCTATCAGGGCGACGGCAACCGCCAGCGCCCACAGCCCGCCTCGCAGAACCTCGACGCCTGGAACGCCTATGTCTACGACCGGCTTAATCCAGCCGGCGACCACAATGAGATCTGGCAGCATTCCGGCGGCTGCCGCGCCCATCTCAGGGTCGTGCGCAATACGCTGACGCACGAGATCTCCAGCACCGCGTTCGCGCGCGGCGACCACAACTCGGTTGCGCGGCACCGGGCCGAGGACAAGCCATGAGCCCGCGCCGTACAGAGGCCGGGGGGCGCATCGACCGGCTGCGGACCATCCGTTTCACCTTCGACGGCGCGCCTTATACCGGCCATGCCGGCGACACGCTGGCTTCGGCGCTGCTGGCCAACGGCGTCACCCTGTTTGGGCGTTCGTTCAAATATCACCGCCCGCGCGGCGTGCTGACCGCCGGCGTCGAGGAACCGAACGCGCTGGTCACAGTGTTGAGGGGCGAGGTTCGCGAGCCGAACATCCCCGCCACAATGGTCGAGATTTATGACGGGCTGGCCGCAATCAGCCAGAACCGCTTCCCTTCGCTTGCCTGGGACGTCAGTGCCGTGAACCAGCTCGGCGGCAAGCTTTTGTCGGCTGGCTTCTACTACAAGACCTTCATGGGACCGGTGATCGGTCCGCTGAAGGGCACTCGCTTCTGGATGTTCTGTGAGCATTTCATCCGCCGTGCCGCCGGCCTGGGCAAGGCAGGCACGGCTCCCGATACGGCGCGCTACGAACGCATGAACGCGTTTTGCGATGTGCTGGTGGTCGGCTCCGGCCCGGCGGGGCTGATGGCCGCCAGGGCGGCTGCCGATCAGGGTGCACGCGTCATCCTGGCCGAGCTCGAGCCGCATTTCGGCGGCTCGGCCAATTGGTCGCGCGAGACGATCGATGGCATGCCGGCCGCCGACTGGGCAGCGCGCGCCGCCGGTCAGCTTGAAGGCCGTGACAATATCCGCCTTTTGCCGCGCACTACTGTCTGGGGTTATTATGACGGCAACACGCTTGCCGCGCTCGAACGTGTCACCGACCACAAGGAAAAGGCCGGCAAGGGCGAGCCGCGCCATCGCTATTGGACGATCCGCGCCAAGTCGGTGGTGCTGGCCACCGGCTCCCTGGAGCGTCCGCTGGTCTTTCCGGGCAACGATCGGCCAGGCGTGATGCTGGCGCATGCTGCCGAGCGTTTTGCCAACGAATATGGCGTGCTGCCGGGCGACAGGGTCGCGCTGTTCACCAACAATGACAGCGCCTATCGCTCCGCGCTTGCGCTGAAGAAGGCCGGCGCCGTCGTCGTCGCCATCGTCGACGTGCGCCCAGAACTTTCGAGCGAAATGCGCAAGCTGGCCGGCGAAGCGGAGGCCGAGATCCTTTCTGGCCACGCGGTGATCGCCACCGAGGGCGGCAAGGCGCTTTCCGGCTTCAAGGTGCAGCGCTTCGACGTGGTCAACGGCGCGCTTTCCGGCGATGCGCGCAGCATCCACGCCGATTGCCTGCTGATGTCGGGCGGCTGGTCGCCGACCATCCATCTGGCCAGCCAGGCCGGCGCGAGAGCGGAATGGAACGAAGCATTGCAAGCGTTCCTGCCGCCCAAGCCGACGACGCGGCAATGGATCGGCGCCGGCGCCTTCGCCGGCAGTTTCTCCACCGCCGAGGCGATCGCCGAAGGCCGCGCCGCCGGCCTTTCCGCAGCGGGCGCAACCGCCACGCCGGCGGCCTTGCCTGCCGTAGAAGCCGCACCTGGCGATCCCGATCCGGCGCCGGTGTTCGAGATCAAGGCCCAGGGAAAGAGTTTCGTCGATTTCCAGCATGACGTGACGGCGGATGACGTGCGGCTGGCGCATCGCGAAGGCTTCGTCTCGGTCGAGCATCTGAAGCGCTACACCACGCTCGGCATGGCAACCGACCAGGGCAAGAGCTCCAACATACCCGGCCTCGCCATCATCGCCGAGGCGCTCGGCAAGCCGATCCCAGAGGTCGGCACGACGCGCTTTCGCCCGCCCTTTTCGGCGGTATCGATCGGCTCGCTAGCCGCCGAACGCTTCGGCGATCTGAAGCCCGAGCGGCTGACGCCGATGCATGACTGGCACGTCGCCAACGGCGCCACCATGTATTCGGCCGGCCTGTGGTATCGGCCGATGATCTACGGCCATCCCGGCGAGACGATCGAGCAGGCCTATGTGCGCGAAGCGAGAGCCACGCGCGAGAGCGCCGGCATCGTCGATGTCTCGACACTGGGCAAGATCGCGGTGCAAGGCCCCGACGCGGCGGAATTCCTCGACCGCGTCTACACCAACGTGTTTTCGACGCTGGCCGTCGGCAAGGCGCGTTATGGGCTGATGCTGCGCGAGGACGGTCTCGCCTTTGACGACGGCACCACATGGCGGCTCGGCGAGCAGGATTTCCTGATGACCACCACCACCGCCAATGCCGGCAAGGTGATGCAGCATCTGGAATATTTCCTCGACGTGATCTGGCCGGAGCTGAAAGTCCACGTCGCCTCGGTCACCGACCAATGGGCCGGTGCCGCCATCGGTGGGCCGAAGGCAAGGCAGATACTGGCTGCTTGCGTCAGCGGCACCGCCGTCGACAATGCCGCCCTGCCCTTCATGGGCATCATCCACGGCGAAATCGCCGGCGTGCCGGTGATGATCTGCCGGCTGTCCTTCTCCGGCGAAATGGCCTTCGAGGTCTATTCCGGCGCCGGCTACGGCACCCATGTCTGGGAGGCGCTGATCGAAGCCGGCAAGCCGTTCGGGCTGGTGACCTACGGGCTGGAGGCGCTGGGCACCATGCGCATCGAGAAAGGCCACGTCACCGGTGCCGAGATCGACGGCCGTACCACGGCACGCGACCTGCATCTCGACTGGATGCTGTCGAAGAAGAAGTCGTTCATCGGCTCGGCGATGATGGATCGCGAGGGGCTGATCGCACCCGACCGCCTGGAACTCGTCGGTATTGTTTCGCTCGACAACCAGCCGCTCAATGGGGGCGCACATATCGTGGATGAGCTTGACGAAGCCAATCCGCACGGCTCGCTTGGCCACATCACCGCCTGCTGCTATTCGCCGGCGCTCGGCAAATATATCGCGCTTGCCCTGGTCAAGGGCGGCAAGGCGCGGCGCGGCTCGCGTGCCTACGTTTCCGACCCGTTGCGCAACCGGTTCGGGCCAGTAGAGATCGTCTCCAACCATTTCTTCGATCCGGACGGGAGTCGCATGCATGGTTGAACGCCAATCACCGCTTGAGCCGGTGCTGCATCCGGGCTCGCATGGCAATTTCGAGCACGGTGTCGAAATCATCCTCTCTGAAACGAGGCCGGGTTCGATCCTGCAGCTCGCCGCCTGGCCCGGAGAGGAGAAGACGTTGATGGCCGGCATCCATGCGGTCACCGGCCTGGTTTTGCCCGACGGCGCCGGTGGCGGTGTGACGAACGGCGCCAGGTCGGTGTTCGGCTTTGCGCCGGGAAAATTTACGGTTGTCGATGAAGCCGAGGGATTGGCGCCGGCCTTTGCCGATGTCGTTACTTCGGCCATCGGTACGGTGACCGACCTTTCGCACGGCCGCACCGCGATCCGTATCGCCGGGCCGAAGGCCGAGTGGGTGCTGGCGAAATTCTTCGCCATCGACTTCGCGCTGCCGGCCTTCCCGATCGGTGCCGGCCGCTCGACCATGCATCACGACATCTTCGCGCAGATCCAGCGCACGGGCGCCGATCAGTTCGACATCTATGTGTTCCGCTCGTTCGCCCGCTCGTTCTGGAAAGCGCTCTGCCATGCGAGCGAGGAAGTCGGCTACGAAGTGCAGTAGAGCCGGACGGCGCCTCACGTCACTCCGCGAACGTCACCCACTCTTCCAGCGGCGCGCGGTCGGTGCGGAAGGCATTTTCGGGCTTGGACGTATCCTCATGGCCGAGCGCCATGCCGCAGACGACGATCTCCTCGTCGGGAATGTTGAGCACCGGCCTGATCTGCCGGTGATAGGGCGCGAAGGCAGCTTGCGGACAGGTGTGCAGGCCCCTGCCGCGCGCGGCGACCATGATGTTTTGCAGGAACATGCCGTAGTCGATCCACGACCCCTTGTTCAGCCGCCGGTCGACGGTGAAGATCATGCCGACAGGCGCGTCGAAGAAGACGAAGTTGCGGTCGTGCTGCGCACGCATCCTGTCGACCTCGCGCCGGCCGATGCCGAGCACGCCGTAGAGGCCGAAGCCGTTGGCCCGCCGTCGCGTCAGATAGGGTTCGAAGAACTGGTCGGGATAGTAGCGGTACTCGTCCCACTCGGCCTTTTCGGCGCGGATGCCCGAACTGAGGATGGCATCGGTGATGCGCTGTTTGACCTCGCCCTTGGTCACATAGACTTTCCAGGGCTGCATGTTGGTGCCTGAGGGCGCGCGCGCGGCAACGGCGAGAATATCGCGGATGGTCTCGTCGTCGATCATATCGGGCAAGAAGGCGCGTACCGATCGGCGCGAGGTGATCGCGTCATCGACGATCGCCGCCGCAATCCGGGAGTTGTTTTCCAGCATGGCCGTCCCTTTGCGTATGATCCCGAATCCGATTTTCCGGAAGGATCATGCGCCGACTAGAAGTGATGGAGCATCCTTGCGCGTCTTTTTGAACGCCCGATAGCCTACCCGCCTCGACCGGACGCCCCACTCGCCGCTCGTGCGCCGAGCCTTTGCCCGAACCGTCAAAATGGCGCAAGTAAATCTTGTGAGTGCATGAAAATCCTCTTGATTTTTTCATGAACCCGCCATCAAATGAAATTTGCTGGGAATTTTTCACCGAGACAGGGATGGCTTTGCCCTCAACCGCCGCCAGATCGGAACAGGACAGCGGCGAACGGCTGCTGGCCGGCGACATCCGCGCGTTGCGCAAGGCGCGCGGCCTGACGCTTGCTGAAATCGCACTGAAGCTCGGCCGTTCCGTCGGCTGGGTCAGCCAGGTCGAGCGCGGTCTGTCGGTCCCGTCGCTCGGCGATCTCAGGGCCTTCGCCGAATTGTTCGGCGTGCCGGTCAGCCTGTTCTTCAGCCATGACGTACCTGTCGAGACCGAGCGCGGCGTGGTCGTGCGTGCCGGCAACCGGCGCACGCTTGGCACAAGCGATTCCGGCCTGGTGGAGGAGCTTCTGTCGCCCGATCTCGGCGGTAGCTTCGAGATGCTGCGTTCGGTCTTCGCCCCGGGTGCCGAGCTGCAGACCGAGTCGCGCCGGCCGACCGAGGAAGCCGGCTACGTCGCTTCCGGCAGTTTCGACATCGAAATTGCCGGCGTCTGGCACCGGCTTGGCGAAGGCGATTCCTTCCGCTTCGACGGCAAGCCGTTCCGCTGGCGCAATCCTGGAGCGGAACCGGCTGTGGTGATCTGGGTGGTTTCGCCGCCCGTCTATTGAACGAATGCATGTCGCCCAAAAGTGCGTGGCGGTTTTGGGACAACGACATGCATCAAAACAAATAGTCGGAGAAGAACATGGCCGGTTTGCCGACCACGGCACACGTGGTGATCATCGGAGGTGGTGCCGTCGGCGCCTCCTCGCTCTATCATCTCGCCAACGCGGGCTGGACCGACTGCGTGCTTCTGGAGAAGAACGAGCTGACTTCCGGCTCGACCTGGCATGCCGCCGGCAACGTGCCGACTTTCTCCTCGTCATGGTCGCTGATGAACATGCAGCGATATTCGACCGAACTCTATCGCCGGCTGGCCGACGAGGTCGGCTATCCCATGAACTACCACGTCACCGGCTCGCTCAGGCTGGCCCATAGCGCGGAGCGCATGCAGGAATTCCAGCGCGCCAAGGGCATGGGCCGCTACCAGGGCATGGATATCGACGTGGTCGGGCTCGACGAGATCAAGCGCCGTTACCCCTTCATCGAGACGCATGAGCTGAAAGGCGCGCTCTACGATCCGAATGATGGCGATATCGATCCAGCGCAATTGACCCAGGCACTGGCCAAGGGCGCGCGTGACATGGGCGCGAAGATCATCCGCTTCTGTCCGGTCACCGGCGTGCGCCGCGACAACGACGAGTGGGTGATCGAGACAACGCAAGGCGAGATCCGCTGCGAGATCGTCGTCAACGCCGCCGGCTACCGCGCCGCCGAGGTCGGCAGGATGTTCGGCCGCGAGGTGCCGATGATGGTGATGAGCCATCAATACATCCTGTTCGAGGAAATCCCCGAACTGGCGGCGTGGTCGAAGGAACAGGGCAAGAAGCTGCCGCTGCTGCGCGACGTCGATACGTCCTATTATCTGCGCCAGGAAAAGAACGGCATGAATCTCGGCCCCTATGAGCGCAATTGCCGAGCCCACTGGGTCGGCCACAACGACCCGATGCCCGACGACTTTTCCTTCCAGCTGTTTCCCGACGATCTCGACCGGCTGGAACATTACCTGGCCGATGCTGTCGCCCGCGTGCCGATCCTCGGCACCGCCGGCCTGTCCAAGGTCATCAACGGGCCGATCCCCTATGCGCCGGACGGCAACCCGCTGATCGGCCCGATGCCCGGCGTGCCCAACGCCTTCGAGGCCTGCGTCTTTACCTTCGGCATCGCCCAGGGCGGCGGCGCCGGCAAGGTGCTGGCCGAATGGGTGACCGAGGGCCAGACCGAATGGGATATGTGGTCCTGCGATCCGCGCCGTTTCACCGCCTTTGCCTCGGCCCCGGATTATTGCGTCGCCAAGGGCATGGAGATCTACGGCAACGAATATGCCATCCAGTTCCCGCGCCATGCCTGGCCGGCCGGGCGCGACCGCAAGCTGTCGCCGCTCCACGACCGCATCAAGGCACTCGGCGCCCGGTTCGACGCTTATAATGGCTGGGAACGCGCCACCTGGTATGCGAAGCCAGGCGACGACATCTCCGAAGAATCCACGCTGACTTTCCGACGCGACGGGCCGTGGCAGCATCGTGTGCGCGAGGAATGCCTCGCCGTCCGCGATGCCGCCGGCATTCTGGACCTGCCGGGGTTTTCCCGTTTCAATCTCGACGGTCCGGGTGCCGCCGAATGGCTGAGCCTCCAGGTGACAGGCCTGGTGCCGAAACCCGGCCGCATCGGCCTCGTCTATTTTGCCGACGACAAGGGCCGCATCGTCACCGAAATGTCGGTGGTCCGCCACGACGAGAACCTGATGACGCTGATCACCGCCGCGGTGGCTCAGTGGCATGATTTCGAATGGCTGAAATCGCGCATCCCGAAGGACGCCACTTTCAAGCTGGTCGACCGGACGGAGGAATACTCCACCCAGATCCTCGCCGGCCCCAACTCGCGAAAAATCCTCGCCGAACTCTGCGCGGCCGACCTCACCCTGCCTTGGCTGACGCATCAGGAAACCAGTATCGCCGGACGTTGGGCAAAGCTGGTGCGCGTGTCCTTCGCGGGCGAGCTCGGCTGGGAAATCCACAGCAAGGTCGACGATACCGCAGCCATCTTCGACGCCGTCTGGGAGGCCGGGAAGAGGCATAGACTAAAACCGTTCGGCATGTACGCACTGGATTCGCTGCGGCTCGAAAAAGGTTACCGCACCTGGAAGGGCGACCTGTCGACCGACTATTCGATCCTGCAGGGCGGGCTGGACCGCTTCGTCAGATGGGATAAGCCCGACTTCCGCGGCAAGGCGGCGCTGCAGAACGAGAAGCAGCAGGGCGTAAAGAAACGCTTCGTCACGCTGGTCGTCGAAAACCCCGGCGACTGCGATGCGCCCACCATGTCGACGCTGTGGCATGACGGCCGGATCGTCGGCGAGACGACATCCGGCGGCTGGGGTCATCGCATCGACAGATCGATCGCGCTCGGCATGCTGCGCGCCGACCTCACCGAGCCGGGAACCGCTGTCGAGGTCGAGATCTTCGGCGAACGTTTTCGGGCGGTCGTGCAGAGGGATGAGCCGTTATGGGATCCAAAGAACGAGAGGCTCAGAGCATGAAGACTGTTATCCTTACCGATGGTGGCATGGGCCAGGAGCTGGTCCGCCGCAGCAGTTCCGAGCCGACGCCGCTGTGGTCGGCCAGGGTGCTGATCGACGAACCGGATCTGGTGCGCGACCTGCATGCGGAATTCATCCGCGCCGGCGCCCGCGTCATCACCATCAACACCTATTCGGCCACGCCGGAGCGGCTGGCACGCGAAGGCGCGGAAGAGCTGTTCAAGCCGCTGCAGAAGCGCGGCATCGAACTGGCAAGGCAAGCCCGCGACCAGGCCGGCGACGCGGCGATTGCCGGCTGCCTGTCGCCGCTGTTCGGCAGCTATGCGCCGGCGCTGACGATATCCTTCCAGGATACGCTCGACATCTATCGCCGTATCGTTGCCGAGCAGGCGGACGGCGTCGATCTGTTTCTGTGCGAAACCATGGCGTCGGCCGAAGAGGCGCGCGCCGCCGTCACCGCGGCGTCGGAAAGCGGCAAGCCCGTATGGGTGTCGTGGACGCTTGCCGACCACGGCACGCCGCGCCTGCGCAGCGGCGAAGCCATTGCGGCGGCGTCGGGCGCTCTTGCCGGCCTGCCCGTCGCGGCCCGGCTGATCAATTGCTGCCGGCCCGAAGCGATCGCTGCAGCGCTGCCCGAACTGATCGCTCTCGGCGGTCCGGTTGGCGCTTATGCCAACGGCTTCACCTCGATTGAGGCGCTCAAGCATGGCGGTACGGTGGAAGTGCTGCACGCCCGCCACGACCTCGATCCGGATGCCTATGCCGGCCAGGCGGTCGATTGGGTCGAGGCCGGCGCCGGCATCGTCGGCGGCTGCTGCGAAGTCGGACCGGCCCACATCGCCGCGCTGCGCGACCGGCTCGAACAGGCCGGTTATGAAATTTCGGGAGCAGCATAATGCCCAGGCCATCATCGCGCATTTCCGGCATCGTGCCTTCGGGCAAGGATGGCTGGGAGGTTCATTCCGCTGCCTGGGCGCGCAAGCAGGCCGGCGAGGACATCATCATGCTGTCGGTCGGCGACCATGATTTCGACACGCCGAGCGAGACGATCGAAGCCTGCGTGACGGCGGTTCGCGCCAGCAATCACCACTACACCCCGCTTGCCGGCGTTCCGCGCCTGCGCAAGGCGATGGCGGCGGCCTCGACGCGGTGCACCGGGGTTGCGACAAATCCCGACCAGGTCATCGCCACCCCGGGCGGGCAGGCCGCGCTTTACGCGGCCATTCAAGCGGTTCTCGACCAGGGCGACCATGCCATCGTCGTCGCGCCCTATTACGCCACCTATCCCAACACCTTCAGTGCGGCGGGCGCCGAGTTCAGCGTCGTCGAGACCCCCGCCGAGGATGGCTTTCAGCCGCGCGCCGCCGACATTCGCGCCGCCCTTCGGCCGAACACCCGCGCCATCCTGATCAACACGCCGAACAATCCCACGGGCGCCGTCTATTCGCGCGAGCGCCTGGAAGAGCTGGCGCAGATCTGCCGCGAACATGACCTCTGGCTGCTGTCGGACGAGGTCTACTGGACGCTGGGCGGCGGCGAGCACGTCTCACCACGCTCGCTGCCCGGCATGGCGGAACGCACGCTGGTCATCAATTCGATGTCCAAGAGCCACGGCATGACCGGCTGGCGCATGGGCTGGCTGACCGGGCCGGAACCGATGGTCTCGCTGCTGACCGACCTCAATCTGGTGATGACCTACGGCCTGCCGGCCTTCATCAGCCTCGCCTGCGCCGAGGCGCTCGAAAATGGCTACGGCGTCAAGGAGATCGCCGAGCGCTACGCCGCGAGGCGCACCGTCGTCCTCGATGCCATGCGCGGTATGAACAACATCACCGTGCGCGGCTCCGAAGGCGGCATGTACGTCATGCTCGACATATCGGCGATCGAGCCGGACGACGAAAAATTCGCCTGGGCCTTCCTCGACCAGGAAAATGTCGGCGTCATGCCCGGCTCAAGCTTCGGCGAGGCCGCCGCCGGCCACATCCGCTTCAGCCTCTGCCAGCCTGAGCCGGTGCTGATGGAGGCTGCCACGCGCCTGCGCCGCTTCGCCTCCAGCTATGGTCGCGAGGCCGCATGAACGCCCCGCCCACCAAAACCATTCCGACCAAGGCCATTCCTCCCAAAGCGAGGGCGGTCATCATCGGTGGCGGCGTCTCCGGCTGCTCGGTCGCCTATCATCTGGCCAAGCTCGGCTGGACCGATATCGTGCTGCTCGAGCGCAAGCAGCTGACGTCGGGCACGACATGGCACGCCGCCGGCCTGATCGGCCAGTTGCGCGGCTCGCAGAACATGACGCGGCTGGCGAAGTACTCGGCCGACCTCTACGTCAAGCTGGAGGCCGAGACCGATGTCGGCACCGGCATGCGCCAGGTCGGCTCGATCACGGTGGCGCTGACCGAGGAGCGCAAGCACGAGATCTATCGGCAGGCATCTCTCGCCCGCGCCTTCGATGTCGATGTTCGCGAGATTTCGCCCAACGAAGTCAAGCAGATGTACCCGCATCTCAATGTTTCCGATGTGGTCGGCGCCGTGCATCTGCCGCTCGACGGTCAGTGCGACCCGGCCAATATCGCCATGGCGTTGGCCAAGGGCGCGCGCCAGCGCGGGGCGACGATCGTCGAGAACGTCAAGGTGACCAAGGTGCATACCAGGGCCGGCCGCGTCACCGGCGTTTCCTGGGCGCAGGGCGACGAGCAAGGCCTGATCGAGGCCGATATCGTCGTCAACTGCGCCGGCATGTGGGCACGCGAACTTGGCGCCCGGAACGGCGTCACCATCCCGTTGCACGCCTGCGAACATTTCTATCTCGTCACGGAACCGATCCCCGGGCTTTCCCGCTTGCCGGTGCTGCGCGTGCCGGACGAGTGCGCCTACTACAAGGAAGATGCCGGCAAGATGATGCTCGGCGCGTTCGAGCCGGTGGCCAAGCCCTGGGGCATGAACGGCATAAGCGAGGATTTCTGCTTCGACCAGTTGCCGCAGGACATGGACCATTTCGAGCCGATCCTGGAAATGGGCGTCAACCGCATGCCGATGCTGGCCACCGCCGGCATCCACACCTTCTTCAACGGCCCCGAGAGTTTTACCCCCGACGATCGCTATTATCTCGGCGAGGCGCCGGAGCTTTCCGGCTACTGGATGGCGACCGGCTACAATTCGATCGGCATCGTCTCCTCCGGTGGCGCCGGCATGGCGCTGGCGCAATGGATCAATGACGGCGAGGCGCCCTTCGACCTCTGGGAGGTCGACATCCGCCGCGCCCAGCCGTTCCAGAAGAACCGCCGCTATCTCAAGGAGCGCGTCTCCGAAACGCTCGGCCTGCTCTATGCCGATCATTTTCCGTACCGGCAGATGGCAACCTCGCGAAACGTCCGCCGTTCGCCGCTGCACGAACATCTGAAGGCGCGCGGCGCGGTGTTCGGCGAGGTCGCCGGCTGGGAGCGCGCCAACTGGTTTGCGCGGGAGGGCCAGGAGCGCGAATACCGCTATTCCTGGAAACGGCAGAACTGGTTCGACAACCAGCGCGAGGAGCATCTGGCGGTCCGAAACGGCGTCGGCCTGTTCGACATGACCTCGTTCGGCAAGATCCGCGTCGAGGGCCGCGACGCCTGCGCTTTCCTGCAAAGGCTCTGCGCCAACGACATGGACGTGGCGCCGGGCAAGATCGTCTACACCCAGATGCTCAACCAGCGCGGCGGCATAGAGAGCGACCTCACCGTCTCGCGGCTATCCGAAACAGCCTTCTTGCTCGTCGTGCCCGGCGCCACGCTGCAGCGCGACCTGGCCTGGCTGCGAAAACACCTTGCCGACGAGTTCGTCGTCATCACCGATGTGACCGCTGCCGAAGCCGTGCTTTGCCTGATGGGCCCGGATTCGAGGAAGCTGATCCAAAAGGTCAGCCCCAACGATTTCTCCAACGGGAACAATCCGTTCGGCACGTTTCAGGAGATCGAAATCGGCATGGGCCTGGCCCGCGCCCACCGCGTCACCTATGTCGGCGAGCTCGGCTGGGAGCTTTATGTCTCGACCGACCAGGCCGCCCACGTCTTCGAGGCGATAGAAGAAGCCGGCGCCGACGTCGGCCTGAAGCTATGCGGCCTGCACACACTGGATTCCTGCCGCATCGAAAAGGCGTTCAGGCATTTCGGCCACGACATCACCGACGAGCACAATGTGCTGGAGGCCGGGCTGGGTTTCGCGGTGAAGACCACCAAGGGAGACTTCCTCGGCCGCGATGCGGTGCTGAAGAAGAAAGAAACCGGCCTGTCACGCCGGCTGGTGCAGTTCCGCCTGAACGACACCGAGCCGCTGCTCTTCCACAATGAGGCGATCCTGCGCGACGGCAAGATCGTCGGTCCGATCACCTCGGGCAATTACGGCCATCATCTCGGCGGCGCGATCGGGCTTGGTTACGTGCCGTGCCAGGGCGAGAGCAAGGCGGATGTCCTGTCGTCGTCCTACGAGATCGAGATCGCCGGCGAGCGCTTTGCCGCCGAGGCCTCGCTCAAGCCGATGTACGATCCAAAATCGGAACGGGTGCGGATGTAACCCTTGTCCTTCTGCCCTTGTGGGAGAAGGTGGCCGAGCGAAGCTCGGTCGGATGAGGGGTGTCGGATGAGGGTGTTGGAAGGATCGCTACCTCAACGGAATTAGCGTTTAGCGCTCCCGTCCCAGTCTTCCCACGCCGCGTTTCTTCCAGCACCCCTCATCCGGCTCGGCGCTACGCGCCGATCCACCTTCTCCCACAAGGGGAGAAGGAAAAGTCCCCTCCCGCGTCAGAACGCGTCCATCCTGGCCGCGACCTTCGCGATGAACCTCGTCCGCGTCTCGTCCGTCGACAGGTTCATCGAGTAATGCGCGAGATAGGAGACCGACCCGCCGGGTTTGATGGTGGCGCGCAGCACCCGCTTGACCAGCTTGCGCGGCGGGTCACCCATCAGCATGGCTCGGAACCGGCTGCCGCCATAGGTCGTGACCGCGACCACCTTGCGGATGTTGTGCAGTGACGGCGTCACCTTGCCGTCGACCAGCTTGAACGACACGCCGGGCAGGAAGACGCGATCGAAAAAGCCTTTCAGAATGGCCGGATAGCCGAAGTTCCACACCGGAAACGACAGCACCAGCGCCTCGGCCCGCAGAAGGCGCTCGATATAGGCTGACGCCGGATCGCCGTCGCTGCGTTCGTCGTGATAGGACAGCCGTTCGGCCCGCGTCAGCCTGGGATCGAAACCCTCGGCATAGAGATCGCAGTCGTCGACGACATGGCCGGCGGCCTTCAGCCGCTCGATGATCGTCCGGTGCAGATCGGCGTTGAAGCTGGTCTCCACAGGATGAGCATAGAGGACGAGGACGTTCACAGGAGAACATCTCGCAAGTCGGCACCAAGCACCCCCCTCTGCCCTGCCGGGCATCTCCCCCTCAAGTGGGGAGATCGGCTGTCAGTATCGCTTTCGCCAGTTGACGACGTTGGAAGATGGTCGAGACGATGGAACTGCCAATCTCCCCCCTTGAGGGGGAGATGCCAAGTGGTGGCAAAGAGGGCAGGCCAGAGGGGGGTACAGCGCCACACGCCCGTCATCGTCTCAAACCGCCTTCTCCAGTCCCTTGAACAGGAACGACTTGCCCGAGCGATAGTCATAGTCCGGGTTCTCCCAGGCGATCATCTTGCCGGGATTGAGCAGGCCTTGCGGGTCGGTCTCGCGTTTGAAGGCGAGCTGCACCTCGTCGGTGCGCTTCATGCCGCCTTCTTCCAGCGTGTAGCGGTGCGGGTTGAAGATCCAGCAGCCATTGTCCTCGTGGATGCGGATGATCTCGTCGAGCCGCTCCGCCGTGGTGAAGCGCACCAGCGGCAGCCCTGCAATGCCGATTGCGCCGTCGAAGCGGATGAATTCGAGATGCGCCGGCACCTCGTCGCCGAAGCGGTCGACCATCGCCTTGACGTGGCCGAGGTGGTCCGGCGACGGGTAGCGGGTCTGCAGGTAGGTGATCGTCGGATCGACCCGGATGGCACGCAGCGTCGTGTGGTTCCAGGTCAGCTCATAGGCCGGCGGCAATCCCTTGAGATCGGCCTCCTTGTCGGCGCGGAAGACGATCTCGCCCTTGCTGCGCGCCGTGAAGGCGAGGAAGGCATCCATCGCATGCGGCGCGATCATCAGGACGACGATGCTTTGGCCGCGCCGGAAAAACCGCTGGTGGCGCTTGAAGTAATCGTAGGGGATCGGTGCTGCGATCGGCGTGATCAGTTTCGCCAGTATGCCGTCCTGGATGGCGAGGTCGTTGCCGAAGCCGGCCGCATCCATGAAATCGTCGAAGCCGACGATGACGTCGATCCAGTCATAGCTGACGGTCAGCGGCATCTCGACTTCGGTGATGATGCCGTTGGTGCCGTAGGCGTGCATCACCTTCAGCACGTCCTCGCCGGTGAGCTCCATGACCCGCGGCCGTGCCTCCATCGTCACGGTCCTCAGCCGGATGACGTTGCCGAGGTCGCGCAGTCCGCCCCAGCGGATCGAACCAATGCCGCCGGAGCCGCCGGCAACGAAGCCGCCGATCGATGCCGTGTTGTAGGTCGACGGCGACATGCGGAGCTCCTGGCCGGAATGCGCCCGCGTCGCTCTGTCGATGTCGGCGAGCACGGCGCCGGGGCCGGTGACGACACGACCGGGGGCGATCGTCTTGACCGCGTTCATCTCGGCGAGATTGAGCACGACGCCGCCGGACAAGGGCATCGCTTGGCCGTAGTTCCCAGTGCCGCTGCCGCGCGGCGTCACCGGGACGCCATGCCGGTGACAGGCGGCGAGAATGCGGACGACCTCGTCTTCGGTTTTCGGCGTCACGATCAGGTCGCCGGTGACGTGATCGAGCTGCTGCTTCAGCACCGGGCTGTACCAGTAGAAGTCGCGGCTCTTCTGCTGGACGATCGCCGGATGGTCGTCGATCTTCAAACCGTCCAGGTCGCGCTTGAGCGCCGCAATATCCATCATTCCACCATCAGATCATCGAGTTCGGCATAATCGGGCAGCTGGCGCTCGATCGCATGCCCGTCGCGCACGACGATGCGATCCGATTCGGGCCGTGACAGCAATTCCGTCCAGCTCCGCCCCTTGAAGACGACGAAATCGGCCGGCGCTCCGGCGGCAAGCGTGCCGAAACCATCGAGCCGCATCACCTTGGCCGGCGTCGCGGTCACCGCCTGCGGCCAGTCGGCGACCGGATGGTCGAGATGCAGGATGCGCGTCGCCATGCGGTAGACCTCCAGCATGTCGAGATCGCCATAGGCGTAGAACGGGTCGCGCGTATTGTCGGAGGCGACGGCGACGGCAATGCCGCGCGCCTTCATCTCGTGCAGCAGCGTCACCCCGCGCCAGCGCGGCGTTGTCCTGTCGCCTCGCCGGTCCTGCAGATAGAGATTGCACATCGGCAGCGACACCACCGCCAAGCCGGCCTTGGCGACCTTGTCCAGGGTGTCGAGCACGTCGAGATCGGGCTGGTGCGCCAGCGAGCAGCAATGGCCGACTAGGATGTTCCCGTCAAAACCGTTCCAAAGGGCGGCTTCGGCGATTTTCTTCAGCGAGATCGCCGCGATATCGTCGGTCTCGTCGGCGTGGAAATCGAGGTCGAGGCCGTGCTTGATCGCCTGCGCGAACACCTGGTCGAGCAATTCTTCGAGATCCGGCACCATGTAGGTGACGACCCCGAGGACACCCTTGGCGGCAGCCACCCGCTTGGCCAGCCTCTCGAACCATTTCCTGTCGCGCACGCCTTCGATGCCGAGCAGGCAGGCCGCCTGCAGCTCGATGCGGCTGCGCCATTTCTCCCGCATCGTCTCGAACACCGGCCAGGAGATCTCTTCCTGCGGCGCGACGCTGTCGAGATGCGTGCGCAGCGCCCTGGTGCCGTGCGCGTAGGCGCAGCGCAGCGAAAAATCCATGCGGCGGGCAACGTCGTCGGCGCTCCAGCGCGCCGCCCGGTCGGCGCCGGTCGCATTCAGCGCGCCCATGAAAGTGCCGTCCGGGTTGGGCTTTCGAGGCCAGATATGGCCCTTGTCGATATGGGTGTGGCAATCGACGAAGCACGGCAGCACGATGCGGCCGCCGAGGTCGGTGGCGTCCGCCGGTGCGTTGGATCGATGCGCCGTAATCCCGGAGATCTTGCCATCGGCGATTGCGATATCGGCGAGTGCAAAACCGTCGGCGTCGGAAGGAGCGGCAAGGCCGAGCGTCAGGGAGGCGTGAAGCCGGACCTTGGAGAGGACGAATTGGCCGGATTTGGGGATCATCGCAGAGGTCATCGCTGCCCCTCATACGGCTGCCGCCACCTTCTCCCCGTATAGAGACGGGGAGAAGGGGCTGACCGCGACCGCGGCGCACTTTCAGCAACGCTGGTGATGGGCGAGATCGTCGAGGAAGGCGTCCTTCTCCCCGTCACTATACGGGGAGAAGTGCCCGGCAGGGCGATGAGGGGCAGCGCTGACGCCGGGATGGGCGACAGGCAGCTTTTGCCTACAAAACACGGCACCATCACCGCTCCTGCCTCAGCGCGCTCTCGTGCCAGCGCCGCAAAATGAGATGCGAAATCAGTGACAGCACCAGGAAGATCAGGATGCCGGTGAGCGAGATCAGGATCAGCGCCGCGAACAGCCTTGGCGCGTTGAGCCGGTAGCCGGCCTCGATGATGCGCGAGGCGAGGCCGGACGACTGGCCGGTGGCGCCGGCGACGAACTCTGCCACCACCGCGCCGATCAGCGACAGGCCGCCGGCGATCTTCAGCCCGCCGAGGAAATAAGGCATCGCCGCCGGCAGCCGCAGATAGCGCAATTGCTGCCAGCGGGTCGCACCGTTGAGCTTGAACATGTCGCGCAGATTGCGGTCGACAGAATTGAGGCCGAGCGTGGTGTTGGAGAGGATCGGGAAGAAGGCGACGATCCAGGCGCAAAGCAAAAGCTTCGTCGTCTGGTTGTCGACATAGATATTGATCAGCGGAAAGATCGCGACGATCGGCGTCACCTGCAGCACGATGGCGAAGGGAAAGAACGACATCTCGACCCATTTCGACTGAGCGAACAGCACTGCCAGCCCGACACCGCCGACCACGGCGAGAAGCAGGCTCAAGAAGGTGATCCTGAGTGTCACCAGCAGCGAGGAGAACAGCAGCCCGGCATCGTCGTGCAGCGTTTGCAGCACCACACCGGGACGCGGCAGGATGTATTTCGGGATGTCGTTCCAGACGCAGATGCGGTCCCACAGCCAGATGGCCAGGATCATGATCGCCAGCGGCAGCAGCCATCTGCCGATGCGCTCGAAGCGCTCCTGGCGGACGCGGCGCGCCTCCTCCGGGTCGAGCGCCAGGACTGGTTCTTCAATGGCCGTCATGATGCGGTCCGGCAGTTGAGTTGATGGCGCCGATCAGCACGTCGGATGCCTGGCGGCAGAGCGCGGCATAGTCGGGCGAGGTGCGAAACGCCTCGTCGCGCGGATAGGATGCATCGACGGCAAGCTCGGCAAACACCCGGCCCGGCCGCGCCGCCATGACGACGATGCGGTTGGAGAGGAATACGCTTTCGAAGACGCTGTGGGTGACGAAAACGACGGTAAAACGCTCATCCTGCCATAGCTCGAGAAGGTCATTGTTGAGCTTGAAGCGGGTGATCTCGTCGAGTGCGGCGAACGGCTCGTCCATCAACAGAATGCGCGGCTTGGTCACCATGGCGCGGGCGATAGAGACGCGCATCTTCATGCCGCCCGACAGTTCGCGCGGCACGGCCTTCTCGAAGCCGGTCAGGTGAACCCGCGCCAGCATCTCCATCACCGCTGGCGCCGCCTTGGCACGCGACACGCCCTTCAGCCGCAGCGGCAGCCAGACATTGTCGAAGACGTCGGCCCAGGGCAGCAGCGTCGGTTCCTGGAAGACGAAGCCGATATTTGAACGGTCGCCGATATTCGAACGCTCGAGGGCACCGCTGCCGCGCCAGTCGAGCACGCCCGAGGTCGGCGTCGACAGGCCGGCAATCAGCCGCAGCGCCGTCGACTTGCCGCAGCCGGACGGTCCGAGCAGGCTGAGGAAATCGCCTTCCCGGATCGTCAGCTCGACATTGCTGAGCGCGGTGACGCCGTTGGAAAACACCTTGCCGACACCGCGCAGCGCCAACAGCGTCGGCCCTGGTATACTTCCTGGCTGTTGCGCCACTTTCTCCAGCTTCACGGCCTACTTCTTCAGGTCGAGCCCGACGCTCTTGTTGACGAAGGCCAGCGTGTAGGCCTTCTTGATGTCGATGCCCGCCGGCGTGACCTTGGCCTTGACCATCTTGTCGTAAAAACTCTGGATGCGCGCATCGGTCATGGCGCCGATGCCGAGCTTTTCGCTGTCGCCGGAATCGACCACGCCGAACTTCTTCAGCTGCTCGATCGAGAAGGCGATCTGCTCATCCGTCATGTCCGGATTTTCCTTTTTGATCATCTCGTTGGCGGCCTTGTTGTCGCCGTAGAGATAATTGTACCAGCCTTTGGCCGAGCCATCGACGAAGCACTGGACCACCTCGGGACGCTTGTCGATCGTCTCCTGCATGGTCTCGACCGTCGTTGCATATGTGTCCCAGCCATAGTCGGCCAGCAGAAACTGGTTCGGCGTGAAACCGCCCTGCTTCTGGACGGCGAATGGCTCCGAGGTGACGTAACCCTGCTGGATCGACTTCTTGTTGGCGATGAACGGCGCCGGGTTGAAGGTGTAGGGCACGCGCTTGGCGGCATCGAAGCCGAGGTCGGTGACCATCCACTGGAAGAAGGTCTGCGCACCTTCGTCGCCGAGGATGTACTGGTCGGCGTTCTTCAGGTCTTCCCATTTATCCAGCCCCTGCCCGGGATGGGACATGATGACCTGCGGGTCCTTCTGGAAGTCGGCCGCCACGACGCGCATCGGTATGCCTTGCTGCACGGCATCGAAGGCCGACAGCAGGTTGCCGCCCATGTAAAAATCGATCTTGCCGGCCAGCAGCAGCGGCCGGCCGCTGACCTGTGGGCCGCCCTGCATGATCGTCACGTCGATGCCGCAGGCGGCATAGGTGCCGTCCACCACGGCCTGGTAGTAACCACCATGCTCCGGCTCGGCCAGCCAGTTGGTGCCGAAGGTGACTTTTTCGTTCGCTGCCGCGGCAAGCGTGCCTGCGCCAAGCAGCACGATCACGCCCGCCGAAATCTTGAGTTTTCCGTACATCCACACCACCCTTTGTTCGCTCCGGCGCGTCACGCGTCGGGCTCGACACCATTGTTTCAAGAAGCAAGACACATGCCACCGGCGCGTTGCGCCGGGACCGCCCGCTTGTGCAATGCCCGCCTGAGCAATGGCGGCGCGAAGGCCGGACGGGTCATGCTGTACGAAAGGCATCGTGCCTATTTTTTGATCGCCTGTCCACAATCGCCCTCGTGACATGCACCGCCATCTTGATGCCCGCATCGATCCCGCTTTAGGCTGCCGGGAACGGAGATTGCCATGTTCAAATTTCTCACGCCGAAGTCGATCAAGCCGCCCTTCGCCCGCTACAGCCATGGTGTCGAACTGCCGCCCGGCAAGCGGCTGGTGCTGTGTTCGGGCCAAGTCGCAATCACCCCGGACGACCAGATCCCCGAGGAGGCCGGCGCACAGGCCGAGCTTTGTTTCCAGAACATAGCGGCGATTCTCGGCGAGGCCGGGCTCGGCCTGTCCGACATCGTCCGCATCAACACCTACGTCACCGACCGCGCCTTCCTGCGGCCCTATATGGAGGTTCGCGACCGGCTGTTTGCCAGCCCGGCGCCGGCCTCGACGCTGATGATCGTGTCCGGTTTTGCCCGGCCGGAATTCAAGGTCGAGATCGAGGTCATTGCGGCGGGATGATCGACAGCCGATCGTTCCCGCGTTAGGTCTGGGCTTGTCGGTTCAAGAGGGCATGACATGACCGCTGCAAAAAAACGCGTATGGTGGGGTGACTACCGGACCACCGAATACGCGACCGTCGATCCTGAGGCGACCATTGCCGTTCTGCCGCTGGCGGCGATTGAGCAGCACGGCCCGCATCTGCCGGTCTCGACCGACACCTCGATCATGAACGGCATGCTGGAAACGGTGATCGCGCGCCTGCCCGGCGATCTCGACATCCGCATCCTGCCGGTCCAGGCGGTAGGCAAGTCGAACGAGCATTTGCATGCGCCGGGCACCCTCACCCTGCCGGCGACGACCTTGGTCGAGGCGTGGACCGAACTTGGCCTGTCGGTCGCGCGCGCCGGCGTCCGAAAACTGATTGTCGTGAACTCGCATGGCGGCAATGAGGAGATCATGGGCATCATCACCCGCGAATTGCGCGTGCGGGCAAAGATGCTGGCGGTAAAGACCAGCTGGCAGCGTTTTGGCCGGCCGGCCGGCATGTACACCGAGCTCGAGGACCGCCACGGCATTCATGGCGGCGACGTCGAGACCTCGCTGATGCTGCATTTCCGGCCCGACCTCGTCGACATGGCCAAGGCCGACAATTTCGTGTCCAAGGTCGCCCGCGCCGAAAAGGAATTTTCGCTGCTGCGCCACACCGGAACGCACGCCTTCGCCTGGATCGCCAGCGACCTCAACCCGAATGGCGTGGTCGGCGACGCCAGCATTGCCACCGCCGAAAAAGGCCGGCTGACCGCCGAACATCAGGCCGACGGCTTCATCGGCCTGCTGAGGGACGTGGGCAAGGCAAAGCTGGCGGATTGGTTGGCGTAGGTGTTTGATCCCACCACCTCAGGCCTCGCTCACGAGGGGCGATTCCATTCGGGCGCGAGGATCCTCACTTCACGTCTTGAAGCGGCGACACCGTGTAGATTTCGTCGAGTATCTTCACCATCAAGGTGTTGGCGGTCGCCTGGCCGTCGAGCGCGAGAGTCAGGTTGGTCCATATGACCAGGGTGACATCATTGGCCGGATCGTAGCCCATGAAGGACTGGTAACCGGGCATCTCGCCTTCGTGATAGTAGATTTCGTTAGGCCCGAAAGTCAGCGTTAGGATGCCATAGCCGTATTTTTGCATGGCGGGTTCGCCCGGCTCCGGCGCCTCAGGGCTTGCAAGCCACTGCCGCTGGAAGTTGGCATTGAAGAGCTTGCCCCCGACCAGCGCGCGCATCCAGGTCGCGAGGTCATCCGCGGTGGAGATGACTCCGCCAGCCGCAAAGTAGGCGGACGGGTTCTGCCATGTGTCGTCGTTGGGCTTGAGCGTTCCCGCCCTGGCCGCAGCCTGGAGGTCGTCCGGATAGGGCGCATCAGCCAGGGCGTACGAAGTACTGCCGTAGAGATAGCCGTTTGAGTATGGCTCGGGGATGGCGTTCGACGTGCTCGGCGGCAACGCGGTGTTCTTCATGCCGAGCGGCCCGAACAGGCGGTCCCGGAAGATGGTCGAGAGCGGCTTGCCGTCGATCTTCTCGGCAACAAGGCCGAGCAGATAGTAGTTGGTGTTGTTGTACTCGAATTCGGCACCCGGCGCGAAGTCCGGCGGCCGTTTGAACGCCATGCCGAGTACTTCATCGGCGGTCCATACCCTGTAAGGATACTTGTCCAGGCTTTCGGCAAGTTCCGGCGCATTGGTGAAGTTAGGGAGGCCGCTCCGCATTGTTATGAGCTGCCGAATGGTTATCTCGTCGCCGTTGGGAACGCGCTGGACGTATTTCGAGATCAGATCGGCGAAGCTCAGTTTCCCCTCCTGCACCAGTTGCACGATGACAGCGGCGGTCATCGTCTTGGTGTTCGAGGCCGCACGGAAGTGGGTATCGGCGCGCGGCGGGTTCGTGGCACCCAGTTCAGTCGTACCGTAGCCGAAGACGAGGTTGCCCTGCGGAGTCTTGAGCAAAACCATGGCACCGGGCAGCATAAGTTCCTTGGCCAAACCCTCGACAGTGGCTTGGAGCGCTGCCAGGTCGATCGACTTGAGAGCCGGCATGGACGCGGCCATGGCGCTGCCTGTCGCGCAGACCACGCCAACAACGATGGCCAAAATTCTCCCGATCATCATTCGCCCCTTGGCCGTGTCCTAGAACTCCTGCGCATTTTCCTGGAATTTGTTTTTAAGCTCAGATTTTCAATTCGAACGGCGTGCCTTCGAAAGCATCCGCGCCGCGCCCGATCGCCTGGATCGCTTCGATCATCCGGCCCCTGCGATCGAGCAGTGCGTCGGCAATTGCGATCAGCCGCGGATTGGGTGTCGCCGTGGGCGACAGCGCGCGCAGCGTCTCGGCCAACTCGGCCTCGTCGCGCTTCGGCGCCAGCGCTGCCGCGATGATGTAGGCCGAGGCGGTCGAACGGCTGATGCCGGCATAGCAATGCACCACCAGCGGCCGCGACCGATCCCATTGGCAGGCGAAATCGAGCAGGTTCAAGACATGCTCCTCGCCCGGCATGGTCATGCCCTCCTGCGCCACCGCAATGTCATGCATGACCAGATGCAGATGGTTTTCCCTGGTGATCGAGGCCGGTCGCATCACCTCCGTTCCGGCAGCGAGCAGCGAAAGAAGCCGCCCGGCCCCGGTCTTCGTTACCGTTTCCTCGACTTTGGACAGCGAGCAGACGTGGATCATTGGGTAGTTTCTCCCTTGGCATCATCGTCGCGCCGCGAGGCCCAGCCGGCAAGTGCGGATTCGAGCCGCCGCCATTCTTCATCGGCTCCCGGCAGGCCGGCGCGCAGCACATCCGGACGATCGGCGAAATGCCGAAGCAGGATGCCGCGCTGGCCGAGCACCGAAAACAGGCCGGCGGCGCCCGCCAGCCTGATATAGCGGAACAACGCGGTGCCACCGGCGACAGGCACGCCGAAGCGGCCGAACAGCGTATCGAGCCGCGCAGCGTCCTCGGCCAGACGGCGCCGCATCCCGGCCTGCCAGCCGGTATCGGCAAGCGCCCTTATGCCATATTCGAGCGCCGGCCCGGCAACCGCCCATGGCCCGAATTGCGCCTCCAGCCGCTCGACCGTCAGCGCATCGGCCAGTGCAAAGCCAAGCCGCAGGCCGGCCAGGCCGAAGAACTTGCCGAACGAACGCAGCACGACGATGCCGCCCTGGTCGACGTCGCCGGCCAGGCTTTCGCTGCGCGGGCCGACATCCATGAAGGCCTCGTCGACCACCAGCAGCCCACCTCTGGCGCGCAATATCCCGGCAAGTCGAAGCAATCGTTCGCGCTCGACGACGCGCCCGTCCGGGTTGTTGGGATTGACGACGACGGCAAGGTCGGCCGCCGCCAGGGCTTCGAAATCATGGACTTCAGCCGCCGCATGGCCGGCGATCGCCGCTGCCCGCCGATGCTCGGCATAAGTCGGCCCGAGCACCAGCGCCGTGCCCGGGCTGACCAGGGAAGCGACGCCCGGCAACAGGATCTGCGTGCCGGGCGCCGCTGCGACATTCGCCGCCGACGGGGCGCCATAGGCGCTTGCCGCGCGTTCAGCCAAGTCGCGGCTGCGCGCTGTTTCCGGCAATCGCGACAGGGCGGTGGCGGGCAAATCGAAAAGCGGGTAGGAGTGCGGATTGATCCCGGTCGAGAGGTCGACGAAAGGCAGCGGCGCGTGAGGGAAAAGCGCCCTCGCCCGGCCAAGGCTTCCGCCGTGGTCCACTGCCGCCGTCACTCCATCAAGAGACTTCATGCCGATCCTGATCACTTTCCTGTCGCTGGCCATCGAACTTGTACTCGGCTACCCCGCCCGGCTCTTCGATGCCGTTGGGCATCCCGTCACCTGGTTCGGCAAGCTGATATCCTTTCTCGACCGCAGGCTCAACCGCGCCACTGATTCCGACGCGGACCGTCGCCGCTGGGGCGTCGTCACGCTGCTGGTGATCGTGCTGGTGCCGGCCGCCCTCGCCCTCTGGCTCGAAACCTTGCTTTGGAGCATTCCCCTCGGCTTGTTGGTCACCGCAATCCTGGCGACGTCGCTGCTGTCGCAGAAGAGCCTGGCCGAGCATGTCGAAGCGGTCGCCGACGCACTCGACAGCGGCGGACTGGATATGGGCCGCATTGCCGTCTCGCGGATCGTCGGCCGCGACCCGGAAAAGCTCGACAGGGCCGCTGTCTGCCGCGCCGCGATCGAAAGCCTGGCCGAGAATTTCTCCGACGGCGTCGTCGCTCCGGCCTTCTGGCTCGGTATCGGCGGGCTCGCCGGCGGCGTCGCCTACAAGGCCGCCAACACCGCCGATTCGATGATCGGCCATCGCACCCCGCGCCACGAAGCCTTCGGCTGGGCGGCTGCGCGCTTCGACGATTGGATCAATCTGCCGGCGTCGCGGCTGACGGCGCTGCTGATCGTACTCGCCGCTTTTCTGGTCAAGGGCGCCGACGCCAAAGCCGCCTGGCATGCTGTGCGGCGCGATGCGAAAAAACACCGCTCGCCCAATGCCGGCTGGCCGGAAGCAGCGATGGCCGGCGCGCTCGGCCTGGCGCTCGCCGGCCCCCGTTCCTACGACGGCGTCATGGTCGAAGACGCGTTGATGGGCGAAGGCGGCCGGCGCGATGATGTCGAGAGCACCGACATCCGACGGGCGCTGAAACTCTACCGGACTGCCGATTTTCTGCTGATCGCGCTGTTCGGCGTGGTCGCGGTGGTTGTTATCTTGGCGTGATCTGCGCTCGAGATCGAGCGGAAACAAAAAACCCACCATGCGGCGGGTCGTTGGAGCCAATTAGCACCATAGCCAAATTAGTAGCATAGCTGCCGGCACAAAGCAAGAACAAAATAAGGCTACGCCTCAAATAATCGCGTCAGGTCGGCGCCGCCCCTCACCCTTACCATTCCAGGGGCGAGCCGCTTCGTGCGGCTTTCCCTTCTCCCCTTGTGGGAGAAGGTGGCCGCGAAGCGGCCGGATGAGGGGTGTTCCAGCTTGGCACCAACAGCGCCCCGGCCAGCACCCCTCAACCGTCTTGGCGCTGCGCGCCAATCCACCTTCTCCCACAAGGGGAGAAGGAAGAAGAGGCGCCAGCAACCCCCTCAGAACTCGATCCCCTGCTGCGCCTTCACACCGGCGGAGAAGTGGTGCTTGGTCACGCCCATCTCGGTGACCAGATCGGCCGCCTCGACCAATACCGGTTTGGCGTTGCGGCCGGTGACGACGACATGCAGGCCTTCGCGACGCGCCTTCAGCGCCGCGACCACCTTTTCGAGATCGAGGTAGTCGTAGCGCAGCGCGATGTTCAGCTCGTCGAGCACCACGAGGCTGATCGACGGCTCGGCCATCAGCTCCAGCGCTTTCGCCCAGGCAGCCTCGGCCGCCGCGATGTCGCGCTTCAGGTCCTGTGTCTCCCAGGTAAAGCCTTCGCCCATGGCGTGCCAGACGACACGATCGCCAAAACTAGCAAACGCGTCCTTCTCGCCGGTGTGCCATTTGCCCTTGATGAACTGAACGACGCCGACGCGCTTGCCATAGCCGAGCATCCTGAGTGCCAGCCCAAAGGCGGCCGTGGTCTTGCCCTTGCCCGGTCCGGTGTTGACGATCAGCAGCCCCTTCTCGACCGTCTTGGCCGCGACCTCTGCGTCCTGCACCGCCTTGCGCTTGGCCATCTTGGCGCGGTGGCGTTCCTCGTCCTTGGGATCGATAGTATCAGCCATGTCATTTCACCTTGAGCGGCAGCCCCGCCACCATCAAAAGCACGGTGCCGGCAACAGCCGCGACGTCCTGGTTCAGCCGGCCGGCGGCGTCGCGAAACCGTCTTGCCAGCGCATTGTCCGGCACGATGCCCTGGCCGACCTCGTTGGACACCACGAACCACGGCCCACGCGGCCGCGACAGCACATCGGCCAGCCTCCGGCATTCGGCCTCGACATCATGGTCGGCCAGCATATGGTTGGTCAGCCACAGCGTCAGGCAATCGATCAGCACCGGCTGGCCGTCAGGCAGCGCTCCGATCGCGCCGGCAAGGTCGAGCGGCGCATCGATGGTCGTCCAGCCGGCGCCGCGGCGCGAGCGGTGCAGCGCGATGCGCTGGCGCATCTCGTCGTCATAGGCTTGCGCCGTGGCGATATAGCTCCAAGGCGGCGGGCCGACCGTCACCAGGCTCTCGGCATGCGCGCGCTTGGCGGGGCGCGCCCCCCCCCGGGCCCCGGTGAGGGGCCCCCCACCGCGGGGCGGCAAACCGGTGGCGCCCGCTGGTCGCCGGGCCCCGGGGG
>NZ_JAMYSQ010000009.1:0-193218 GCF_040321995.1 Mesorhizobium sp. M0207
CCTTGAGCGCCTCATCCAGCCGCATCGTCGCCTCGCTCACCGTCGAGGCCGAGAAAGAGTGGCCGCACAGTTCCTCCGTCACCGCCTTCACCTTGCGGGTCGAGACGCCCTGCACGTACATCTCGACCAGCGCCGACACCAATGCCTTCTCCGAACGCCGGTAGCGCTCAAACAACTCCGTCGAGAACCGGCCAGCCCGATCCTGCGGAACGCGAAGCTCCAGCACCCCGACCCGCGTCACCAGCTTGCGCTCGTAATAGCCGGACCGGTAACTCGTCCGCTCCGCCGTCCGCTCGCCTTTCTCGGCCCCGATCGCCTCCGTCATCTCGGCTTCAAGAACCTCCTGCACGACACTCTGCAATGCCTGGCGAAAGCCGTCCTCATCCGACAACAGCAACGCTTTCAACTCGCCTCTGCTCAGTCTAACGTCTCGATTGGTCATGGCACTTCCCCTTCCACGGGAATCGGTGATCGCAACGTCACCACCGTGCCATGGCCGCTCGCCCCTCAGAGCAAGAGCCGTTCTCTCTCCAAAACTTTTTGCAGAACCTTCAGCACACTATCTGTTTAGCCTCCAAGGTGAGATGTTTTGGCAGCCTCACTTGCGACCGCGTCGGTCGCTATCCTCCTCCTCACAGGATCTGAACAGCTCGCCAGTTCCGAGGCCGCCGCCCACCCATCGGCTCCGAACCGCTTCGGAGCGAATGAATCACGCTCAGCGCTCGCCGATGGAACTCGATGAGGTTTTGCCGAGAGTTCTTAACGGCAGCTGGCGATCAAGCGAAAGCCAACAATCACACAGCCGATCGCCAGAGCGAGCTGAGCGGTCGAGATTGTCATCGCGCCATCAGTGATCGGCCGCCAGACGCCCCGGCCATGGCGCCGGCCGGTTTGGTGGTTTCGAGCTCGAGCGTCAAATGCAAGTGCTCATGACGGCCGTTCAGTTGCGGGTTGCCCGGGTTGATGCGCTCGATCTCGATACCGAGCCTCAGCCACCAGACCGACAACCTGGATGGGTTGAAGGGGGCATCGGGGCTGGCGAAAGGCACACCGTTGTCGGTCGTTGGGCAGGTCGAACTCCTTGAAAACTCTCTCGAACGGCCTCCTTGGTGGTGTGGAGCGCCTCACAGGCCAATAGATAGCGGCTGGCGAAATCGCTGATTGTCAGCGGGTAGCAGTAACGCCGATCGCCGAGCATGAACTCGGCCTTATAATCGGCGCACCACAGGTCGTTGGGCTGGCAGCCATGCGAGAGCGCGGTTCCCTCCGCCTGTTGCGACGGCGCTGTGGCGTTTGACCAGGCCGTGGCGGTCGAGCACCGCATGCACCGTTGAGATTGCCGGGGTGTGGACGTCTGGATAGAGCCGAGCCAGCCGCTCCCTGATCTTCGGCGCGCCCCAGCTCGGCTTGTCCATTCGGCCTTCAGGAATACTTTCACATGGCGCGTCTCGATGCATGACCGGCAACACGGGGCTCGCCAGCCCCTCGAAAAGGCCATTGCGACAAGGGCCCGGCCTCGAGGCCGACCCGTTCAATGTTCAAGGCAGGATCCTTCAGGACGGCGAGGAGATCGTCGGGGTGGCTGACGACCTTCACCTCGCGGGCAGATCCTGCCGGATTTATCAACGATGCAAACGGCGGTTTCTTTCACCGCGACATCGAGACCGATAAAGTGCTTCATGCAGCGCTTCCTTTCCTGATGCTTGTGGCTGTTTGGACAGACCACGTTTTATCGTCAGATCGAAGCGCAGCACCTTCCTGGATCACCGTGGAAGAAGGGGGCCCAAGCCGAATACCCCATCTAATAGGGACAGTTCTCCAGGTTTTGGATTGCGGCCAGAGGACCCTGGCGCAATCGCGTGAGGCCGGCTTCGTATTCATCCGGCAAGAGATAGTCGAGCGCGGAATGCAGGCGCTGCCTGTTGTAGGCCCGCTCGATGAATTCGCCGATGCTCTTCTTGGCATCGATGATGTCGCGATAGTCCCGGCCATCAACCTCTTCGTCCTTTAGCGTTCGCATGAAGCGCTCAGCCTTGGCATTGTCATAAGGATTGCCAATCCGGCTCATGCTCGGCTGGATGCGATGTGCTGCAAGTCGTGCAGCATATTCAGCGCAGGCATACTGGGCGCATTCAAAGGGTGGTCGCAACACCCTGGATTTGGAGGTTGCGATGAGCATTCGAAAGGGCGGTCGTTTCGCCTCACGCCAGGTTTTCCCCACGATACGGTCGTGCGTCTCGATTCAATCCGCAACGCAGACGGCAAGGATCGCCCACCGACGATCCGAGCTGATGTCACGCAGACCGTCGGTGAAGTAGCGTTCACCTTGCCGACGTAGGCGGGAAATGCGGTGCGCCGGAATACTGCCGAGGACCTGCGGATTGATTCTGAGACCGCGTAGAAACTCCAACTGGTCGAGCAGTTTGCTGACGCGGAATTGGGGCCGACCTCGAACTGGCGAAGCCAGGTGAAGCGACTGATACTTTGTCCAATCGTCCGCACGCATCAGCATCAAGCTTTTCCGCAATACATATCTCAATCCGCCGCTCGGCGACGACGAGGGCGTCAGCGCAAAATCGCTCGATTGTCGAGGCCGCTGGCAGGATAGTCAGCGTCTCCTGCATTGTGCAACAAAACGCTGGGCAAGATCCTCGTTCGACCGGGCATCTTCAGCCCGTTCGAAAAGCCAGTCCCGCAGATCACGCGCGCCGCGGCCCGTGAACGTCTTATACCGTAGATCTTGCGCAGCGCCTCCCATATGATGCTGACGGGCGACGGGCGGCATAAGTGAGAAGCGCATCGGCAGGAATGCCGAGCTGAGCCCAGTTAAAAGACAGGACTCCTTTCGGGATCATCTCGCCCGGTGCGAGCGGGCGCCCTGGATAACGCTGTGCACACAGCTGCAGAGCAACCCCAGCCGGTTCTCTGGCCGGGCGCTTTCTGATGTTTCCAGATCATCGTCGGCCAAAGTGTAGTGCCTGAGTAGCGACAGCTCATCGGTGGCAGGTCAGCTCGCACTTCGCGTGGCTTAATCCCTCATTCGACGCCCTTTTTTGACGCATTTCGGCCAAATTCTCAGATTTTTTGTGTCTCCGCCACGTTTGCGCAATGTTACACCACTTATGCCTGCATTCGGACATCCCCAAGCTGCTGTCTTGAATGAAGGAATTATGATGTTGATGGCATTATCGAGGGCTCCGTGGATGAGATTTTCGGGCTTCCGCGTTCTTACTGAAGCGCTCAAAGGTCATTCCGGATGGAAGCCTTTATGGCGCAATCCCGATCCACAGCCGTTCTATGACTACGTCATTGTTGGCGGCGGCGGGCACGGCCTCGCGACGGCTTATTACTTAGCCAAGACCTTCGGGCAATCCCGTATCGCCGTTCTGGAGAAGGGTTGGCTGGGATCCGGCAATGTTGGCCGAAACACGGCAGTCATCCGTTCGAACTACCTGCTTCCCGGCAACGGGCCCTTCTACGAGTTTTCACTGAAACTCTGGGAGGGATTGGAGCAGGAACTGAATTTTAACTCGATGGTCTCCCAGCGGGGCATCATCTACCTCCTTCACTCGGATTGGCAGCGAGATGCATATCGGCGCCGCGCCAATTCGATGATGTTGGCCGGCGCGGACGCCCGCCTGTTGAGCAGGGAGGATCTGAGGGCGATGGTTCCTTTCTTAAACTACGACAACGCGCGCTTTCCGATCCGTGGTGCTTTGATGCAGCCACGCGCGGGGACGGCACGTCATGACGCTGTCGCATGGGGCTACGCGCGTGGCGCCGATCTGCACGGTGTGGACCTTATCCAGAATTGCGAGGTGACCGGTTTCCGCATCGTAGATGGCAAGATCCGTGGTGTGGAGACTTCGCGCGGCTACATCGGTGCCAATAAAGTCGGCGTGGCAGTGGCGGGTTCCTCGAGCCGCGTCATGGCGATGGCGGGGATGCGCCTTCCAATCGAGAGCCATGTTCTGCAGGCATTCGTCACGGAAGGTTTGAAGCCCGTTCTCCCCGGTATAATCATGTTCGGCGCGGGGCACTTCTATATAAGCCAATCTGATAAAGGCGGCCTTGTATTTTGTGGCGAAATCGACGGCTACAACTCCTATGCGCAGCGGGGGAACTTGCCGATGGTGGAGGATGTCTGCGAAGGCGCCATGGCCGTGATGCCGATGATCGGGCGGGTGCGACTCCTGCGGCAATGGGGCGGCGTTATGGACATGTCGATGGACGGCTCACCGATCATCGACCGCACGAGCATCGAAGGCCTTTATTTCAACGGGGGCTGGTGCGTTGGGGGCTTCAAGGCGACGCCCGCCAGCGGCCACGCCTTCGCCCATCTTCTTGCGACCGATACTCCTCATGCGACCGCGCGCGCTTACCGACTCGATCGATTCGCAAGAGGATACTTAATAGATGAAAGCGGCGCTGGTGCGCAGCCAAATCTACAGTGAGGTCAACATGCTCATTCCCCATCCACTTCTGGGTTTACGCGATGCAAGAGAATTTACCTATCTCGGTGACGCCCGGCTTATCGACCGTCCAGACCCATCTGCACCCGACGCCGAGCCTGCATTTTGCGACTATGTATATTTGCGCGACAATCCGGCGGGCGCGCACCGCGAATTGTGGTTCCACGAGCACGGCGACCGCTCCTGGTTGGTAGTCACGCGCAATACGGTCACCCACGAGGTTCTCAGCGCGGAGTTGGCGCGCGACCTCGCTCTTGCGCGGAAGAGGAGCGGAAGATGACGCGGCTCTCGGGCGGACTGATTGACCGTTCACAAGCGCTGAACTTCAAGTTTGACGATAAACGCTACCAGGGCCATCCCGGCGACACGCTCGCCTCGGCGCTACTGGCCAACGGCGTTCGCCTGGTGGGGCGCAGCTTCAAATATCATCGTCCCCGCGGGGTGCTGTCCGCCGGTTCGGAAGAGCCAAATGCGTTGGTCGAGCTACGCACCGGCGCGCGGCAGGAGCCGAACACGCGCGCGACAACGGTCGAGCTGTTCGAGGGACTGGAGGCCCGAAGCCAGAATCGCTGGCCCTCGCTTGACTTCGACGCAATGGCTATCAATGACCTGTTGTCGCCGCTTTTCACAGCCGGGTTCTACTACAAGACCTTTATGTGGCCGAAAAGCTTCTGGGAAAGAGTCTACGAGCCCGCCATCCGTAGGGCCGCGGGACTCGGCAGCATCTCAATGCAGGCCGATCCCGATGCCTATGACAGGGGCTTCCTGCATTGCGACTTGCTGGTCATCGGCGGGGGTCCGGCCGGACTTGCGGCGGCGCTGACGGCCGCACGCTCGGGCGCCCGTGTGATCCTGGCGGAGGAGGATTTCCGCCTGGGCGGACGGCTCTTGTGCGAGACGGAAACACTGGGCGAAGTCCCGGTCGCCGACTGGATCTCAGCGCTGGAGTCAGAATTCAAGAGCCTGCCGCGTCTTCGGGTGATGAGCCGCACTACGGTTTTCGGCGTCTATGACCACGGCATGTATGGTGCGGTGGAAAGGGTTTCGGATCATCTCGCGGAGCCTGGTGGCCGAGTCCGCCAGACACTTTGGCGCATCACGGCGAAACGCGCTGTATTGGCTGCAGGCGCGATAGAGCGACCCATCGCCTTTGCGGACAATGATCGTCCTGGCATCATGTTGGCCGGCGCAATGCGGGCATACGCGAATCGCTGGGCAGCGTGCCCCTCCGAAAAGGTCGCTGTCTTCACGAACACCGAGGACGGTCACCGTACCGCCCGCGATCTCTCGGCCAAGGGTGTCCAGATCGCCGCGGTAATCGACGTGCGCCCCGAGGCGAAGGCTCGTGGTGACTACCGTTTGATCGCGGGGGCCATGGTGACTGGATCGCGCGGCCGACTTGGCTTGACGTCGATTGAGGTTCAGGCAAACGGCAGGTCCGAATGGATCCATTGCGGCGCCCTTGGGGTCGCTGGCGGCTGGAACCCGAACGTGCATCTGGCTTCGCACCATCGGGGTAAGCCGACCTGGAATGAGCAGCTGCTGGCGTTCCTGCCTGGCGAGAACGGGCCTTCTGGCTTGCTTGTGGCGGGCGCTGCTGCGGGGCGCTTTTCGACCGCGGCAGCGCTGCGTTCGGGTGCGGAAACGGCGAAATGTGCATTGGAGGACATCGGGATAACAGCAAGATCGCCTAGTTTGCCGTGCCCGGAGGAGGAGGCATATACCATTGCGCCCGTGTTTCACGTGCCGGGCACGAAACGCTCATGGGTCGATTTCCAGAACGACGTGACGGTAAAGGACATCAAGCTCGCGCATGTTGAGAACATGCGGCCGGTAGAGCATCTGAAACGCTACACTACCTTGGGCATGGCGACGGATCAGGGCAAGACCGCCAATATGATCGGGCTCGCCGTGATGGCGGAGCTCACTGGGAAAACAATCCCGGAAACCGGGACTACGGTCTTTCGCCCGCCCTATACTCCCGTGGCACTGGCGGTCCTGGGGGGTGGCGAAATAGGGCCGCACTTCCGCCCACCCCGTTTGACGCCGACCCACCACTGGGCCGAAGCCCATGGTGCGGTATTTGATGAGTCCAGCCCATGGCGGCGAGCCGATTATTTTCGCCGTGAGGGGGAAACGCAATGGCGCATGAGCGTAGATCGCGAAGTCAGAGCCGTGCGTAGCTCAGTGGGCCTATGTGACGTCTCGACGCTCGGAAAGATCGACGTGCAGGGCAGCGATGCGGGGAAGTTTCTTGACCGTCTATACAGCAACATAATGTCCACGCTGAAGGTCGGCCGCGTTCGCTATGGGCTGATGCTGCGCGAGGACGGCTTTGCCTATGACGATGGTACGTGCGCGCGGCTAGCCGAGGACCACTATGTGGTCACTACAACGACGGCCAATGCGGTGCTGGTCTACCGCAATATGGATTTCGCCCGGCAATGCCTCTGGCCCGACTTCGACGTACAGCTCGTCTCCACGACCGAGGCCTGGGCGCAGATCGCTGTTGCGGGGCCGAGTTCGCGTGCGCTGCTCGCCCGAATCGTCGACGGGTTCGACCTGTCGAACGAGGCGTTTCCGTTTATGGCCTGTGCGGAGCTAACGGTTTGCGGCGGTCGGCAGGCGCGGCTCTTCCGCGTCTCCTTCGTGGGAGAACTTGGCTACGAGATCGCGGTTCCCACCCGCTACGGGCACGCGCTGATGAAACAGCTGATGGAGATGGGTGTTGATCTAGGAGTGACGCCTTTCGGAGTAGAAGCGCTATCTGTCCTAGGAATGGAAAAAGGCCACGTCGGTGGAGCCCAGCTTAACGGCCAAACCACCGCCGAAATGCTCGGGCTCGCCAAAATGGTGTCGCAGACGAAAGACTCAATTGGCGCGATCATGTCTCGGCGCGAGGGGCTGGCGGGGGATACGCGCCGGCTGGTGGGTCTCCAGCCTGTCGAGCCTGGGGCCAAGATCGTTGTTGGGTCACATCTCTTCGCCGAGGGGGCAGCATTTGACCTCGATAGCGATCAGGGCTGGATCACATCGGCCTGCTATTCGCCCCATGTCGGGTCCATGATCGGGCTCGCTTTCCTCGAGAACGGCTATGGACGGCTGGGCGAGGTGATCGTGGCTTCGAACCCGGTCGAAGGAGAAAGCGCACGCCTGCGTGTCGTATCGGCGCATTTCGTCGATGCTGAAGGAGTACGTCTGCGTGGCTAACCTGAGACCGCTCAAGGCGCTCGGCGCCGAAAAGCCTCGTTCCGCATCGTTTGCAGCATTGGAGATTCGTGAGAACGTGGATCTGGCGCTTGCCTCTCTAGCACTGCGCAGGGAAACCGTTGAGCCCAAGCCGTTCGGTTTGAATTTGCCGGGGCCGGGAGGCTGGGTAGCAGGTCAAAAGGTGGCAGTTTTCTGGACCGGACCGGATCAGTGGATGATTGAGGCCGAAGGCCGCGCCGAGGAGGACTTTGCCGCGGATCTGAAAGAGGCCGCCCGCGGTTGCTCGGTGACCGAGCAGACTGGCGGGTGGGTGGCTGTCGAGATTATGTCCGTGGCCGGCACGGATCCTATCGAGGCATTGCTGGCGAAGCTGATCAACATCGATCTTTCGGGCTTTGGTCCGGGCCGCGCGACACGTACAGTCCTTGAGCATATGACCTGTTTCGTCATCCGCCGCAGTGAAGCCCATGTCGCCGTGCTCGGCGCGCGGTCGTTTGCCGCTTCGCTCTGGCACGCGCTGGAAATAGCAGCGAAGAGGTTGGAGGAGAAGGCATGATCGAGCCGATCCGGATCGGGAAAACCAGCTGTTCCCTCGGTCCTTCCAAGCACGCACGTGAGAATTGGACCCGATCCGCAGATCACCATACCGGCCAGCTGCTTCGACAAGTGCCGCTCCATGGACCCGTCCCATCCGCCTGCAGAGCGCATCGACCACCGGCAGCAGAGCACCCTGCTTCGGCTTTGCTACCGGCTTCGCGCAGGTGTAGCCCGGCGGCAGCTCAAACTGGCACGTCTTCAGAACCGTCTCGCGTCAGTCCGGACACACGCGCGCCCTCTCGTTGACTGTGGCCTTAGACAAAAACGGAACCGGAAGGTGGCATAGACTTCCACGCGCACCGCCGTCACGCCAGCGCTCCATTGGCTCAGTCCGTCACCGCCGCGCACAACCTGAGTGTCGCCTCTAAACCGACGTTTGAAGCGGGGCCAGGCAGACGACCACGTTGGGCCGGCGAGCGGGATCTGGCGGATTGTGTTGATTTAGTCGGCGTTGATCGGCTTGCGGTGTCGTGATTCCATCCACCTGTTGCTTCCGGAGGGAATGGGACGATGATGGAATCGCAGGTGGCACCGGCGCAGTTGTTCTACGATTTCTGTCTCGATGATCATGTCCCTGATGACCACCTCCTTCGAAGGATCGACCAGTTCCTCGATCTGGAGAGCGTCCGCTCGGAGCTGAAGCCGTTCTACAGCACCATCGGCCGTCCCTCGATCGCTCCCGAGTTGATGATGCGGATGCTGCTCGTTGGATACTGCATGGGCATTCGATCCGAGCGACGGCTCTGCGAGGAGGTTCACCTCAACCTTGCTTATCGATGGTTTTGCCGTTTGGGATTGGACGGCAAGGTTCTTGACCATTCCACCTTCTCGCGCAGCCGCCATGGCCGGTTCCGGCAGAGCGACATCCTGCGACACCTCTTCGAGACAGTCGTGGAACGCTGCCTGAGCGAAGGCCTGGTGGGCGGCGAAGGGTTTGCGGTGGACGCCAGCCTCATCGCTGCCGATGCCAACAAACAACGCTCCGTTCCGGGCCACGAGTGGCGCGCCGCCGATTTTGGTGCCGGGGCTGGTCGAGCGGTGCGAGAGTATCTCGCAACCCTGGATGACGCCGCTTTCGGGGCGGCCAGTGAGGTTACGCCGAAGTTCATTTCACCCTCCGATCCGGCGGCGCAGTGGACCGGAGCGCACAAGGCTCATGCGTTCTTCGCTTACGCCACCAATTATCTGATCGACACCGACCATGGCGTCATCCTGGACGTCGAAGCCACGCGCGCGATCCGGCAGGCTGAAGTGGGAGCGGCGCGCACCATGATTGACAGGACCGAGGACCGCTTCGCCCTGAAGCCAGAGTACCTGGCCGCCGACAGCGCCTACGGATCGGCAGCGAACCTCGCCTGGTTGGTCAAGGAACGGGAGATCGCGCCGCATATCCCGGTGTTCGATAAGTCCAACCAGACGGATGGCACCTTCTCGCGCGCCGACTTCATGTTCGATCCGGACGCGAACGACTACACCTGCCCGGGGGGCAAACGGCTGGTGCAGTTCCGGCGCAGCTACAAGACGCCGCGCACAGGCATCGCCAGTGCGGGCACGCGGCTTTACCGCGCCAGCCAGCACGACTGCAAAGTCTGCGAGCTGAAGCCGCAGTGCTGTCCGAATATGACCTTTCGTAACATCCCCCGAGATCTGAACGAGGATGCCCGCGATGTCGCCAGAGCAATTGCCGAGACGCCGGAATATGAGCGGTCCCGCCATCGGCGGAAGAAGGTCGAGATGCTGTTCGCGCATCTCAAACGCATTTTGCGGCTTGGGCGTCTGCGACTGCGCGGTCCCTCAGGCGCGCGCGACGAGTTCCTCCTCGCCGCTACCGCCCAGAATCTCAGAAGATTGGCAAGGCTCCGGCCACCGGCCGGGCTGATGATCGCTACCATGGCCTAAAGGAGAGATAGCCGCCGCTAAACCAAACACTAGACCCGAAAACTGCGGCAAATCTGGCCGGATTGATCCGACCAAGAGCCATCCTTGCGTCCCGGCAACGACTAAATCAACAATATCGGCGCGCGAAGCGGGCGGGCAGGGCCGCGATGTCCGGGAGTCGGCGATTGCCGACACAAGCGGACTGTTCCTCGGCCAGTTCACTCTCGCAGCCACGCTCGTATTCAATGGCGAGAAGCTCGACCATGATGCGGCAGGCCTGGCGCTCGGCGCCAGGTACAAATGCGCCGCTCCAGCGTGTGCCGCACGCCCTCCCCAGTTCGGGATGGCGGCGCATCATCTCCTCGAAAATGGCCACGGGCCGGATACCGGGGGCTCTCAGCAGAAGTGGCACGACTTCAGCTCGAAAAGGCTAGCAAGCGGATCGGGGCGCCGGCGGCCGCACGGCTCCTTCTCCTGCGAGGGCAGTCTTGGATCCTCGTCGATCCGATAGGCCGTTGCCGAGCTGACCTACGCCCTCGCCGCGGCGACAGACTTCAGATGGATCTTTCTGAGCTTCGTGTATAGCCTTCTGTGGTTGCCGCCCGTATGCAAGAGGCTTCTGGCCCTTTTCGACGTGTGATCGAGTGCGGTCTTCTGTCAGGCCTTCATGTGCGGCATTTCCAGGAGCCGCTGGCCGGTATGGTGATCTGCAGATCAGGTCCAAATCTCAACAACGAGCTCATTGGCTCTTTGGCTCTTTGGCTCTAGAGCGGGATGAAGAGAGGCTGAATGGAAGGGGATTGATCGGGATAGGGGGACGCCTCGCGACGTCGTCATTGGGAAAGTGACCGCGCGTTCGCACGGCCCGCCGCAGCTTTGAGTTCAGCGCCTCGATGGCGTTCGTAACCGGTATGAGATTCTTGGTGCCGATGTCCGGCTACGCTTTTCCTGATGCGCGGCGTATGGTGCGACCATCCGGGACAAAGGCACCGGGAGCACGAAGGTGCGGCAGGCCGATGCACACGATGAGCTGCGAGCTCGTGTTAGTAGCTGGCGACCTCTGCGACTCGCCCGGTTGCGCCGTGAGCGCGAATCCGTAGTTGTCATGTCGCCCGCCGCTCCCCTCTGACTGATCGAGAGGAGACAGAGGAATGCGACGTGTAATCGGAATTGACACCCATTGCACCTTTGGCGAGGTGGTGATTTGGGAAGACAGTCGGCTGCGGCATGTGGGCCGGGTCGACATGACGCGAACGGCGCTGGAAGGCTTCGGCAGAACTCTTCTGGCCACCGATGATGTGGTCATCGAGGCCACTGGCAACTGCATGGCGGTGTCGCGGGTGCTGGCGCTATTCGTGAAGCGGGTGGTGATCGCCAATCCGCTGCAGGTCAAAGCGATCGCGCACGCTCACGTGAAGACCGACAAGATCGACGCCGGCACGCTGGCCAGCTTGTACGCAGCCGGCTACCTGCCGGGGATCTGGACTGTCAAACGGCTTCCAAAACTGACCCTCCACAGTGGAGTCCAATTTTGACCCCCCTTATGTAATGCGCGGCGGTCAGTGTTCGCCCGGGCGGAGCTGGTCAGGGTTGCGCAGCCCGGGCGAGCGCGGATCGCGCTTGGCAGGTGATCAGGCGCGGTTCGTGAAGCGCCAGGATTCGTTTCCGGTCTCGATGATCTCGCAATGATGGGTGAGACGGTCGAGCAGCGCTGTCGTCATCTTGGCATCGCCGAAGACGGCGGGCCATTCGCGGAACGCCAGGTTGGTGGTGACGATGATCGAGGTCCGTTCATAGAGCCTGCTGATCAGGTGGAAGAGCAATTGCCCGCCGGCTTGCGCGAACGGAAGATAGCCGAGTTCATCGAGCACGACGAAGTCGAGCCGGGTGAGGTAATCGGCGATACGGCCCTGCTTGCCGCCGCAGTGCTCGGTCTCGAGCCGGTTGACGAGATCGACGACGTTGAAGAAGCGACCATGTGACCGTTGCGGATCAGGGCGCGGGCAATGGCGATTGCCAGATGCGACTTGCCGGTTCCGGTGCCGCCGATGAGCACGGCGTTGCGCTGGTCGGCGACGAAGGTGCCGTTGGCAAGGTCCCGGACCAGCACCTCATTGACCGGCGTGCCGTCGAAGTCGAACTCATCGATGTCCTTGGCGATCGGCAGTTTGGCGACGGTGAGCTGGTATTTGATGGAGCGGGCTTGCTTCTCGTGATCTCGGCCGACAGCAGATCGCCGACGATCCTCGGCGGCTCGTGCTGGCGCTTGATGTCTGTCGCCATAACCTCGTCATAGGCGCCCCGCATCCGTAGAGCTTCAGCGTCCCCATTAGTTCCAGAACCTGCGTACGTTCCATCAGCTTGCCGTCCTGAGGCTGTCGTAGCGGGCGCAGTCGGCCTGCGGCTCGTGTTGCAGGCGAAGAGCGTCCGGAGTGAGAACGGTGACGGCCGGCGCCGGATCGCGCCGCCGCACCAGAACAAGATCGCTGACATGTTGTCTGACAGCCGGGCCATGCTTGAGCTGTGGCCACTGCCACCACCCGCCATCAGGTATTTACCCAAGCTGGATGTCGTCGATCAGCAGATCGTCATTGTGGCTTGCCTCAAATTGGCAACTCGGGATACGGTGAGCGGTCGCCGCGCGAGGTCTGGGAGACGCTGTACGAGGCAAGCGCGAACATCCCGGGCGCACATCGAGAGCGATCTTGAAGCCGTAGGATTCAATGTCGGGAAAACCATAGTGACGATATCGGCTGCCGCCATCGACCCAGGCGTGGAGATTGGTGCCCTCGAACCTCGCATCACCGGGCCCCGGTGCGAAGAAGAGAGATCCTGGCGGGTGGCAACGTCCAGTCGCCGACTACATAAGTTCGGCAGCCAAGGAGCACGGCAAAGATGAAACGATCTGCCGGCAGCGTTTCGCCGGGATTGCCAGTGATCTCATGAAGGCGTGCCCACGGATCGCGGGACGTCCAGCGTACGAAAGCTGCCCCGCGCCTCCACGAACTCTCCCACGAGTGTCTGAACGCTGCGGCGCGCCATGAGGGCGCCCATCTTCTCGATCGGGATACTCTAGGTTCGCTGGACCGCGATGCTCTTGTTGACCCAGGGCCGCGAGCTTGGTGGGGAATGGCGGGGCTGCATGCCGGCGCAGCGCATCGCGCTACGCCGGCTTCGCAAGACGTCAATGATTTACCAGCAGGTCGCGCGACATATTGCTGAAGGACTTCGCACCATTATCGGTCACACGGATGGTCTCACTGAAGATATAACCGTCCGTCTTTTCAAACACACCAATGATGAGATGAAAGGTCATGTTCGCCTGTAACACCGTCTCATCTCCCTCCTGAATGCTCGGACCGCCGTCCGTCCAGTCGACGCCTATCGAATACCCAATTCTGGATTCTTTCCGCACACCCCGAGGTCCGAATTCGCGCCGGAAGGCTCGCTCCACATCGTTGCTCGTCACTCCGGCCCGTATGGCGTCGAAGGCAGCGACGAAACCATCAACGCAAGCCTGGTGCACATGCCGCGACCTGGCGGACGGTTCTCCCAAAAATACCGTTCGCGCAAGTGCGCACGCGTATCGGCGACGGAAGGCGCCGATCTCGAAATTGGTCTGACAGCCCATCTTGTAGCGCTCGTCCGTCCACGTGAGATGCACGGCGTTCGCTGGCGAGCCCACGTTCATCGAGATGGGACTGCGGGAAGTCCACCCCCCGAATTCAGGCATGCCGGTATGTAGAGCATGGTTGACGGCAGCGCCCACGTCGCATTCTCGGGCTCCGACAGCGATTGCGAGCCTGCCGACTTCCATAGCCCTATCCACGATTTTTCCCGCCTGCTCCATGTAGGTGAGCTCAGCAGGCGATTTTATCGCTTTCAGCCCGGAAACAATCCCGTCGGCATCGAGGAAATCGGTCATGCCCAAACCCTTGCTCAAGGCGGCATGGCCCTTCACACCAAGCATCTTTCCTGACAATTCGACCCCAACACGGCTCGACTTGCTGTGCTTGAGCACAATGTCGGCGATAGGCTGCCATGCTGTGAGCTGGCGCGAAGCGACGTACTTCTCCGGATAACTGAGGATGCGTGATTGCGGCAGGTACGAACTGGCCTCTGCACACACAACGTCCATCTCGCGCAATATAAGCCAGGGGTCCTCCTCCTCCTGGCACACAAGAGTGAGTTGTGGCACGTAGTCTGAAAAGCCCTCGTAGCCTGTGAGGTAGTTCATATTGCCTTCATTCAAGACAAGCAGTGCGTCAATGCCACGCTCAGCCATCTGCTGGCGCAGCCGGGCAGTGCGTGCGCGATACTCTTCTTTAGGGAATGCAGGCATGGACCACTATCCTATATTTATCGGTTAGGATTGCACGAGGCAACCCATTCGGCTTTGCCTCCCTCGAAACGTAACATTGTGCCAACGGGGAAAATTTCGAAAAGCCTGCGAATCTGGCCGAAATCTTTCAAAAGACGGCGTCTAACGAGGGATTACACCACGCAGAGTCTAAAAGCCTATAGGACCGGGCCGTTGATATTATTTGTACGCGACGACCACGAGGCTCGAGCTATCGGATGTAAACGTTCCACCTTCCTGCCCATAAGCCTCAACAGTCTCGAACCCGGCGCTTCGCAACATGCGAACAAATTCAGAAAACCCATACTGTCTGAAAGAAATGTGCGTTCGTCTAACGCATCCATCGCGGACGATAATCCTTTCGACGATCCGACGATCGCTTAGCACATCGTTGCTCATTATATCGATTCTCAGATCGTCGTTACGCTGCACCACGTAGATAGGCGACGAGTGGCGCAGGAAAGCGAAGCGATTGGCGTGATCGATTAAAAGACGCCCGCCCTTTCGAAGTGAAGAAGCGGCTTCACGAAGAACTCTCTCATTGTCCGCGTCGTCGAAATAGCCAAACGTCGTGAAACACAGAAAAGCCGCGTCAAATCGATCTCGCCAGGGAAGTGAGCGCATGTCGCCCAGAACATACTCAACATTTACTCCGCGTTTAGCCGCATCCGCTTCGGCTTTTTTTAACAAGATCGGCGAGATATCGAGTCCGGCTACCCGAGCTCCTTTTTCAGCCAACCGGTTAGTAATCCGCCCATAACCGCATCCAAGTTCAAGAACTGAGTCGCCTTGCCTAAGATGAAGAAGATCACAAACTACTCCTGCTTGTCGGTCACTTGTCTCCGATGGATTGATCACATCACCAAAATGGAAGTAATCTTCGCTGAAGTATGCTTCGAGCTCAGGTAAGGAAACTGTACTACTCATCTCGTCATTCATGTTCTATCTCTCGACTTTCATGCCGCTCTATTTTGCATAGTGAGGAGAATATTTAAAGAAAACATTTGTAAATTTTTTCATATTGTCGTTAAATGTTTCCGCAACAGTCATTGACGGACGTTACTATGTTCGAGATTGTATACTGCGCCATCATTTGGCCTCTCAAGGCATCATTCGCCGTAGCAGCCGATGCAGGGATGGCCGGTCTGGATCGGGAAGGAGAGCCCGCCGTCCCTTGCAGCCGACCTTGTTGAGGCAATAGCCCTTGCTCGCGCCTTCGTCATCGAAGGACACGACGAATTGGCCGGCGTCGAAATGCGGGCGCCGATAGCATTTGTCGTGGAAGCGCTGGCTGTTATAATATTCCGACGCCGCGCTGTAGAATGGGCCCACCGCCCTGAGCTTCACCGCCGATGCGTATGGCTGCATCATGGTTTTCGATCCGCAAGGATCAACCGCATACAAGCTTGGGCGCGTCTACGGCGAATGATGGCGAGCTCCCCTCGGTTTGCAAGTTGTAGACCCCTACGAACAGCACCTGCCGGCTCAATGTAACGCTGCCGCCGTGCTCGTGACCATCAAGGGCAAGTCGCTTCGCGATGGGCCAGAGGGGCCCACCCTTGACCGTCAGTGCGCGGCGCCCAATGAACCCTGGAGCCAAAGCAGGAACAAATGGGCGCCACGGCTGAACAAGGAGACGGAACGACTGAAGGATTACCTTGACAACACCAACCTGATTCGAAGGAAACACCGATGACCAACGACATGATGAACCTGCTCACGCTCGTAGAGAAGACCCCTGACGCTGATATCCTGCGCGAGATGATCGGCTTTGCCGGCGAACGGCTGATGGAGATGGAGGTGGGCGCTGCAGCCGGCGCCGGCTATGGCGAGAAGAACCCGCTGCGCACGGTCCAGCGCAACGGCTATCGCGACCGAGAGCAGGAAGAAACCGGGGTTACAAGGCGGCCCGGCGACGTTGCAACAGATCCTTCAACTAAATTTACAGAGGCTTTGCGACCGCAGATAGCCTTCCAGTGATAGCTTCACCACAAAGCCTGAGGCAGGCAAGGCTGAAAAGCTGATGCCTGTTACGTTCGCGTTGCCGCATAGTGTGCGCAACGGAGGTCGGTGCGAATGACAAGAAGAGCGCTCATACTGCTTGAAGGCCATAGGAGTATTGGTCTGCTATACGTGAAAGCGGCCCAGCGTCTCGGGCTTCATCCAATTACCCTGTCGGCTGATCCAACTCAGTACGACTATCTTGCGGCGGAAGCCACTGAGGCAATCCGGGTCGACACCGACAATCTTGATGTGCTGATCCACGAATGTTCCCAGCTGCGTGCGACCTATGACATTGCTGGCATTACTGGCTTTTCGGGCGCCGACGAGTCGATCTATGCGACAGGCGGCAAGCTCTGCCGGCATTTCGATCTACCGGGACCAAACCCCGCATCGATTGAACGATGCTGCGACAAATTCACTCAACGTCAGCTCCTCGCGGAGGCCGGCGTTCCGATACCTGCTTATCGCTTAGCGGCGAATGCGAAGGAGATAGAAAGCGCTGCCGCGGAGGTTGGGCTACCGGTGATTGTTAAGCCAGCCGTAGGCAGCGGCAGCAGCGGAGTCCGATTGTGCCGGAACACCGACGAGTTGGCCGAGCATACGACTTATCTGTTGGGCGGGCAGCACATATGGCGGTCTTCGCCGAGGATACTGGTCGAAGAATTCGCACAAGGCCCCTTTTTTAGCGCTCATATAATGGGAAATGAGGTGGTTGGGATTGACACCGCCGACTTCGACAGCGCACCGTATTTTGTCTTCCGTCGTTTTACCTGCCCGGCCCCGCTAACTGATGATGAGCGTGAGCGCATCGCCGATATTTCGCGGAGCTGTTTGCCAGCTCTCGGTCTTGGCTGGGGGCCTACGAACGTTGATCTCCGATGGACGAAGCTTGGTCCAGTCGTCATCGAAGTCAATCCGCGTGTTGCGGGTGGGACCAGTCCCCGGCTGGTTCAGGCGGCCTGCGGTGTCGATCTCATTGCCGAGCACATCAAGCTTGTCGTCGGCAACGAATGGGACTTGCGCAGAAGTCATTCGCACATTGCGGCCGCGCAGTGCCTAAATGCTGATCGCGATGGCATCCTCGATTGGATCGATGGCCACAGTCGCGCGGCCGCTGTACCAGGTGTCGCCGAGGTCAAATTGTACATTAAACCTAAGACGCCGATCGTCAGGAGGGGCGACTACCGAGACCGCATCGGACATGTAATCGCCGCTTCACCCAACCGTGCCCGGACCGAGGCGATACTTCAGCGTGCCATCGACTTAATTAGTTTGTCGATAACACCATTTCCGACAGTTAGAGAATAGGAACAATCGGCAGCCCTCACCTCCCCGCACCAGCGCAGGTGCCGCCAGGTATGAGGTGATCGTCGCCGAAGATTTGTGCAACTAAGAGCTTGAGAGAGCTGGGTTTGCTGCAAGGAGCTGAATCGGGGCGCATGGGAGGATTCGTATGCTGCGGATCAGGCGGCGAGGATGGCGAATTGCTTGGCGAGGGTCGGATCCCGATCACGGCGCGCTTACCTCGTCCCACATCATGATCAATCTCGAGCGAAGGCACTTGGGAGGGGTCGTTCAGGCGCATTCCGTGAGCGGGCCCTTTGACGTGATTACCGAGATAGCCGCACCATCGATCAGTGTACTCGACCGGATGGTCGACGTGACCGGCGAGGTCGCTGGCGTCGGAAAAACGCAATCGTAAATCGTCCTCTCAACCGGATTCCGGCGCTAAGTTGAGATGGTTTTACCCCGGGGGAAGTCCTCGAACTCTGCGCATCTCAAAAGGGCGGTCGTGCCGGCGTCGTCATATCCTCGCAGGCCCAATTCGCGCTGGACTGTGAGTTCCGCTCATAGAAGGTGTTGTGCCTTTGCAGTCCGTAGGTCACCGCAATCTGCCGTCTTATGCCCTCTTGCGCAGCTTTGAGTGCGCTGCGCGGCACGAAAGCTTTACGCAGGCGGCGGAGGAACTTCATCTCACGCAAAGCGCCGTCAGCAGACAAGTCAAGGAACTTGAGGAGACGATCGGCGTGACAATGTTCCGGCGGGTGGGACGACGCGTCACACTGACCGAGGCTGGCAGGCGGTTTGCGGCTGATCTGGCAGTCGATCTTGAGAACCTGAAGCAATCCGTAGCGCGGGCGATTGCCGCTGGCGAGCGACATTCCACGTTGCGTATTGGCATCCTGCCAACATTTGCCAGTCGGTGGCTGATCCCGAGGTTGGGGACTTTTCTGAACGACCATCCCAGCGTCGAAATCAGGCTGGAGACCCGGATCGTACCGTTTGACCTCACACGAGAGCGCTTCGATCTCGCGATCCATTTCGGACAGGCCAACTGGCCGGACGCACGTTTGAACAAGTTGTTCGATGAGGAAATGCTGCCAGTTGCATCCCCCAAATTCCGCGATACGTACTCGGCGAGCGAGCCTGATCGCCTCGCGGAGGCTCCACTTCTGCATCTCGTTACTCGCGAAAGCGCGTGGATTGACTGGTTCGCCATAAAAGGAAACACTGATAAGCGCCTGATGAGCGGCCCACATTTCGATCAATTTTCTATGATCATCTCGGCTGCCGTGTGTTCAATCGGCGCCGCCCTTATACCCAGATATCTGATCGAAATGGAGCTCGAGTGTGGCGTTTTGATCCCGCTAAGCGACACACCCCTGAAGACGCACAACAGCTATTTTGCAGTCAGCGCGGCAGGCGACGTTAACCCGCAGGTAAACGCTTTTACGCGCTGGCTTATGTCGACCGCGCGGCGCGCCAGCATGACGAATAGCCACGAGTAGATTCGCATTATCAATATTGATCAATGCTTCGCAAACCAAGTGCAGTGGTGGACGCTGCGGAGTGGGGTCGATTACACTGCTCGATCGTTCGTAGCTGGAGGAGCGGTAGCGGGAAAGCATCGTCATCACAGGTCGAGGCGACTGTGAGCGCAATCACGACGCCCACGCCAGGAGCTGTCATGAACAGGCGAGCCATGGCGTTCTGCTTGGCGACGGCACGGACGCGCGTGTCGACAAGCCTGATCCGCTCGATGAAGGAACCGCGCGCCTCGATCATTGCTTCGGCGCAGCGGGCAAAGCCACCGACCTTCTTCCCGAACATGACGCCGAACGTCTTGAGAAGGCCGCGGATCTCGTTCTCGATCTTCCAACGGATACCAACCAACATGTCGCGTGCCGACAGTAGCGCCCCCACGACGTAGGCGCCCTGACTCCTGATGCGGACTTCCGTCCGCACGATTTGCGCCAGGCCAGCCGCATCAATGGCGATGTCCATCTTGTTCGGTATCATGGAAAGGGCGGCGCTTGCGTGGCGCGCGTCGAGGCACACGATCGGCAATCCGCGGTTCGTTAGCTCATTGCCAGCGGGCCGGTTTCCATGCCGATCCTTGCAAGCTCCCAGCCTTCCCGGCCAGCCAGTGGGCGTAGCCTGCGGATCGGTCGGAACCTTTCTTCCGCGATCTTCTTGCCGTTCTCATCGACCACCCAGATAGCGCTCTGTCCCATCGAGACATCGAGGGCTGCATACTTCGTGATGGCAGTTCTCCTTCCTCGCGCTGCGGCGCTGACTGATTGTCGACATTGTCACGCTGGGGAACTGCCGCCCGGAATGCGAGAGGCACCACCCGCGATTACAATAAGCGGTGTGGTGTAGATGCTATGGGGCGAGCGGCGACGGTGTTGCATTTTTCGGCGCTGTTACAACCAACTCTTCAGAAGGAGGAGGCGCCCCATGTCGCAATCTTTTGAGGCGAGCCGGTCCCTTACCGCTCTTGAACAGGATAACACGGTCATCGCCGTCATCAAATGAGCAAGGCGAAATGGCTGATTGCCGCGCTCGTACCGGGCCTCGAGCGCCAGCCGCTCAAGAAGATCGATGCCGACACACCATCACTGTTGAAGCTGCTGCGGCGCCGGCGCGACGAAGCCGGCCAGGCCGGGCACAGGATCAAGCGGATCGCCGTCGCCTATGAGGCGGCCGGCGACGGCTTTTGGCTGGCGCGTTGGCTGTGGGCGCGCGACATCGAGGCCTATGCCATCCACCCCGCCAGCGTTGCGGTGTCGCGTGAGCATCGGCGCCCCAAGACCGATCGTCTCGACACCGAGCTTTTGATGCGTGCCTTTCTGGGTTGGCTGCGCGGCGAGAAGCGCCATTGCAGTATGGCGGCAATCCCGACCATCGAAGAGGAGGACGCGCGATGGCCGAGCCGCGAGCGGGAGAGCCTGGTCCGCGAGCAGACGCGGCTCATCAATCGCATCAAGGCGATTCTTGCCCGCTTCGGCATTCGCAGCTTCCGCTTAAGCCTGCGTAATGCGGCGGACAGGCTGGAGAACATCCGCACGGCAGAGGGGACGGCGCTGCCGCACAACACCCGCGCCGAGTTGCACCGCTTGCTTGAGCGGCTCGACCTCGTGCGTGCGCAAATCCGCACCATCGAGGGCGACCGCCTGCGTAGGCTCGCCGCGGCTCAGGCTGCACCCGAAGGCCCGCATGCGATGGTGCGCCTCATCGCACGGGTCATCGGCGTCGGTGTTGAGAGAGCGGACATGCTGGTCCACGAGATCCTGTCGCGCGGATTGCGCGATCGCCGCGCGGTGGCGCGCTATGCCGGGCTCACGGGTTCGCCCGACGAGAGCGGCAAACGCCGGCGCGAGAAGGTGCTGGCACGCGCCGGCAGTGCCCGCGTGCGGCATGGCATGATCCAATTGGCCTGGCGCTTTCTCCTCTTCCAGAAGAACAGTGCCCTCGTCCAATCGTTCCAGGGGCGCACGGCCGACGGCCGCAAAGCCACGCGCAAGACGATGATCGTGGCGCTGGCGCGCAACCTGTGGCGCCTCGTCACCACGGGCGAGGCGCCACAGGGCGTCAGCTTGCGTTCGGCGTGATGGGCCCCCTGTGGGAAGAGGAGAGCAACGCATTCCCAATTGGCTGGCCCGCAGCAGGGTCTGCCGATGATGATCCGAAGTGGCGACAACCCGAAGCTACATGGTCGTCAGACCGCGGACGTAGAATGGGCCCGCCGCCCCGGAGCTTCGCCTCGCGAGCCCATGCTGCATCATGGTTCAGATCCGCTGAGATCGACCGAATACAAGTCTGCCGCGCGCCCGCCCGCGCCTGCTTATGGCGAACTCCGCCTCGGAATCCATTGTCAGCACCTCGCAGAGCTCCCTGCCGACCCGAGCAAGCCTGCCGCCGTGGCCGTGACCGTCAAGGACAAGCCGCGGCGCGATCGGGCCTGCGGCCCAGCCTAGGTCACTGCGCGCGGCGGCCAGAGCGAAGGTAGGTCGGGACGAGGAGATGGTCGCCAATCGGCCGTACTAGTCTAGGAGGTGAAGAAATGAAGCAGGTGAGCTGCGCGCTCGTGTTAGTAGCTGGCCGCCTCTGCGACTCGCCCGATTGCGCCGTGAGCGCGAAATCCGTAGTTGTCGTCTCGCCCGCCGCTCCCGTCTTCAAACCTCTGACAGGAGGCGCGAATGCGACGGGTGACTGGGATCGATATCTACCGAACCTTCGAAGAGGTGGTTTTCTGGGAGAAAGGCAGGCTTCGCCTTGCCGGCCGCATGAGCCGGACAACGCGAGAGGGGTTTTGGCACGAGGCTTCTGACGACGGACGAGATAGGGATTGAGGCGACGGGGACTGCATGGCGGTGTCTCGGGTACTGTCGCGTTCTTGAAGCGGGTAGGTGGTGATTGCCAATCTCTCCAGTCAAAGGCGATCACCCATGCTCATGTAAAGACCGATAACGTGGACCCCGGTATGCTCGCCAGCCTGTACGCGGCGGGCTATCTGCCGGAGATATGCACGCCGGATGCCGCACTGAGCGGATGCGCAGGCTGGCAGCGCGCCGCTGTCAAATCGTGCGGCATCGCAGCCGGATCAGAACGAGGTGCATGCGATCCTTCATGCGCGCCCGATCCCGAGTGCCCGAATGCCGACCTGTTTGGCGGCCGCGGGCGGAAGCTGGTCAGCTATTTCGGACTCAATCCGTGTGTGCGACAGTCAGGCCTCGGCGCTGCCCATCATGGCCGCATCAGCAAAGTCGGGCGCGCCCGCGCCATGCTCGTGGAGGCGCCTGGGCAGCCGCGAAAGCGCCTGGTCCGCTACACGCCTTCTTCGTCTGCAGCGCGACGATCAAGGTGAGCTTCCAGATCGCCGCTATATTCGTCCGCGTCAGGACCAAACGTGGTCATCGGCGACCGCCGTCGCCGTGGCGCGAACTGACGGTGCTCTGTGGCATATGCTGACGGAGGAGAAGGCTCTCTGTGGGCGCGGCCCAGTCTGATCGCTCACAAGGTGCGCTCGATGGAGCTACAGGCTATAAGGCAACAAATCCCGGTCCCAGCCATGTCTACCATGTGAAACATTTGCGCGATTTGGAGATGCAAATCGCAAGGCGGGCGCAGAAGGGTATGAGCATTTTATTGAGGTTAGCGCCCGGGCACGCCAAAAGAAAGGGCGCGCTCGCGAGCGGCTTCGTCACCGCCGAGCTACACCATCAGATGAGAGACCACCTGTATTTGCACTTAATGCAGTCTTCGGTGACGGTATTGGTCACAATCGACTCCCCGTTTTGTTCGAAAACGCCGAACGTCCCTGACCGCGGCTACTCCGCCGCCTGGAGAAATGCGGGCTTAATCCCGTACATCGAGTAGAGACCGGCCTCATCGAAGATCACACGGTCGTCATAGCCGCTGAACCAGATTGCGTCCGGGTTTCTACCAACGATGGTCACCTTGCATCGGTCCCGCGCATCCGCGGCCGAACGCAGCAGCTTGAAGATCACGACGCCCCTTTCACCGCCAGGGACGCCCGGTACGGGCCCGTTTGTGACGGCGGCGACTTCAGTTTTGCCCTTGTAATGGGTGATTGAAAGCCGCGCATGCGCCTCTACGCCGGAGAGGCCCTTCTGCGACTCGTTCAGGACCTGCCATGTCCGTTCAATCGGGACATTGAACGCCTTGTGGCCGATAATGTCGCGGCCGCAGAAGAAGTAGTGGTTTTCGATACCGTTGCGGAGCATCTCGCGCTGCATGATGCGCAACGAGTCCGCGTCGTCGTTTATGTCGCGAATAATCGGCGACTGATTGTGAATGGTGATCCAGTCGCGCCGGGCGAGTTCGTTTACCGCAGCCCGCGTTTCAGCGATCCATTCGAGCCCACCGTCAGGATTGTCGATATAGCCGCCATCCGGCGTCTTGCGCAGAAATTCGTCGGGATGGTTGAAGTGCACTATCATCCGTAGGCTGATTTCCGGATAAGCTTGGTGGAATGCGTCGAGCATCGCAAAGAAGGTCTGGTCGAAGCGTTGCGGATGAAATGCCAGTTCCTTGGTCCCAATGCGGACATTCTCGACGCCGGCTTCCGCAAGCCCGGCCAGCCAAGCAGCGATGTTCTTGTTTCCCAGAACCATGGGATCGCCGCCCGACATCAGGACCTCGCGTAGCTTTTCGCGGCCGGTCTCGGGATGTCGGCCGCCATTGGCGGCTACCACCATGTTGTGCCCGCGAATGTATTCGACAATCTCTCCCAACTGCGCCAGGCCCTTTGGAGCTACCGTGCCGTTCTCGCGGGTGATCTGCTTGCGGCCGATCAGTTCCTCGCGATAGCAGAAGCGACAATGCGCGGAGCAGGTGGATGCCACGTAGAGTAGACCAAGCTCATACTTATGGATCAGCCCCTCGCGCGGGCTGTAGGTCATTTGCTTGCCCGGATCTTCTGCACCGTCGAGATTGTATGTCTCTCTGGGGCTGGCTTTCACCAGCGTCTGCATGGGCCGGCTGTATTGCGCCTGCTCGTAGTAGTGGCGCGTGATCTTGATCGGCATCCTGGCTTCCAGATCTCTCGGGGTGCCTTTCAACTCGAGGATCTGATCAAGTTCTTCTCGTGAATAGAAGGCGCGCATATCTTGGGGCACATCCTCTCTGGCGAACTTGGTTATGCCGGTGATGATCTGCCGGTCGTATTTGCCGTTGACGACTTTTCCCAGAAACGCCTGCTCACGCTGTGAGGGCAAGTATTTTTCTAGGGTACTCATGGCGCACACCTCCAGGCTGAAATATCCAACCGGCACAGACTGCAGCAGAGGCCGATCCGCGTGAACGCATTGACTTTCTCTGTCTATTTTTGGGATGCACCGCACCGAGTTACAAGCGCATATTCGTCACCAGTTTATGACTCGTATTCATGACGACAGTATTCTTCGAACTGGTGTTGAAGGCCGTAGCTTTCCGCCTGCCTCAACAATGCGGCGCTCACCGGTTCTCAAATAGCCACATCTGTTGCGGGAGCTGAGTCGCAAATGATTGCTTATCTGGAGCCGAAGCGCATGGTCGGCCGCGTGACTGCCTCGCAGCTCGCCTCTGCATCGGCTTGCCGCGCTTCACGTAGGATTTGGGGTAGGCCGGCGGTATCAGGCGAACCTCATGGCTAAGCTCGGTCGGTCAGTGCCCGCGCCCAGAAATACGACGATGCGCAGGCTTCCATTCCGACTCGCAAGTTGAGAATATCCGCCCGTGCCAGCTGCCGGCGTACGACGATGATCCGAGTCACGCTACGGAACTGCACCCAATGTTCCAGCCGGCTATGATCCGTGCCCGGCGCCACTCATCGCATCAAATGCGTCGACTTCGACCCCCCGTGTGCACACCTCCCAATCGGGCCGCTCTTTGAAGAGGCGGTATCGCAAGCGGTGCATCCGCGGCAAAGGTCGTCGCTGCAACGCAGCCCCGGCGATCGATGATCGGATCGTCAAGCCACAGCAGATGCCGAACTCAGCCGCTTCATCGAACAGCCTCTGCTGAACATGTGATACTCCGACATCATCGAGATGCGGTCCCCATCGAAACGGTATCCGCCATACTGCGCACGTAGGATGACGGGATCGAGTCGCAGATAGCGGTTCTGCAGATAGTGCCCTCCAGCGAGCTGAATAGTTGGAAATCAGCCTGGGTTTGCCGGCCGGGATCTCTATTCCGCGAAAAAGACCTCGGCCGCGGATGTCGCCAACATGCTGATGATTTCGAAACGCTCATGGAGTCGCTGGTTGAGCAGTTCCCCATCCATATAACGTACCAAGGAGGCGATGTTCGTGGATAACGTCCTGCACTGCGAGACCGGCCGATGCTGCCATTGGATATCCCAAGTAAGCAAGTAAGTGTGACCATGCTGGAAAAATCCTGTTCCAGAAGCAAACGCGTCATAGATGTGGCGTCCGAGCATCACGGCGTCGATCGGCTGATAACCTCCCTCAGTCCCTTCGCGATTGCCATGATATCCGGGACACTGCCTTCCTGTTCGAATGCGTGTAGCGTTCCAGTGCGACCAATGCCGCACATGACCTCATCCAAGATCAAGAGAACGCGGTGGCGATCACAGTCTTCGCGTATCTTCTTGAAATATCCGGCACCGCGCCCGCTGTCGCCCCAACGACAGTTTCCGCGAGGAATGCTATCACTTCGTCTGGTCCGAGCTCAAGAATTTGCCTCAAGTTTGCTGGCACGCGCTGACCATACTAATGCTCGCTTTCGGCAGGTAAGCGACCGCGATACGCATAGCATGGCGCAACGTGACGGGTTTCGATCAGGAACGGTCGGAACTAGGCCCGGCGTGATTCATTGCCACCAGCGGCAAGAGCTCCCAGAGTATTGCCATGGTAACTTTGATGGCGCGCGATGATATGCCGGCGACGAGCTTCCCCCTTCTCGACGAAATACTGGCGCGCCATCTTCAGCGCGGTCTCCATCGCTTCCGCCCCCCGCTGACGAGATAGACGTAATCGATTCCATCCGGCGAGTCGGCGACCAGGCGATCCGCAATCTGCTCGGCGACTTCCGTGGTGAATAATGCCCTATGAGCGTAGGCAAGCTTGTCGAGTTGAGCGTGCAGCACGCGCGCACCTCCGGATGACCGTGTCCAATACATGACACAGCGGCTCTCCGGAGCCGTCGATGTATGCCTTGCCGTCGGCGTCAAATAGCTCGATACCCCGCCCGCCGACAGCCACGGGCAGGTTTGCGTGAATGGTCCGGTGCAGAATCCTGCTCATGATTAGTCTCTTATCCGGGTCGTGGATTGCGCGTAGTCGAGCACGGTCGCTTCAAACGGCCAGAACCGTCTCGACCAGGTCCACCCAATAGCCAATGCCGTAAGGCAAGGCTTCGTCGTTGAAATCAAACGCCGGGTTATGACACGCAGCGGTCGGTCCATTCCCAAGAAAAATGAAAGCGCCCGGCCGCGCCTCAAGCATATAGGCGAAGTCCTCCGCCCCCATGCTCGGTCCCATCTTATCATCCACTGATGCAGACCCAACGAGGTTGCGTGCCGCCTTGATCGCCAGATTGGTCCCCTCGGTGTGGTTGAAGGTAATCGGGACGGATCGACGGTACTTGAACTCGATATCCGCGCCGAATCCACGCGCAACGCCTTGCGCGCATGCCGAAATCTCACGTTCGGCGAAGTCTCGTAGGCCGGATGCGAGAGTCCGGACGGTTCCGGCCATCTCAACATTATCGGGAATGACGTTGTAGGCCTGTGCGGCCCTCAACTTGGTGACGGAGATCACCAGCGCCTCTTTGGGGTCGGTCTTGCGCGAGACTAGGGTTTGCAGGCCAAGTATGATTTGGGCTGCAATGACAACGGGATCAATGGTTCGATACGGGTGGGCCGCATGGCCGCCCCTGCCCTTCACGACGATATCGAAGTCGTCCTGCGAGCCCATGATCGGGCCATCGCAAATGGCGAATTTTCCGATCTCCATGCCTGGCTGGTTATGCATGCCGAAGACCTGGGAGATATCGAAACGATCCATGATCCCTTCTTGGACCATCCTTAGGCCGCCGGATGGTAATTCTACTTCTTCTGCCGGCTGAAAGATCAAAGCGACGGAGCCCTTGAAATTGCGCGTACTTGCGAGGTGTTTCGCAGCGCCCAGCAACATCGCTGTGTGACCGTCGTGGCCGCACGCATGCATTTTGCCCGGTACTTTCGATGACCAGGGTTTGTTTGACGCCTCCACGATTGGCAGGGCGTCCATGTCTGCCCTCAATCCGATCGTCGGCCCTTCTCCGCCTTCACCCTGAATCAGTGCGACGATACCGGTCTCAGCTATCCCCGTTTCGATGTGATTGATGCCGAAGGAAGCCAGTTTCTCGGCCACGAAGCTAGCTGTGTTGTGTACCTGATAGTCAAGCTCGGGATTTTCATGGAGATAGCGGCGCCACTCGGTTGCCTCGCACTGCAGATCTCGGAAAGCTTCAACGCTTCTCATCTTGCATCAGCCTTTTTTTTTGCATAGTTCTGCCGAGCCGTTTCGGTTTTTTCCTGCCGCGTCACGTATTCTTGGCGCGAAAGATACAAGGGGATCGATTGAATCGCTTGTTGAGCGCGGGATGAGGATCCAACGTCAATTCGTCAACTTATCACGATCGTCACTTTATCCAATCGAGGATCAGGATCCGTCATCCAATGCTCCTTCGTAGGATGATGCATGTGGGAGAGCGATTTGCGCCAAACTGCGACGGCTGCTGAAATGTGGATCACATAAAGCGGTGCGGTTTGAAATGTGGTAGCAGTCGGGTTCCGAGACGCCCTTGGCACCTACCGAAGGAAGCCAGATCGAGCGCAGATCCCGTCTCAGCCAAAGATGTCGAAGCTTTTCTGACCCTCATGCGCGGGCGCGTGCAAATCCGCTTTGGTGCTCGACATTGGCTGCGTTATTCCGCGCAAAACCCGCCAAATCAAGCCGGCCTTGTTTCAACATGACGGCTCGCCGCATTGTTCGCAGCAACGGGCTTGCACTCAGGCCTTAGGCTGGCTGCGGGACTAACCCGGATTTCTCAAACAGTTGAGGTGCATCGGGGTTCCGAATCAGAGAAAGTTGTTTTGCGACAACAGCTTAGCTCTGAGGAAAGGAACGCCCGATGCAACCAGACTGTATAACGGACATGTCGGTTTTGCACCCGTCGACGGGCACAAAGTTGTGGCTGCCTTCGACGGTGGCGCGATGACGTCGGAAGCCGGCGCGCTGTTGCTGGGCGCGGTCGATGGGGCCATCGGCCTGATCGATCGGCTGGCGCGGTGTTTTGCCGATGCGCGCAGCCCGCATTTGATCGAGCATGAGGTGAAGACGCTGGTCGGGCAGCGGGTCTTGGCGATGGCGCTCGGCTACGAGGACCTGATCGATCATGACGTGTTGCGCCACGATCCGGTGATGGCGGTGCTGGCCGGCAAGCTTGCGGCGCGCCGCAAGGACTGCGCGCCGGTGGCCGGCAAATCGACGCTCAACCGGCTGGAACTGAGCACCGCGGCGGCAACTCGCTATCGCAAGATCAGCCACGATGCCGGCGCCATCGAGTGCCTGTTCGTCGATCTGTTCATCGAGGCGAAATGCGCACACGCTGCTATTCTGCTCAAACGAGACCAGCGAACGGCTCAAATCGTTAACCTGGGTCATGGGGCACCTCTGTCGCTTCTATCGAACGACGATGGTGCCATACCGCCGCCGCTCGCCCCATAGCTTCTCCAGATTCAACATGCTGGCTGGGGATGGAGGCCAGCATGGATGGGCAAGCCTTATTCGATGGATCTGCGCGAGCGGGTTGCAGGAGGGCCTGTCGCGGCGGCAGGCGGCGGCGCGTTTTGGGATCGGCATCAGTACGGGCGGTGGGTTCGCCGGCTGCGGGAAATGGGCATGGTGGAGCCCGGCAAGATGGGCGGATGGCCGAAGAAGATTGCCGGCGCGCACCGCGACTGGCTTATCGAGCACTGCGGGAATACAGACTTCACGCTGCGCGGCCTTGTGGCAGAACTGGCCGAGCGTGGATTGAAGGTCGACTACCGCTCGGTGTGGGAATTCGTCCATGCCGAGAAGCTGACGCACAAAAAGACGCTGATCGCCGCCGAGCAGGATCGGCCCAACCTAAGATCATCGCGCTCTAGCACTGCCCGACCCAAGCAGCCCCTGCCGTGTGCGCGCGAACTCCTCAACTGCATCGATGAATCGGTCGAGATCCGATTGCAGGACCGGAAGGCTCAGCGCAATCATTCCACGTCGGGCCATATAAAAACCCGCCTTCAGCATGTCGAGAAAGAACAGTTCCCGCAGACCATCCTCTCGAGTCGTCGGCGTGTAGGCGCAACGTATCAAGGGGGGGCGGTAGTGCGCGGTGGCAACGGAGCCCAACCCAGAAAAGTGCATCGACACGCCGAGCTTCATAAGCCGGTCGTTCAGTGCTGTCCGTAGCCGCTCACCCCGTACATACAGCTCCTCCGCGACTTCCTTTGTGAAGATTTCCCCAAGCGCGACACGTCCTGCGGCCATGGACAGGACGTTGTTGTTGAAGGTACCTGCGTGCGGCAGACGCCCGTCGAAGAGGGACAACACGTCGGCCCGGCCGCCGAACGCCCCAAAGCTCATTCCGCCGGCCATATACTTGCCGAGCGTCGTCAGATCGGGAGTAATGCCCAAGCGCTTTTGGAGCCCACCGTCAGACATTCGTGATGTCACAACCTCATCGAAGATAAGCAATGCGCCCACCTCTCGCGTAGCCTCCCGTAACATTTGCAGAAAACTGCTCTCCGCAGGGATACAGCCACCGCTACCCAACATAGGTTCGACGATCACCGCCGCGAGCCGATCCTGGTTATGCGCGATCACCGCGGCTGCAGAGTCCGTGTCGTTGTAGTTGGCCGAGAGGAATGGGAACGGAACGGTGACGGGGGACGGCCCCTCAGGAGTGAACAACAGCACACCGCCATGGTAGCCGCCTCGAAAAGCAAGGATCATGTCGCGACCGGTATGGACGCGGGCCGCCGTTAGCGCCATCAGATTGGCTTCCGTGCCGCTGTTGGTGAAGCGTATGAGTTCCATTGACGGAAACCGCGCACAAATGAGTCTTGCCAGCTCGTATTCGGCCCTGCCCACTGCTGCGAAGTTTAAACCCCGCATCATAGCTTGGTGAACAGCGGTGTGGATCCGAGTCTCCGAGTGGCCAAATAGGCCCGCGGTATATTCACCGCAAAGATTCACAAACTCATGGCCATCGATGTCCCAAAGCGTGCTGCCCTCGCCCTTGTCCATCGCAATCGGAAAAGGCTGATAGTATAGCACGGAGCGGGTGTTCCCACCGGGCATCACGGTGCGGGCTTGCCTATGGAGTTCGGCGCTTCTAGGATGCCTAGCGATGAAGCGGTTCCTCGCGTCCAGGAGGCTCGATTCAAGTGTGCTGTTCGATTCTGGGGCTGCCGACATCTCAATCTCTACTCTACGCGTCGCCATCGACACACTCAGGGGAAGGCGACGTGGCCGCGCGGCTCACTGTCTCGCACCAGAGAAGTCTAAGATTGACAGGTGCCAAGATGTCTTCAATCTGGCCCACTTTATGAGTCTCCCGTTTCATCCCAGCGCGCTCCGTGATGATTCTGCTTGCAGTCAAGCTGTTAGATTTTTCTGAAGCCGCCATTAGAGCAGGCGTTTGAAGTCGGCGCGCAATTGTATCGGCGGCTGAGTCGTTCCACCAATACACGGACGCTCTTATTGCTTAGCGGTCATCACGCAGACTGACCCAAGACGCGTTCAATTAAGGACAAATAATAACAACGAATACCGCATTGTTGAGCGGAACAGATCCTGCTCCCCTGTCTCGCGGTAGCTGGTGAGGTCTCGACGTCGCTGCTCCTCGATTGTACTAACCCGCTGACGTTGGAGAAGCAGGATGGAGGAGCGGTCCTGAGGAAAGGCGGTCGCTATGTGAACTGCCTGCGATTTCCACCAGACAGTCGCCGGCTACGCAGAGCTTACGAATTTAACTGGAGTGAACGAGAGCTGACAGCAAACGTTACTTTGAGCCTGACGACTGCCGTCGAGAATATGATGTCATCTCGTGTACGATCTATATCAGCGACTGTCTCAACTCGGATTCCGTTCGGAGTAAGGGCGGCAAATACATTCGCTCAATTTCCGCCATGCTTGTCTTGCCCGCCGCGAGCCCGACATTGAGGGCGGCCAAGGTCCTGCCGTTGGCGGCCTTCAACGGCACTGCGAGCGAGCACAGCCCGATTTCAACTTCTTGATTGATGGACGCAAAGCCGCGCTCGCTCACTTTCGCGATCTCCACCATCAATGCATCAATGTTTGTCACCGTGTATTCTGTCCGGGCGACCAACTGCGATGCCTGAAGCAGTCGAAGAGCCGTTCCCTCCCCCGCCGCCGCGAGGAGCACGCGTCCCAGGGAAGTACAGTAGGCGGGCAGGCGCGATCCCGGCATCAAAGTTATCGACATCACGCGGCGTTGGGCTGCGCGGGCTATGTACACGATTTCGGTTTCGTCGAGGATGGATACCGATGTGCTCTGTCCGATCTCTTCTGAAAGTAGGTCGAGGAACGGCTGAACGATCCGCGGCAGCGGCATCGCTGCGAAGCAGCCGGTGCCCAGCCTGAGCACTCTCGGGGTCACGGTGAAAAACTTGCCGTCATAGGCGCAGTAGCCAAGTTCTGCGAGCGTCAGAAGACAGCGCCGTGTGGTTGCTCGGTCTAGACCGGCGATCTCGGATGCTTGCGAAATGCTGAGCCTTGGAGTTTCCGCCGTAAAAGCCTCGACAACCTTTAAGCCCTTCGCCAGGCTTCCCATCATGTCCCGTTCCTTCACGGCCATCCCCTAGATCTCCCTTTGTGCGATAACCGAACAACGGCAACATATCGCACATTTGAGTTGCCGTCTACGCCGGTGAGTAGTATCTCGAAACCGCACAGACAGTGCGGAATGGAGGCCCTAATGAACAAAACGATCGAGAGCCTGTCGGATGCAGTCGCCGGGATTGGTGACGGGGCAACCGTCATGACCGGCGGTTTCGGCGGCTCAGGCGCGCCGATCGAACTCATCCACGCCCTAATCGAAAAGGGGCCAAAGAACCTCACCGTCATTAACAACAATGCCGGCAACGGCCGTATCGGCATCGCCGCGATGATCGACGCGGGAATGGTCAAAAAAATGATCTGCTCGTTCCCGAAGTCGTCCGATCCGCGTGCGTTCACCGACAAGTATCTCGCCGGCGAGATCGAACTGGAGCTCGTGCCGCAGGGGACGCTCGCCGAGCGCATTCGCGCCGGCGGCGCCGGTATCCCGGCCTTCTATACGCCGACGGCCTACGGCACCGATCTTGCCCAAGGCAAGGTGATTGCGGAGTTCGACGGCCACCCCTACGTGCAGGAGCGCTGGCTAAAGGCCGACTTCGCCATCGTCAAGGCGCATGTCGCCGACACTTACGGCAACCTGACCTACAATAAGGCCGCCCGCAACTTTAACCCGCTGATGTGCATGGCCGCCGCCGAGACGATCGTGCAGGCCTCCAAGATCGTGCAGGTCGGCGAAATCGATCCGGAGCACGTCGTCACGCCCGGCATCTTCGTCAACCGCGTCGTTCATGTCGCGAACCCGCAACAGGAAGAAGAGCTCATCCGAGCCGGAGTGGCCTACGTATGACCGTCAACGTCCGAGAAGACATCAAGCTTTCCAACGCGCAGATCGCCTGGCGGGCGGCCCAAGACATCGCCGACGGCGCCTACGTGAACCTCGGTATCGGCTTTCCGGAGATGGTCGCTCGCTATCAGCCGCCCGGCCGGCAGGCGATCTTCCATACGGAAAACGGCATTCTGAATTTTGGCGAAGCACCCGCTGCTGACGAGGAGGACTGGGATCTCATCAATGCGGGAAAGAAGGCCGTAACCCTCAAGCCAGGCGCATGCTTCTTCCACCATGCAGACAGCTTCGCAATGATTCGCGGCGGCCACCTCGACGTGGCGATCCTCGGTGCATTGCAGGTTGCGGAGAACGGCGATCTTGCCAACTGGCGTGTCGGCACCAAAGGCGTCCCGGCCGTTGGCGGCGCCATGGACCTCGTGCACGGTGCCAAGCAAGTGTCAGTTATCACCGAGCACGTCGCCAAGACCGGCGAGCCGAAACTGGTGGAAAAATGCACCTTCCCGCTGACCGGCGTCGCCTGCATCACCCGCGTCTACACGAGCCATGCGGTGATTGACGTCAAAGACGGCCATTTCGTGCTGCGCGAAAAACTCCTCGACATGACGCTCGAGGAACTGCAGGCCATGACGGGCGCCAAGCTTCACATCGCAGGTCCGGTCACCGATCTCATGGTGCCGGCACTCTGAGGAGACAATATGACTGAAGCATTTATCTGCGACTATATCCGCACGCCGATTGGCCGCTTTGGGGGCTCGCTCTCCTCAGTGCGCGCCGACGACCTTGGCGCAATCCCGCTAAAGGTTCTAATGGATCGGAACCCTGCGGTCGATTGGGAAGCGCTTGGTGACGTGATCTACGGATGCGCCAACCAGGCCGGAGAGGACAACCGAAACGTCGCCCGCATGTCGCTGCTTCTGGCCGGTCTGCCTGTCTCGGTAACTGGCACCACCATGAACCGTCTTTGCGGTTCCGGTATGGACGCGGTCATCACGGCCGCGCGCGCCGTAAAGTCTGGGGAAGCCGAGCTGATGCTCGCCGGCGGGGTGGAAAGCATGAGCCGCGCGCCCTTTGTGATGCCCAAAGCCGAAGCCGCTTTCTCGCGCAACGCGGAGATCTACGACACGACGATTGGCTGGCGCTTCATAAACCCTCTGATGAAGAAGCAGTATGGCGTCGACTCCATGCCGGAGACAGGCGACAATGTCGCCATCGATTTCAAGGTCTCTCGCGACGACCAGGACGCCTTTGCCGTCCGGTCGCAGGCAAAAGCTGCTGCAGCACAGGAAAACGGTCGTCTGGCCAAGGAGATCGCCGCGGTTAGCGTGCCGCAGCGGAAGGGTGATGCGGTCATCGTATCCACAGACGAGCATCCGCGCGCAACCTGCCTAGACGCGCTCTCCAAGCTGAAGCCGGTCAACAACATGGACGGCGCCACCGTAACGGCCGGCAACGCCTCCGGCGTTAATGACGGAGCTGCGGCTCTTATTATCGCTTCCGAGGCTGCTGCCAAGAAATACGGCCTGACGCCGATCGCCCGCGTGATGGGAGGCTCTGCCGCAGGCGTTCCTCCCCGTCTTATGGGTTTCGGGCCGGCTCCAGCTTCCAGGAAACTGATGTCCCGTCTCGGCCTCACTGCTGACCAGTTCGACGTGATCGAGCTCAATGAAGCTTTTGCGTCCCAAGGGATCGCCACGCTTCGCGACCTCGGGATTGCCGACGACGACGCCCGCGTGAACCCGAACGGCGGAGCGATCGCGCTTGGACATCCGCTCGGTATGTCGGGCGCCCGCATCTCGGGTACGGCAGCACTCGAACTTTCGCTCCGCAAGGGCAGGTACGCACTGTCTACGATGTGCATCGGCGTGGGCCAGGGGATAGCGGTCGCGCTTGAACGCGTTTAACCCAGGACCGAGATGCATGCGACCGACGCTAGCCATCGAAGGCAAACGACAGCCTCGGAAAACGCAGAAACAACCGGGACGAAAACCCCGGCCATTACGTCAGCGGATGCCTCCGACGAGGTTTGAGCTCCGTTGACTTGTGAGCCTTCTCCAGCCGCACCTTGACAGTTCAAACCGCAGCGTTAGGCGCGGGTGCCCACCGGTCAGTTTGCAGAGGTCCGTGATGTTGTAGATGGGCAACCCGGTCGGGCATTTGTGACAACAGGCAGCCCGTGCACTCGAAGAGTATCAACGCAATCTGGGATGCTCGACGCGGAGTCGCGCGATGCAGCCGCCAACCTCCTGTTCGATCTGATCAACGTCAGTCCGCACGAGTGGGCGGGCCAGAGCGTGGCGTACGTATACCCCATCTTCAATCCCTCCGATGACTACACGCTTCCGGTCGCCGGGGTTTTGTATGCCCAACAGGTCTTCACTGCAATGTTGTGAGTCAGAGGTTATCATGGCGAGCTTTTTTGCAGGAGCTAACTGACACAGCAGAGTCGGAAGGAGAAGCAGCCTTGAGGTTACCGCCGGCACATTGATGCTGCAGAGATCGCTGCCTGGTGACGAACCATAAAGCCGCAGTCTGCAGTGATCACCTCGGCACCTCGATCGACCAGGCGCTGGGCCTCAGTGCTGCAAGATTTGGCTGAGGAAAAGCTTTGTTCTGTCGTGCTGGGGATTGGTGAAGAAGTCTTTGGGAGCGGCTTCTTCGACGATCCGACCCACATCCATGAAGATCACCCGGTCGGCGACGGCACGGGCAAAGCCCATTTCGTGGGTGACGCAGACCATGGTCATCCCGTCGCGGGCAAGACTTGTCATGGTTTCGAGTACTTCCGACACCATTTCCGGATCGAGTGCCGAAGTCGGCTCGTCAAACAGCATCACGGCAGGTTCCATGCAGAGCGAGCGAGCAATGGCAACGCGTTGCTGTTGCCCGCCGGAGAGTTGCACTGGGTATTTGTTCGCCTGTTCGGGAATGCGCACACGCTCGAGGACTTTCAAGGCCGTCTTCCTTGCCTCGGCTTCTGGCACGCCCTTGATCCACATCGGGCCAGCCATACAGTTCATCAGCACGGTCATGTGGGGGAAGAGATTGAAATGCTGGAACACCATGCCAACGTTTTTGCGCACCTCGGTGATGTTGCGCATCTTGTTGTGTAAGCGGATCCCATTGACCGTGATCTCACCTTCCTGATGCGCTTCGAGGCGGTTGAAGCAGCGGATCATCGTTGATTTTCCCGAGCCGGAGGGACCGCAGATCACAATGCGTTCGCCTTTGCGGACGGTGAGGTTGATATCCGTCAATGCTCTGAACGTGCCGTACCATTTGGAAACGTTGGTCGCTTCGATAACTTTGTCGGCATTCATCGGCGCCTGCTTTGAGCTGGAAGACTGCTGTGGTGAAGGCAAGCCTACGTGCAGCCAATTGCCAATCGACTGCGAGGTGCTGCCTCCGTTTGGGCCCTTCAGCTGATTTATGTTGCTAACGGTCATCGCACTTTACTCCTTGCGAGGTGACGCTCGAGCCGTGATTGAGCAACCTCGAGGCAGGCCGACATGATCCAGTATATGATCGCAGCCGTTATCAGCATCTCCATGTGATGGAAGGTTGGCTGGCCGATCGTGCGTGCAAGAAAGGTCAGTTCCCATACACCAAGCACCGACACGAGCGAGCTGTCCTTCAACATTGCGATAAAGGTGTTGCCCATCGGAGGAATGATAACCGGAAGGGCCTGCGGCAGGATGATCCTGCGCATAGTCAGGCCAAATCCGAACCCCATGGAACGGGACGCTTCCCACTGGCCGCGGTCGATGCTTTGGATGCCGGCGCGGAAAATCTCCGTCATGTAGGCGCCCACACAAAGCGACAGTGCCAGAATGCCGGAAGGAACGGCGTCAATGACGATGCCCAGTTGTGGCAACCCCAGATAGATCAGGTAGAGCTGCATTAGGAGCGGCAGCCCACGGAAAAACGACGTGTAGAAGCTGGCGATGGCGTAGGCGAAGCCATTGCTGGAAAGTTTTGCAACCGCCGCGACGATGGCGATGAGAGATGCAAACACGAGTGAAATCGCCGAAACGTAGATCGTTGTCACCACCCCTTGGGTGATCAGGTACGGCAAATTCTCCCAGATGAAGGGCATGCTCAGGTTAAACGATTTGAAGAAGGCAAGAAACAGGAGAAGTAGTTCAAGCCATACAACGCCGATTTGCACTCTCAACGGCGCAAAACCGATCAACACGATGTTGAGGCAGAAGATGACTGCAATCATAAAGGCGATCGCGAAGCGCCCATAGAACCCGCTTTGGAGCGGGTCCCCGATGACCGGGCGCATGAGTTCGCCGAAGGTCGTGCCAGTCAGGTTGACCATCAGGAAAACCGCAAGCACGACGACAAAGATTGAGGCAACAAACCAAGGCTTATGGACGAGTAGCTCGGATTCAACTGTATCCTGATAAAGCATAGGAATTCCTCCCGGGAAAGCGGCCCAGGTTAACCTGGGCCGCTGCAGTGCTACTTTTGGACGGTTTGATCCGAGCCGTACCATTTGATCGATAGCTTGGAGAGCGAGCCGTCTTCTCTCATGCTCTTGACCGCCGCCGCAACCTTATCGCTGAATTCCTTGTCACCATGAAGCACGGCGATCACGGCCGGCGCGGATACGAGTGGCCCACCCATAATTTTGAATGGATACCCGGCCTTGATCATTGCTTTCGCTTCCAGCTCCTCAGTAAGAAAGCCGTCAAGACGAACGCCATCGCCCAGGCGAAGATCATCCGCTGCACTGGTGGAGGATTCGTAGCCCTTCACCTCGCTCGGCGTGAACTGGAACTTTACCGGTGGAGCATCATACACCTCGAGCGTGTGCTTAGCATAGGACTCTTCTGAAGATCCCGCAGAAACGCCGATCACCTTGCCATCAAGATCAGAAGGCTTGGTCGCTTTGCTATCCTTGTGAACGACGGCAACCGAGTTGCCGTAGATGTACACGGCTGGAAAGTCGAATAGCTTGGCCCGCGGCACGGTCGGCGTCATCTGACCCATGGCAAGATCCCAACGGCCCTCCCATCTGCCCGAAGTTATGATATCCCACCCCGGCGTCACAAATTTAGCCTCCACGTCCATATACTTCGCGATGCCTTTGGCAACTTCCACGTCGAAACCGTCAAGTTGCCCCTTTTTGTCTATGAACGACGCCAGAGGGAACGCGGAGCTTGTCGCCACTGTCAGCGTCTTCGTGGCGAGGACGCGATCAAGTACTTCGCCAGCATGGACAGAAATAGCGAAAGCGAACGACGCAAATACGATCGATGCAGTCGCTGTGAGCCTTATCAGAAACCTATTCATCCCTGTTCCCCTTTGTTGCGTTTGTTGCCCAGAACCCACAGACATGCTTATTGTCTGCTCATTTGTCAGTAAGGCATAGCGACTGGCATATTGCGCCAAAATGCGTCGCCTGCCGAAATGGGCGCTTCAAAAAACAAGCCTTGTGTGAAATGCTTCGGCATCGGGTCACCGCGTCTTCGGGAGAAGCGAAGATGCAACAACGATGCAATCGTAACTGAGTTCGACGATGAGACGGTGAAGGCCGAAGCCAGTGGAGCCTGCCTCGTAACAAAGGTGCAGCTTCTCATGCTTTGCGGCCAGGCGCTTCACAGAACGCCCCTGACCTCCTCTAACGTCTCTACCGAGATAGCGAACCTCACCACCGCGCTCGGTTTTGTCGCAAACTTGGAAAATGGGTCGTGAACGGCAATTTTGGCCGATCCGACAGGCAGGCAGCGAGGGTATCGAACTGCTCGGCGATCGACGGACTGGGACAGTAGGCATACCTCGCCTGTCCTTTGCGCACCATGTGGATCATCTCGATGCCAAACAGGATGGCAGCGACGCTCGCCTGTGACTTGAAGCCGAGCATGGAGCGGATGCGGCGGCTAGTGTAAGGTGTCGCGCGACCGTGGCTGAGACATGCCCTGCAGCCTGATCTTGTCGTAACACGAATTCATCTGAAAACGTCTATCGGGATTTGATCGGGATGAACCTGCCACTGCGCACATAGAGTTATGGAATTACGCCCAGTTCTTTGCCGACCTTCACAAAGGTCTCGACTGCGCAATCGATATCCGCCAATGAATTCGCTGCCGACATTTGAGTGCGGGTACGTGCTTGGCCTTTCGGCACGACCGGAAAGTAAAATCCGGCATGATAGATCCCACATGACAGCATCTTTTCGGTCATTTGCTGGGCCAGAAACGCGCCCCCCACATCACTGGAATGTTTCGGGTGGTCCGCGCCGGCCAGACTGAAACCGGCACTTCTCATTTTCGACCGAAAACGTTCGGCGTTAGCGTAAAGCTTTTGGCGCAAAACGCTCCCATGCTCGATGACGTCGAATACCTTCAGGGAGGCAGCGGGCATCACCGGCGCCAGCGTGTTCGAGAAGAGATAGGGCCGAGAGCGCTGGCGCACCCAGTCGATCACTTCTGTATTGCCGGAGGTATCCGGAGGCATCGCCGAGCGCCTTGCCGAGCGTGCCGGTGATAATTTCCAACCTACCCTCCACGCCGCAAAATTCGGCAGAGCCCCGCCCATGCTCACCGACGAAGCCGACGGGTGTGACTATCGTCCAACATGACCATCGCACCGTACTTGTCGGCGAGGTCGCATACGCCCTTGAGATTTGCGATGATGCCGTCGATCGAGAACACGCCATCGATCAACGTGAAGCGTGTGCCTTCCGCCTTCTTCAGTTCCTCCTCCAGCGCCGAGTTCGTCTCAATGCAATCGTTTCGGCGGGCAGTTCGACTCAAAAGCATGTGTGGCGGGCGAAGATCATCTGATGAGCGACGAGGGTCTGGGAACCGTCGCGATCATGGAGGCGACGGCCAAGTCGAAGACCTGCGTCTGGCGTTGGCAGGAACGCTTCATGGCGAAAGGTGTAGACGGTCTTTTGCGTGACAAGAGCCGGCCGCCCGGCACTGCGCCGCTTGAGGTTGATGTTATCGACCGGGTGGACTCTGACTCTGGAAACGCCCAGGCGGGAGGCCACGCACTGGACCGTTCGTGCGATGGCAAAGGCGGTTGGGATCGCGGCGTCTTCGGTCGTCAAGATCTGGCACGAGCACGGCCTTGCGCCGCACCGCTGGCGCAGCATCAAACTGTCGAATGACAAGGCTTTGCCGAGAAACTGCACGACGTCGTCGGGCTCTATGTCTCGCCGCCGGCCCATGCCATTGTCCTTTCCGTCGATGAAAAGAGCCAGATCCAGGCGCTCGACCGGACGCAGCTAGGACTTCCTTTGAAGAAGGGCCGCGGCGGCACGATGACCCATGATTACAAGCGCCATGGCACCACGACACTCTTCGCCGCCCTGAATGTTCTCGACGGCTCCGTCATTGGCCGCAACATGCAGCGTCACCGGCATCAGGAGTTCATCCGCTTCCTCACGGAGTCCAGGCTCAGTTGCCCAACGCTACGGCGGTTCACGTCATCCTGGATAACTATGCGAGGCACAAACAGCCGAAGGTCCGGACCTGGCGCGGCACCCACGCTGGACATTCCACTTCGTTCCGACATCGTGTTCCTAGTTGAACGCCGTCGAGGGCTTCTTCGCAAAGCTCACACGGCGACGACTGAAAAATGGTGTCTTTCATTCCGTCGTTGATCTTCAGGCAGCCATCAAGCTTTATCAAAGAGCACAACGAAGAGCCAAAGCCGTTCATTTGGAAAGCAGACCCTGACAACACCATCGCAGCCGTCAGACGTAGGGCACCAAGTGTTGGAATCAATGCACTAGGCCGTGAACTCATAAATGCGGAATAACCGACGTGGGTGCAATTCGGTCTTTGACATGCGATATTCACGCAGAGGTCGTAGCGCGCGGGAGCCGGTCCTTGGCAATGGTTGCAACCTGGGTTTGGCGTTACAATTTGGACGCACTTCTTGACGAGATGCAAAACTTGTCAGGCGAACGGCTTGATGAGGGTGTGGAGAAGGTCTTGCGAGATGACATCGAAGCGTCGGACACCGATCTTTCTCCACCACGTTGGGCGTCCGGCGAATTCGACGGGCCGAATCCGATTATGGCGCGACTAGGGATCGACCAAGGAACAGAGGTGCTTCAAGTTCAACTGGAGCTTCCTGACGAACTCGAAGCACGCGCCGAAACTATCCTCGATATGATGCAGCGATACCGGCTGGTGTGGTCCTAATAGCCGCAGCGGGGTCGTTTTCGACTGAGACTTTCATATTGCGGCGGAATCTGATTCAGGCTCCGCATGAGCCGATATGACCTGACTGACTTCGAATGGCGCGTGATCGAGCCGCTGTTGCCGAACAAGCCTAGAGGCGTGCCACGCGTCGATGACCGCCGTGTGCTCAACGGCATCTTCTGGGTGCTTCGTTCCGGTGCGCCATGGCGCGATCTGCCAGAGCGATACGGCCCACGCACCACCTGCTACAATCGCTTCGTCCGATGGCGAAAAGCAGGTGTGTGGGACCGCCTCATGGACGCCACCACCAAAGCCCATGACGGCAAGGTGCAGATGATCGACACCTCCATCGTTCGCGTCCATCAGCAGGGCGCGACGGAAAAAAGGGGGGTCGAGATCATTGTCTCGGTCGCTCCCGAGGCGGGCTGACAACCAAAATCCATGCTCTTGTCGACGCCCAAGGGAGGCCGATCAAGCTGACGCTCACGGCAGGCCAGACGAGCGACATCGCCTCCGCTGCGGACTTGATCACGGAATTGCCCGAAGGTGCCATGCTGCTCGCCGACAAGGGCTACGATGCCGACGCATTGCGCACTGCCGTCACCGAGCGAAAGGCATGGGCCAACATCCCGCCCAAGGCTAACCGCAAGGACCCGATCTGCTTCAGCCCCTTCCTCTATAAGGCGCGCAACCTCGTTGAGCGCTTCTTCAACAAGGCCAAGCAGTTCCGTCGCATCGCAACCCGATACGACAAGCTGGCAGAAAACTACCTTGCCGCCCTCAAACTCGTCGCAATCCGCATCTGGCTACGCGGTAATGAGTCTACGTCCTAGCTTGTCTGGTGCTAGCGTCCTGCTTCCCGTCCGACTCCAGATCGACGCGATCTGGCCTGCCGGCCGTTGAAGCACCGCCAATGGCAACTTCAATGCCTCAACAGTCTTACGGCACACGGACGCCTGCCGAAAAGGCTGTTCCGCGGACGCGCGTGGCCCATGCCTCCGGTTTGTGCTCCAGTCGCTCGATGGTCCGATTGTGGGGGGCTTTGCTGCGGGAAATAGCCAAAGCGTTCCTGCACCTTGCCAAATCGCCCCTCCGATCTGCTCAAGATTAATGGAACTTTTACAAAAATCAGCTGCGGAATCTGATTAAGTGTAACGACGTCAGACCGTCGTGCTGTTGCAGGAAGAAATAATGAAAGACGTCGTCGTGATCGGATCAGGCAAAATGGGCTCCACGATTGCACGGTTGCTCGCGGACACCGGGGACTATCATGTCACTGTCGTTGACCGCAGCGCCCAACAGCTGGCGGAGATTGAAAGCGGTCCCGCGCGTTCGACGGCCAAACTTGACATCACCGACGACGCAGCCTTGGCTGCGCAGCTGTCCGGCAAGCTTGCGGTCTTGAGCGCGGCACCCTTCCAGCTCACCGTCGCCATCGCCACCGCTGCGGCCAGAGCCGGCATCCATTATCTCGACCTCACCGAAGACGTTGAATCCACGCGGCAGGTGAAACGAATTGCTAAAACCGCCAAAACCGCTTTCATTCCACAATGCGGTCTGGCACCAGGTTTTGTTTCCATCGTAGCAAGCAACCTATCGCGCAAGTTCGACAGCCTCGACAGCGTACGGTTGCGCGTCGGCGCCCTCCCGCAGTTTCCGAGCAATGCCTTGAACTACAACCTCACCTGGAGCACCGACGGGGTCATCAACGAGTACATCCAGCCCTGCGAAGCGATCGTGAACGGCGAGCTGGTCGAAGTTCCCGCTCTGGAGGAACGTGAAGAATTCTCGCTCGACGGCGTCACCTACGAGGCCTTCAACACCTCCGGCGGCCTTGGGACATTCTGCGAAACGCTGAAGGGCAAGGTCAACACACTCAACTACCGGACCATACGCTATCCGGGTCATGCCGCGATCATGAAGGCGCTTTTGCACGACTTGGGGCTACGGCACCGCCGCGATGTGCTGAAGGACATACTCGAACAGGCCCTGCCCACCACGCTGCAGGATGTCGTGATCGTCTTCGTGACCGTCTCTGGACGCAGAGGCGGCCGATTAGTCCAGGAAACCTACGCGAAAAAAATCTACAGCGCCGAGGTAGGCCGGCGCATCACAAGCGCGATTCAGATCACCACCGCATCCAGCATCTGTGCGGTCCTCGACCTCCTTGTCGGCGACAAGATTTCAGCCGAGGGCTTCATCCGGCAGGAAGACATCGGGCTCAACGCATTTCTGGAGAACCGCTTCGGGGTCTGTTATCGGCAGGGAGACGCGGCGAAGCACCATGGCGCCACTGTTGCGGCCTGAGCAGGCCTTTCCAGTGGCAGTCTGGCGGTCCCATATCATCGGCGGTCGTTTCGGCGACCAGCCAATTGGAAAGGCGGATCACAGTCACATGCTCAACCCGGAAAGTCGGCCGTGAACTATCCGCAAGCCGTTGATCTGGCATCCTGATTAGGGCGGGCAGCGGCTTTGGAATTGCAGGATTTGCAGTGCTTGGGCGCTGCTTTCCTGCAATTCGGTTTTGCGGTTCCCTTGGGCTGCCGAGCGTGATTCACTCGTTTTGGCGGGGCGAATCGAGAGGGGATGGCGGTGTCCAGGCCACGCGAGAAGCGCGAGACGGGAGAGCAGGACCTGTTCCGTTCCCGGCTCGATCAGATCATCAACATGAAGCACGAGCTGGTGCGGCCGGCGCAGGCGATCGACTGGCCGGTGCTGGAGGCGCGTTTCGGCGGGGTCTATTCAGACGGCCCTGGCATGCCGCCGCTGCCGACCCGGATGACGATCCTCAAGCACACCTTAAACCTGTCCGACGAGGTGCTGTGCGAGCGCTAGGTGGAGAAGCCCTACTTCCAGTATCTTTGCGGCGAGGCGTTCTTCTGCCATGAGCTGCCGTTCGACCGCTCGTCAACGACGCGCTGGCGCAGCCGCATGAGCGAGGCGCGGATCGTAGCGCTCTTGCAGGAAAGCCTCAGAATTGGGGTCAGGACCGGGGCGATGAAGCCGGCCGACACGCGCCAGGTGATCGTCGACACCACCGTGCAGCCGAAGAACGTCATCTTCCCGACCGACGCCAAGCTCATCCAGCGGGCGCGCGAACGGCTGGTGCGGCTGGCCAGGAAGACCAGGGCTATTGCATTTGCGTCATGAGCTGGAAGAGATAAGCATCGTTCCAGCCTGCGCGCATCATTTTGCCAAGCATGGTGTCCTTTTTGCTGTCGGCCCGGAAAGTATTGAGGCAGAAGCGCCGCAGCAGAGCGAGGTTTTCGGGGCCGTGATCCTTTCTGGTCCGGCAGTGTCCTCGCGGAAGATCACGTCGAGCTGCCAATGCAGGCCATTCTCGACATCCCAGTGACGGCGCACGACGGCAAGCAGGTCGTTGGCCGACATCGGTCGCGAGAGCACATAGAGGCAGCACTCTTCCTGCCGTTTGCCATCGATCACACGCGTGCGCTTGACCTCGCCGATGGCCGCGAGGCCAGCAAAGCCATGCTTGCGGCCAAGCCCGGGCGCACGCACGACACGCGCCGCCCGCCGCTCCAGGCGGCCGTGGCTCACCTCCTCGGTAACGGCCAGTGCCGCCTTGGGCGTTGGGCGGCCGGCCATGAGGCGCTCGGCATCGGCCAGAAGCAGCTTCTGATTGCCCTTCAGGGCCAGCACATAGCTGCCGCCGCGCCGCGTGATCTCCTCGGCCATCTGGGCCGAGCAATGCAGCGCATCGGCCGTCACCACGGCGCCGCGCAGGTCGATCAGGCGCAACAGTTCGATGGCCGCCTTGGTTTCGTTGCCGCTCTGCGCCGGCAAGGCTGCCAGCGTCATGCGCAGCTGCGCGCCCCAGGCCGACACCATCATCCGCGGCGCGAACTGGCGGCCCTTCTCGAAGGCGCCCCGCATGGACTTGCCATCGAGGGCGATCTGCCCGGCACCGCCGGCAGCGCTCGCGACATGGCGCATGAAGCCGGCGAAGGCCTCGGCGAACGCCGTCGGGACAAGCTTGCGAAACAGTGTCGAGAAGGTGTCGTGCGAGGGGATGCCATGCGCCAAAGCGAGCACCTGGCGCAGCATTGCTTCCTTTTCCTGCCCAAAGCGCCAGATGTCGGAGCAATTCTTGGCGCCGCACAACATCGCGGCGAAGGCAATGAACAGTACTCGCAAAAATCGTGGCGAGCGTTCTGGTCGCGTGGATCGAGATGACCGAACACAGTCTGGATCGTTTCCATCGAGAGCTCCCAAATAATGGAACCCTCTTAAGAATCCACAACCCGTCACTTGGCAAGCCATTTCCCATCTACTCAAAATGCGATTCCCCTGCCAGGAAGACGGGTCTCAATTTGCGCCAGACCTATGTGCGGGTCGACCGTCCTTGTCGAATCCGACGACCATGCCGGCGTGCGTCGAGCCCGTGACCGTGCAAACGACGATGTAGTCGAAGGCAAACCCATGCTGTTCCTCCTGGGCGCGCACCTCCTCCGCGAACCCTACATAGCCGAGGCCGCCTTTCGGGTGAACAGATGCACCGGCTGGTATCGCATAGGGTCTGCCGCCCCTCGCCTTGACCTGATAGAGTGCTTTTTCCCAACTGCGGCGGATACCAATGTCAAAGCCCTCGTCGACCAGGCGCACCTCTGGCCCCATGATCCGGCTCAAGAGAATGTTGCCGACGGTCGTAAATGGCATCCTCGTGTGGTACCCAGCTCCCTGAACCAGGAGACATTTCATGCCGATCTTGGCGGCGACCGCGGCGACCATGCGCGTATGGTTGGATTGCACCCCCCGATGGTGACGAGCGTATCAGCGTTTGACGCGATCGCGTCGGGGGGGGATGTATTCGAGCTTGCGGAGCTTGTTTCCGCCAAACGGGAGACCGGAGTTGCAGTCCTCGCGTTTGGCGTAGATTTCCACCTTTCCCCCCAATGCTTGGAGAGGCGGTCGAGCTTCTCGATGGGCATGGGGCATGGGTCCAAATGTGAGCGGATAGCGTTCGAACTTTTGCAGCATTTTCTCTCCGGCAACACGCGACGGAGCTGAATAGCCATGCACCAGTCATTCTAGAGGCGTCTTTGATTGACGTCATCTGCGTTATCCGGCGCCAGACTCCCGTTACTATTTCCAGCGCCTCGTTCGTCATTGAGAGTTGCAACCGCACGCCAGCGTGCTGCGAGAGTACCCCAATGCGTATGGCATTCAAGAACTGCATCTCCTGGATTGACTAGAATGACCGGATTGCGGTGACCAGCGACTCCTCAAGCACAGTATAGGATGGTGCCCCTGGCATCGCGGCGTCACTGCGGCGGACTATGAGGTGAACCTGGAGACCAGACTTCTGGACTTCCTAATATCTGCTCAATGTTTATGGTTGGTCCAAAGTGGCGCTAACTTGAGCAATGACCTTATCATGGCGCCTCAAGGCAGCAGCAGCGATATGGCCCGCATTTGATCGCGCTGGAGCAAATCTGCGGATTCATTCGTCACCTCATCAAGGTTTGGCGGCCCGGATCCAACTTCCTTGGAACTGCCGAAATGCTCAGCCCTTTGGCCAGCTCGGCTAATGCAGCCAGACCGCAAGATCAGAAAGAGCACGCTTGCGAAATACGCCAGCTGAAGGAGCAGCGAACAAGCCAGCGTCGTGACGACTACTGTGCCGATGGAATAAGAAGCGAAGTAGACGGTCAGAGCAGTGCTGCATTGGACCATTCCCAGGACGCGACAAAAAATTCTAAAGGGCAACGCCGTTCTCCTGGTTTTGTCTCCTCAGATCATGCTGCGACCTGGTCGGCCGCAACATGGGTCTGGCAGTTCTTCGGGCAGACGCGGGCGCAGGCTCCGCAGCCAATGCAGCGGCCGGCATGATCGACGACCATGATCATGCGATTGAGCTCGCCGTCGAAATCGTCATCCTCGTCGTCGCAGGCGCCGAGGATTTCACCCGCGTCATCGACGCCGTAAAGATGCATGACCTCGCGCGAGCAGACCTTGAAACAGCGGCCGCAGCCGATGCAGGTCGTGCCGTCTATAGCGGTGAGATATTCCGGCATCCATCCGGAGCCGTCGCGGGTGGTGAATGTGCTCCTCATCGTAACTTCTTCATTGCGGCGAGCTCTCTCTTGGCACCATCCAACTCGGCAAAAACGGCGGACGTTTCCTCGGCAACTTCCTCTATCTCCCTCCATTTTCCCGGGAGATCCTCTGCAAGGTCGCGCAATTTCATCTTGGCAACTGCCGCGCGCAGCTGAAGCTTTCGGACTTTCTTCCCCATCTCATCTAGCTTTGACATAAACCCTTCCTCGAAATCGGTTTCATCAGGCCGGCGCCACGTCGCGATAGGCTTCGATGGCTGCGGTCGCATCGTCGACCAGTTTCGTTCCGGCCTCAGCGAGTTTCCGAAGCGTCTCGAAGCCGAACCGGTGGACGTCTGGACAGAACGACCAACCGCCCGGCCCTGAAAAGCACGGGCCCGAAGGCCTTTCGGGTTTCATCTCCATGATTGGCGATGTCACCGGGCGGAAACGCTCCGCGATCGCAAGCCCGACGGCGGTGTAAAACATATCGAGCCTCCACAGCACGTCCGGATCGGGATAGCCCATGCCAGGCATCGCACGGCGCTTTCTTCTGGTGACGATGAAGTCGGCCAGCAGCGTGGCGTCCGATTTGCCTTCCCATAAGCAGTAGGACTCCTGAGCACGGATCAGCCGCACGAGGCATTTGACGAACGGGGTGGAAAGGGCTGCTTGGTCCTCGGTGACAGCAGGGCTAACTGCGGCGTCAGACATTTCACATTCTCCTCATTGCAGTCCTCTTCCTCGATGGACGATTTCCTTTTTCGGAGACGCCTACTTCGGGCAGACTTGCGCAGCCGACGCCCGGCTCGGGGCGGCCGATTCCACCCAATTGACGTTCCTGTGGCCGACCTTGGACGCGTCCTCCACTGCGAAGTCTTCCACGCGAATTCGCGTCGAACATCACTTCCGCCGCAATGCGGCTGGAGGCGATGAAGATTCGAGCCTCGATCCTGCTGCAAACGATCGACCAAGTGCTGCATGGACCCTCCTTGCTGCGGCCACGCTAGGGAAAAAGCCATTTCGACCAATTACCCTTTTTTATCTTTTCTCCTCGGCCGACCGCGCTTTGGCACCTTCGGGAAATTGTTTTTCGGAGCCGCAAAGAGAGCGCCGCAACAAACCTTCCCACCCCTGTACTTGGCGAGGGCCTGCAGCAAATCCGGCAGATGCTGCTCTTTCAATTCGGCCGGGAAGGCTCCGGACCGTCCAGCGACCTCAGTGCCATTTCACCAACTCGATCGCGATCATTGTTGCCGTTCTCGTGATAGTACCGGGCGACCGCCGGATAGGACCGGAACTTAGGGCTGTCGCCTTGCGGGGGATTCAGCGCCAGGATGTGTTCGGACAGCTCCTTGACCATCGCGAAGCGCTCAGCAGGGGGAAGGCGCGAATGGTCATTGGCCGGATGGAAAAGTTGGTCTAGCGCCGAAACCATCCAGTCCTCGGAGTTTTTGTCGATCGCGTCGCGAACCAATTGGCGCATCACGGGCAAGCCGGTCCACATGTCTTGAATTTTGTGAAGCAACAGATGCGCATGAGCCAGACGGAAATTGATGTCGTCCGGCATCAAGGCGATGCCTTCTTCGATCGCCCAGAGCGCCGTCTTCCAATCTTCTAACTTCACCGCCGCCCAGAATCTGTCATCGATCGGCTTCTTCAACGCTTGTTGGCGCGCCATGGGTTCGCTTGTGGCGATCCGCTCCGTATCGGCGGCTTTCGCTTTGTCGCTGGTGCGCCAGCTGCCGTTGAGCACTTCCGGCAAAACCTCATCGAGTTGGCTTGGATGACCGATAAAGGCGATCTGGCCGTCTCGGTCGACCACGTACGAAGTCGGAATCCGGGCGGAAAAGCTGGGTTTCATCCAAAGCTTGTTCATTTCACCTGTGTGGTCGAACGCGATCCGATAGCTCAGATGCGAGCACTTTTCGGTCAACCACGCGTCCAACTTGGTGCGAGCCTCAACGGCCGTTGGAGCGTCTTCATTAGCGGCGAGGCCGACGACCTCAAGTCCGCTGTCCCTGTATTTTTCCTGGAGCCGCATCAGATCGAGCATCTCCGCCATGCATAGTTCGCACCAAGGTGCCCAAAATTCGACGATATAGACTTTGCCGGGTTGGAAGTTCGCAAGGGGCTCGCCACGCAGCCAGTCCCCCATTTTGATCGAAGGAGCCGGTGACCCCATCTGCAAAACCATGTTGTCTCCAAAGCTGTTGCCAAAAGTTGCGTGACCTTATGCGCAAGCTTGTTCCCCCTTTGAGACGGGGCACGAGGGTTCAAGGAATGGAGAGCATCGCTCGTCTTGCGCATCTGCGTGCAGTCAGCCTTCACTCAGTGTTGCTGAATCTCAATTCGCAAAGGCTGTGCCAACGCGCTCAGCGCGCAGTAAACGCTTGATTATACTTTAAAAAACTTTCGGGGCGCCCAAGATAGCCTGTTGTATTGGACGCGACATGTTTTCTGCCACTGTCGGGTCTTGGACACGCATCACGCGCTTCGCGTCGCCAGAGAAGCGTGGCCACGGACGACTCGACATATATTCGGGCTGAGGGACGAGCAGATGGACATTATGACTGCGTTGGCTACCGCCAGGCTCGTCATCATCGTCCGCCTCAAGCCTTGCTTGAGCTTCTTGCCGTTTCGGTCGCTCAGGTGGTAGCGGAACGCCATTGCGATTGCAGGGGCCGCTCCATCCGAGCATCGCCTCTACCCTACCTCTTCCGCTTTGCGATTGAATTCCTGGCTGGCGACGCAGGAGTTCTTCACGACGAAGCCGGTCCAGCTGCAGCTCGCCAATACCGCTCCTCAGAACGACGGTAATGATCGTGGCGAAGAGGGCCAGGATGAGTGCCGGCGCGTGCCGGCCGGTGAACTCTCCCCGATTCCTGCTTTTGTCGTTCTGTGTCCCTGTTCACAGGCCCTACAGGGACCGCCTGGTGCGAGTGTGAGCGGTGTCGGAATTGACCGGCCAAAGACCACTCGGTCGCCACGCGGGTTGGGCCGGACCGACTGAAAACGCTGAAGATGCGGCCGCCCTCACCCCTAACCCGCCTGCCATTCCAGACCATGGCAACGTGATTTATGCGATCGATTCCCGCCGACCGCGGCAGGAGCCCGACCGTTCCGACTCGAAGTTCAGGGCGTCGGCCACGCCACGGTCGTTGCGTTGTTAAGCTCCCGGCCAGTAATGAGGAGATCGTGATAGCGCGCATACGATGCCGCTACGGATCGGAACTCGGCCTGCCGCGCTGAACGACTCTCTTTGACCTGACGCCGACGTGCGAAGCCGTGATGTTCACTGCATTGAGGACTGCCCATATCTCTGCACGGTGTTGGTCTCCGCGTTATGGATCATCTCGGGCGAGCAGAACCCCGAACGCGAGACGTCCGCGATGTACTCGGCGATGGCGCTTGCAGATTGGCTCCGAGGAGCTTCGCAAACGGGGCGCGTTTGCCGCAATGTTTCTCCGACTTGGATCAGGATAGGTGATCCAGGGGATTAGAGCTTCGAACAGCGTCGGTGCTGCTTTGGAATCCGTCAGCGAGCCAAAAACAACGGCAATGACGGCTTCCCAACTATCCATCTCGTCACGCCGCCGAAGAGTCGCTCACGTAGCCTGCGGTTGCCATAAGCGCCCATGACTATCATGTCGGCAGACGTGTCGATTGCGTGCTGCGCGAGCACCGTGGCTGCCGATTTTCCGGCGCTCGCCAGCAGGTCAACCGACACCCGAGCACCGTGCCGAGTGAGATAGGCAGCGATATCGGCTCCCGGCTCGGTACCGTTTCCGGTGCAGGTCGCCTCCGGATCGACTAGTGCGACACGAACTTCCTCAGCACCGGCTAGCAGATCCAGCGCTTCCCGAACCGAACGGGACGCCTCGACTCGCGAATCCCAGCCGACCAGCACGCGCCGTGGAGACAGAGTCGCCTCAGCGCCCTCCGGCACGACAAGCACCGGCTTTCCGGTGTCGAACAGGCTGCCGTTGATAACAAGGGGACCGACGTTAATGTCGTTGAGAAGTGCGGGGCCGACGATTGTCAGGTCGTTGCAGAGCGCCCGCTGTCGCACCGCGTCACCGATGCTGGCCTGATCGCAGTTGGCAATATCGACATCATAGCACCGCCACGTGGCACTCAGCAGTTTGTGAATTTCCCTGGATGTTTTTTCCAGACTGGCCGTGTCCTGTGAAAATCTCTCGATTTGCCTGCACCGTTTTTCCAGTGCGGCAATGGCGTGTGCGCGATTTCTAGGCCACTCGGGGATGCCATCGCCCAGCGGCGGAGGCGACATAACGAGCCGCGGAGGCGACATAATCAGTACGGAAAGGTACGCGCCGACCTCGGCACACAAGCCGGCAGCTGTTTTGACGTCCTGATCGGAGTGGTCGGCTCCCCTCACACTGAGTACGCTTTTGAAGGCCATCTGACTGCTTCTTTCTAAGTATGTCGTAACTGTAGGCGCGTTTCGAAGCCGCAAGACTTGCCCTCAGTCTGACGGGAGATGGGAAATGGCACTCCACCCGTTCGCTATTTAGTCGTCCGGCTTCTCGAGCGAGTAGCCGGCCGACCTGACGGTACGAATAACGCTGCCGGGCGAGGCTGTCTTCAGCGCCTTTCTGATCCGGCTGATATGGACGTCGACGGTGCGTGCACCGATATGGATATTGTCCGGCCAGGCCGCGTCGATCAGCTCGTCTCGACTGAAGACCTTGCCGGGAGCCTCAAGCAACTGCCGCAGCAGGTTGAACTCGAGAGGTCCGAGGTGGATGTCGTGGCCATTACCGCGAACTCGGTGGGCATCGAGCTTCATTTCAAGGCTGCCGCAGCAGAGCCAGCTGCCGTTTTCGATCCCATTTGAACCCGGCTTCGGCAGCGCCAGCTTCGTCCGTAGACAGTCAAGCAGCGTGGCCGGCGCGATCGGCCGCACAAAGCTCTCGTCAATGCCTGCTTTCAACAAATCGAGGTGCTGGTTCTCGGCGCCCGGCGCGATCAGGGCAATAACGGGCAGGCCGCCGGTCCGTGGCTCGCCCTTGAGCCGGGCGCAGATTGCGGAGCCTGTCGCACTTGCTGGTCCGCAGTCCAGCACGACCGCCTGGAGCTCCCGTTCATCGGCCAATTCGAGAGCGTCCTCCACCCCGCCTGCCGGCTCACTCGTGAAGCCGTCCACCGCCAGAATGTGGCTGAGGAACAGATACAACTCCGCATCTTGCGAACAGATCAGGACCAGTGGCTTCATCAGCGCTACCCCAAGAACCACATCGGCCTCGACAGCCTCGGTTGGGAGGGCTGGCCATCGCATGTCCTCAAGGCCTGACATGATCCCCTTGCTCGAAAATCGATTCCATCAAGCCCGTGCCACCTCGGGATGGGCTTCAATGGCTGCGGTCGCATCGCCGGCCAGTTTCGTCCCGGCCGAGGCGAGTTTCCAGAACGTCTCGAAGCCGAACCGGTGGACGTCGCGCAGGGTCTTCGACAGAACGACCAACCGCCCGGCCGTGAGAAGCACGCGCCCAAAGCCCTCATGGCTCATCTCCATCATCGGCGATGCCATCAGGCCGGAGCGCTCCTCGATCGCAAGCCCGACGGCGGTGTAAAACATCTCGAGCCTCCACAGCACATCCGGATCGGGATCGCCGATGATCGGGATCGCACGGCGCTGTTCCCTGGTTATGATGAAGTCGCCCAGCAGCTCGGCGTCCGATTTGCCTTCCCATGACCCGTGGGAATCATGAGCCCGGACCAGCCGCACGAGGCATTTGACGAACGGGGTGGCAAGGGCCGCCTCGTCCTCGGCAACAGTAGGGCTAGTTGCGGCGTCAGACATTTCGCCCACTCCTCATTTCAGTCCTCGTCCTCGAAGGACGGTTTCTGTACGGCGACACCTGCCTGCGCGAGCACCTTGCGCAGCCAAGGGGGAGGACACGTCCTGAGCATCATCTGCGTGCGCAACAGCACCTCTTGGATGGTTTGGGTCTGCGGCACTTTGATCGGATGAATTTTTGCCGAAACAACCTTGGCTGCCGAAGGTCCGCCGATCGCCAGACAAAACAGGAGATGACATCCCTTCAGCGCCTCCACCTTCGGGGTGATGCGGTCGTCGCCCTCAGTTCGGTGCTTCCCGCTCTCGTCGGAAATGTCATCGAAGGCCACGGCCTCGACGAGATTCCACTCCTCGCGCGTCACGTCGTAGACAGCAAAGCGCCTGGCCGAACCGAAATGGGCGTTGAGGTTCTTCATGTCCTGCGTGGCGATCGCCACGCGCAATGCGCCGGCTTGGCGTTCCGGCTTCGGTGCGTGAACCTCGTCAGTGACGAGCGAGAGGCGACGAACGGAGCTCATCTGGCATTTCTCGCTTACGGAGTGGATCAAGCGCCTCAGGCGTCGGCGCGTGCCGGTTGGCTTCAAAAATGTTGGCAACCTCGAAGATCAGGTCGCGGGTCCCCTGGTAGAGGATTGTGAGCTTGTGCTGGCTGCCGAGCCGGTCGAAGATCGGGAAGCCGACCCGCATGAGCGGAATGCCGAGGCGCTGCGCCGCCTGTCGGCCGTGGGAATGAGTGACGAGAAGATCAGCGCCGGCGCCAAGAGCTTCCAAATCGCCGAGATCGCCGATCTGAACCGACTGCGCCGGTACTTCCTCCAAAATTTTCGACATGTCGGTCGTGGTGACCGCCGCCGCGATTTCGGAGCCCATGCCGATGAAGAAGCTCGCGAATTGGTAGAGTTGGTCTGGTTCAGCAGCGATCGCAATTTTCTTGCCTCCAAAGTGGAAATGTCCGTCGAGCAACGCGTCCTGCAACTGCGCCCGGCGACGGCGCACCCGAGCCGGCGCCGCCGCGCCCGAAACCGTGGACAGCAGCGAGACGAACCGATCGGCGTCCTCCAATCCAGTCAGCGACCGGAACAGCACGTAAGGCACGCCCGTCAACCTCTGCAGCAGCTCGGCCGGGCGGCGCATATGCTCACCGATGACGATGCATTGCTCCGCCGTGCCAAGCTCACGGATATCCTCGACACTGGTGCCGCCATAGGTGGTCGTGACCCAGCGGTCGGGCACCGTACCGTCGAGCGAGCCGGAGACGTCCGGCAGAATCAAGGGCTTCAGTCCAAAGCTTTCAACCATCTCACGCAAATGCTGGATATCAGCCACAGTGAGGTTCCAGCCAGGCAGGATCACGATCTTCTTCGACTGCCGCGCCTGCTCGCCGGGCCGTGTAATCCTTTCGATCATCGCGGTGACAGCCTTGGCCCAGCCCTCTTCGATCGCGCCGTCGAAATCCGGTGTGTTGGCTAGCACCACCTCCGTACCCGCGAGTTCTTCCGTGCGCTTCAGCCTGATATTGGCGATATCTCCTGCGCAGTCTTCGCCCCGGGTTTCCACCAGCGCCGTCGTGCAGACCCCGATCAGCGTTGGCTTTGTGCGGGCCTTGAGGTTGAGGATCGCCTCTTCGAGATGGTCTGCCCCGCCGAGGATCGTCGCCACCTCGTCCATCGCCGTTGTCTGCAGGGGGATGGCTTCCTTGAAATGCCGCACGAAGAGCACGAGCGCGAAGCTGGTGCACCCCTGGCTGCCGTGGAACAACGGCATCGCGCCGTCGACGCCAAGAAAGGCCAAGGCGGCACCCAGCGGCTGCGATGACTTCAGCGGATTGACCGCCGCCGCTTTGGTCTGGGGAAGGATGCGGACCATCGGCTTTCCTCAACACTCGCCGAAATCGTAGGCCGTCGTGCCGGCGAATTCCTGGACAGCATGCAAGGTCGCGGTCTCGCTTTTCGTGCGCGGCAGTTCCTCCCTCACCGCAGGCTGGCAATCCCATGGTGCCGGCTCCCGCACCTGGCGCCAGATCGGGTTATGAATGGCGAGGTCGATCTGGCGTACGAGTTCCACCATGCCGTCATAGCCGGCGTAAGGGTGTTGGCGCTCCTGGTTGATATCGAGCCAGGGTGTCTTGGCCTTCAGCGCGATGAACTGCGTGCGCCCGCCCGACAGCATGATATCCGCCTTGTGTTCTGAGAGCATCGCGTAAAGCTCGCGCGCTGCCATCTGCTCGAATATGTGGTTGTCGTCCTTGAGTATCTGCTTGATGCGCTCCTTGTCTTCGACCGTCGACTTCTTGACCGAGGTGCCGACGATCTCGATGCCGATCTCCATCAGCGCATGAACGACGGACCAGGACTTCACACCGCCGGTGTTGAGCAGCACGCGCTTGCCTTCGAGCCTCGGCCGGTAGGCCGTGAGCTTCTTCCAAGCGATCGCCTCTTCCTTGGCAATCAATAACTCGGTGCGGCCGAGGATCTTCGGATCGGCACCCTTCTTCACGAGCAGCTGAGATATCTGTCGGAGCGCTTCCGAGGTGTCGGTGATGCCGTAGAAGGAGCCCTCGAAAAACGGGATGCCCCAGCGCTGCTCCATCTTGCGGGCGAGATTGATGAGCGCGGTCGAGCACACCATCATAGCCGCCCGGGCGCGGTGGGCGCAGGCAATGTCGAAGTAACGCGCGTCACCCGGGATGCAAGCGCGCACCCGGATGCCGAGCCGATCCAGCAGCGGCTTCACCAGCCAGAATTCGCCTGAGAGGTTGAATTCGCCAAGGATGTTGATGTCGTAAGGGCCGGCATCGTCTGGCTCGGCCGTGCCGATGACATGCTCGAGCAAAGCCTCGCCGGCAAGCTTGTTGCCGAGATTCTTGGAGCCGACGAAGCCCGGCGCATTGACCGGCACCACCGGTAGGCCGAACTTTTCCGCCGCACGCCTGCAGACGGCCTCGATGTCGTCGCCGATCAGCGCCGTCACGCAGGTCGGATAGACGAAGATCGCCGGCGGCCCATACGCTTCCTTGATCTCGCGGATCGCTTTGAAAAGCTTCCGCTCGCCCTGCCCCATCACCACGTCGAGTTCAGTGAGGTCGGTCGTGAAGCTCGTGCGCCACAGCGTTGGCCCGGACGAAGCCGCACCGCGGTTGTCCCAGGAATTACCCTCGCAGGCGAGGGGCGCATGGATCAAATGCGCAACGTCGGTGATCGGCTGCAGCACGATTTTGGCGCCATCAAAGGCACAGCCGCCGGCCGCCGCCCCGGGGGTTAGTGGCTTCGAACAGCCCTTTTTGCGCGCCTTGGCATCCTTGCCGCGGTTCTCCTCGCAGGCAGGCTCGTTAAAGGCATCCTGGATTTTGGCTCTGAGCAAGAACATTGCGTCGGTCTCCAAAGTCCCTCGGGAAGAAGACCGGCCAAAAGCCGGCCGCCACTCTTAGCGGGTGAGGTCATACGAATAGTCGGTCACGCCCGTCTCGCTTGTCTCCCGATCGAGCTTGTCAAAGATCTTGTCGAGGATCGTCGTCAGTACGCGCAACCCGCCTTGGTAGCCCATGAGCGCAAAGCGATGGTGATGGTGGCGGTCGAAGATCGGAAACGCCAGCCGGATCAGCGGCGTGCCGGTGTCGCGCTCCAGATACTTGCCATAGGAGTTGCCGATCAGCAGGTCCACCGGCTCGGTGAAGAGCAGCGAGCGCATCGCCCAGAGGTCCTTGCCCGCCCAGACTTGAGCATCCTTGCCGAAGGGCGAGGATGCAAGCAGTTCCTTCAACTCCGCTTCCCAGGCCGAGGTGCCATTGGTGGCGAGGCAATGGGTCGGCTCGCCGCCCGTCTCCATGATGAAGCGGGCCATGGCGTAGACAAAGTCTGGATCGCCGTAGATGGCGTATTTCTTACCGTGCAGCCAGGATTGGCTGTCCGCCATGGCGTCAACAAGTCGGCCGCGCTCCAGGCGGATTGACTCGGGGATTTGCTTGCCGGAAATCGCGGAGACCTCCATCAGGAAGTCGTCGGTCGCCTGGACTCCGAGCGGGTAACGGAACGAGGCAGTCGCCTGCCCTACCCCCTCGCAATACTCCAGTGTTTTTCGGGTATTGTAATGCTGTAGCGAAAGTGTCGCCTCGGCGTTGAGTGCCTTCCTCACGTCTTCGATCTTCGTGCCGCCGTCGTACATGCGGTATTCGCCGTCCGACGGCGTGTCGAACTGGTCAGAGGCGTCTTGGATGAAGGTATAGGACACGCCTATCAGATCGAGCAGGCGCTTGAGTTCCCGGTTGTTGCCCACGCAAAAGCCGTCGAAACCCGGAATGATGTTGATGGTTCCCTCGGCTTCCGTGCGCTCCTCGCCTTTCCAGAAGTGCTCCAAAATGCCCTTGACCGTTACGTCATAGCCGTCGACATGACTACCGACGAAGGCCGGCGTGTGGGCGAAGGGCACGTCGAAGTCGCGCGGGACCGAGCCTTCGTCCTTGGCGTTCTCGATGAAGCTGTGCAGGTCGTCGCCAATGACCTCGGCCATACAAGTGGTCGAGACGGCGATCATCTTCGGGTCGTAGAGTTGGTACGTGTTGGCGAGCCCGTCAACCATGTTCTTCAGGCCACCGAACACTGCCGCGTCCTCGGTCATCGAGGAGGAAACTGCCGAAGCAGGCTCCTTGAAATGGCGCGACAGGTGCGAGCGGTAATAGGCCACGCAGCCCTGGCTGCCGTGGACGAAGGACATGGTTCGCTCGAAGCCCGCGGCCGCGAACACCGCGCCAAGCGGCTGGCAGGCCTTGGCGGGATTCACGACAAGCGCTTCGCGAGCAAGGTTCTTTTCGCGGTATTCCCACGTCTTGGTGAATTCGCGTTGGTCGGTAACGATCTGGTCCGGGTGAGGACATTCGAAATTCAGCCTCTTCTCGGCGAGCATCTGCCTGTATTCCGGCTCGCGGAACAGGGGCGCGTGGTCGAGAACTTTTTCAGCCGACTGCGGCATGGGTGGTTACCTCTTTCCATCTGGCCCGCCATACGGCGGCACAGGGACGTCGAAACGTTTCAGGTCTCCCGCGGACAAAGGGCCACAGGCGTTCAACGGCCTCCCGGCTTCCAGGAGGCCAGGTTTTCATTCGGCTGCGATCGCCGCCGACGGCTCGGCTTTTTTCTTCCAGGGGGCGTCGTAGAGGTTCCAGACCGGGTTGTTGATGGCCAGATCCATGTCGCGGGCGAAGATGGCGAAGCCGTCGTAGCCGTGATACGGGCCGGAATAATCCCAGGAATGCATTTGACGGAACGGTATGCCCATCTTCTGGACCGGGTACTTTTCTTTAATGCCGGAGCCAACGAGATCAGGACGGATCCCCTCGATGAACTTCTCCAGCTCGTAACCAGTCACGTCGTCATAGATCAGCGTGCCCTTCTTCACGTAATGGCCGGTACGCTGATAGTCGTCGTTATGGCCAAATTCATAGCCAGTGCCGACGATCACCATGCCCAGATCCTCATATGCCGTGACGACGTGACGGGGGCGCAGCCCGCCGACATAGAGCATCACCGTCCTGCCTTCGAGGCGCGGCCGGTACTTCGCGATGACGGCATCGACCAACGGCCGGTATTTGGCGATGACCGCCTCGGCCTTGGCCTCGATTTCCGGCCCGAAATGCTTGGCTATCTTGCGCAGAGAGGCTTCGGTCTGGGAGGGGCCGAAGAAATTGTACTCCATCCAGGCGATGCCATATTTTTCCTCCATATGCCGGCAGATGTAGTTCATCGACCTGTAGCAATGGATGAGATTGAGCTTGGCCTTCGGCGCGCGCTCTATTTCGGCCAGCGTAGCGTCGCCCGACCAGTTGCCGACCACGCGCAGGCCCATCTCCTCGAGCAGAATGCGCGAAGCCCAGGCGTCGCCGCCGATATTGTAGTCGCCGATCACATTGACATCGTACGGGCCGGCCTCGAACTCGACGTCCTTCTTCTCGAACACCCAGTCGCGGATCGCGTCGTTGGCGATGTGGTGGCCGAGCGATTGCGAGACGCCGCGGAAGCCCTCGCAGCGTACCGGCACAATCGTCTTTTCGTGCTCCTTGGCCTTGTTGCGGGACACCGCTTCGGTGTCGTCGCCAATCAGGCCGATCGGGCATTCGGATTGCACACTCATGCCCTTGTTCAGCGGAAACAGTTCCTCGATCTCGTCGATGATCCGTTCCAGCTTCTTGTCGCCACCAAAAACAATGTCCTTCTCCTGGAAATCGGAGGTGAACTGCATTGTGACGAACGTGTCGATGCCGGTCGTGCCGACGTAGTAGTTGCGGCGTTGCGACCAGGAATATTGCCCGCAGCCGACCGGGCCGTGCGAGATATGAACCATATCCTTGACTGGACCCCACACCACGCCTTTCGAGCCGGCATAGGCGCAGCCGCGAATCGTCATCACCCCGGGGATGGACTTGATGTTCGATTTGACCTCGCATTCGGAAAGGACCTCGCTTTTCTCGCCAGCCTCGTCGCCGCTCTTTGCGACGCTGAGGTGCTTTCTTCGGCGCTTCGCCGCCTTGTCAGGATATTGCGACAGCACCTCCTCGATAAGCTTCGCATGGAGGGCGCCGTCATTCTCGTATTCCAGGCTCATGGGACCCCTTTCAAGGTTCAGGGTGACGCCTCACCGACGAGGCGCCGTTCTTTGAAAGGCGCGCCAGGTCAGGCCGCGCCCTCAGTAGCGATCGTTACTGTGCGGCCGCCTTCGCCGCTTCCTTGACCTGAAGCTCGGCAAGCATCTGCTCGTCGGTCTTCATGATGCCGAAGTCGAGCAGCATGTCTTCGAGCTCCTCCATGGTGATCGGGGTCGGGATGGTGCCTTGGCCCGAATTGGCATGGATCTTCTCGGCCAGCGCCCTGTATTCCCCGGCCTGCTTGGAGTCCGGCGCATACTGGATCACAGACATCTTCCTGAGCTCGGCGTGCTGGACGATATTGTCGCGCGGCACGAAGTGGATGAGCTTGGAATTGAGCCTGGAGGCCAGCGCTTCGGCGAGGTCGAGCTCGCGGTCGGTTTGGCGCTCGTTGCAGATCAGGCCGCCGAGCCGCACGCCACCCGAATGGGCGTATTTCAGGATGCCCTTGGCGATGTTGTTGGCGGCATAGAGCGCCATCATCTCGCCGGACATGACGATATAGATTTCCTGGGCCTTGTTCTCGCGGATCGGCATCGCGAAACCGCCGCACACCACATCCCCGAGCACGTCGTAGGAGACATAGTCGACATCGTCGTAGGCACCGTTCTCCTCGAGGAAGTTGATCGAGGTGATCACGCCGCGGCCGGCGCAGCCGACACCCGGCTCAGGGCCGCCCGACTCCACGCATTTGATGCCTTTGTAGCCCACCTTGAGCACGTCCGCGAGTTCCAGGTCTTCCACCGAACCTTCCTCTGCCGCGAGGTGCAGGACTGTATCCTGCGCCTTCGCGTTCAGGATCAGGCGGGTGGAGTCGGCTTTGGGGTCGCAGCCGACGATGAGGATTCTCTGCCCGAGGTCGACAAGGGCGGCGAGCGTATTTTGGGAGGTGGTGGACTTGCCGATGCCGCCCTTGCCGTAAAAGGCGATCTGACGCAAACCTGACATGTAGCTTTCCTTCCTTCGTTCCATTCATCGCGGCTGCCGCGACATGAATGCCGGTCGGGCAGCTGTCGCCGCCTCGCACCCAAGGATCTCAAGACTCGTGCCAATTTGGCTGATCGAACCGAAGAATAATTTCATGGTTGCTTTTCAGGGATTTAGCTTGAGGCCAAAGAAAGGATCGTCGGAACAAGCCGTGTAGCGGACCCGACAATGGCGACACAAAGCGTCGGATCGCGATCCTCAGTCACCGCATTCGTTCGAACCGCATCGTTGAGGTGGGCGAACAGCATCTCGACCCTCTTGCATAATTGCGGGATACTGCGAACTCTACTGTTCCGGCGAGCTGACGTGCTTGGTCTCGCGTGTCCTCATCGACACTGCGCGGAATCTTGCGCGCCACGCTGGGATACCATCGATCCACGGCCATCCATCCGGGGCCACGGGCGATAATTCCGCCATATCACCAACCCAAGGGGACTCGGCTCACTTATCGGCGCAGGAGTTCAGTATCGGCGTCATCGCCTTCACATGTTCGTCGATCCGCTCGATCACTTTCGCCGCGACAACGTCGCGCTCAGGCAGATGCCACCAGTGCTCGTTGACGAGTTCGACGGTCTCGACCACTGCCTTCAGGACTGCCGGCTCCGGAAGCCTTCCACGGTTCGCAAATGCTTTCCATCGCGGTGCTGCTAGCGCCTTGAACGAGCGCTCCCCTCCAAGCGAAAGCGCCATGGCGTCGGCGGGAATATATGGCACGGTCGACAGAACGTCGTAGATTGGTGCAAGCACCGGCTTGTCGCCGTTACCGGGATAAATCAAAGACCAGTTCTTCAGGTGCATGTCGCCATTGCCGGTGATGACCGTCAGCACCAGGCGGCGGACGAATTCGAGAGCCGCCGTAGGCGAGACGGCCACGCCAAGGGCCACGGCTATGTCGTGATAAGCGGCCCCCTCATATTTGCGCGAGGGATAGACACCGAAGACCTGAGCGAAATCCTCGATGTGTATCCTCTCGCCATCGGCGCCGCGATCGAAGCGTTTGACGAGAAGTACCTTGCCCTCCGACAGCGTGTTGAATTCTTCGGGAACGCCCTCAAAATCGGACTTCTCGACCAGTTCGCATTCAGGAACCTCCATGCCGATTGCTGCAGCCAGCGCCAGGTTGGCGAATTCGTTCTCGGAAACGCCCGGAAAGGCCGTCGAAGGGAACTTGGCGATGTACCGGCCCTGCTCGTCGTCTATCGGCAAGGTCAGGCCGACGCCTTTTCCAGTGTTCTTCATGACCGACAGCTTCATCTGCACGCCGGCAAGTGAGAACCGTGCCTTGGGCTTATCCTTTGAAGCATCCTGCGAAACCGCTATCGCGCCGTCACTGGGCAACGCCCGTACGGCTCCCGGCAGATCGGCGCCCAGCGCCGCTAAAAGATCGAAATCATTGCCTGGCCGCACATTGCCTTCGTGGTGCTTTTCCATCGCCTCGCGCAATTTCTCCTCCGGCAGGAGGTTCGCGAAGAAAGCGGGCAAGGCGCCCGCCAGAGGCTTCGGATCTTTCCGCAATCCTCCCGTCGCTGCCCGGAACGACAGGCTGAAAACCGGAAAGCCGCCCGTCGCGCGGTAGGCCTCATCGAAGTTGAATGCATTGAAATCGCCCGGCGTCCTAACGATTGTGCCGACCTTCAGTGCGTTCAAGAGCACGTCCAGCGACGGGATTGTCTTAGCTGCGCGAAAAACTGGAGCCATGATCGTCATCGTCAGGTTGAGGAACAAAGGCGGGTCGATCGTCATCATCATTCGGACGCAATAGAGCCTGGACAGCCGGCACCATGACTTGCGGAACCATCATCATTTCCAGACCGAGTGCGCGAGCGATATTCATGAGCGTCGTCGCACGCGCCGCTGCGGCTCCCTTTTCGATGTCGCGATAGCGGGGACGGGATATACCCGCCAAATCAGCGACCTGCTCCTGCGTCATGGCAGCGGCCAGCCTCGCCTGCCTGAAAAGCCGACCGATTTCGCGCAGAATTTCCGATTCAGAGTCCGTCATGATACCTATACGATCTATTCCAATGCGCGATGATACGCAAAGGTATCTCATTCCAGCGAGCAAGTCAAAATCTATGATCTGTTCGCGTATCATATATGGAGATAATGATATGCAAACAGATCAATCCTTCATTGAGGATCTCCGAGCCTTTAGCGCGGCACAGCGAATGGCGTTCCTCCAAGAACAGCTGCTACGGCCACCGCCCACCGGGGTTCTACCGAATGGGCCCGGTGCGTACGTTCGCTGCGAAAACGGCCAACTGAAAGAACATAGCGAACGGCTATTTTGGCCTCGGCGCCGATGCGCCCGACGGTGGCCCTATAAACGCGAAAGAGAGGAGCGATTTCAGCTGCCGGACGGCCTTCATTAACATGCCGATGATTTCGGAGCGCTGATAGGGCTTTAGTTTCGGACGGCGTCCATCCTTTCGCCCGCGTTCGCGGGCTGCCTGTAACCGGGGCTCCGTGGGCATTCTACAATAATACCCGCTAAGGGAATTCGAAATTGTTTGGATTGAGGCGGTTAGCGCGGATCGGCCTGAAGCGTTCGAGGGGTCGGTCAATTTCGTTCCAGAGATAGTCTCCGGTGAGTGCGATATGAGCCCAAGGAAGCGGTGCGACCTGGGAGAGCAAATCGGCGGGAATATCGATGCCCTGGCTGCGGACATAATCGACAGCGCGGCTGAGATAGACGCAAAGCCGCGTAGGCTATTGGAGGCCCGTCCAGTTCTGGCTGTCGGAAAGGCGCCCGCAGCCGGTTGCGAAGTTCGCCCTTGATCTCCGCCGCCCGGACCTGCACGAGCATATGCGCACCGTGAAGTGACCAGCGCATCTGCTGCTTCTTGACCATACGTTTCCCGACGACTGAGTTCACCGCCGACTCGGCGAGAGTGGTGGCGACGGCGAAGCCCAGCCCGGTAGCGCTTTCCATAGGTAACGCGACTTTCGGACTCAGTAAGACTAGGCGCCCGCCGCCACGTGCGGGCGACGCCGGCATCAACCGGCGGGCAGATGCGCCGAGGGCAACAAGCGCGCCTGACGCAACGCCGCCAGATCAGCCGAGCCGGTGCAGAAGCAGGCGACGGCCAACTGGCGGATAACGATCTCGAAATGCGCGACAACCGCCTCGGTGGATACCGTAGCCGCGCGCAGCACGCCGGCCGCCTGCCCGGCGATGTCCGCGCCCAGGCGGATGGCCTTGGCCACGTCGACGCCGTCGCTGATCCCGCCAGACGCGATCAGCTTCACCGCTGGCAGCGCCCGACGTACCGCCTGCACGCTGGCCGGGGTCGGAATCCCCCAATCGGCGAACGCCATCGCCACTGCGCGGTCGGCGGCATCGCGGGCGCGCTCGCCCTCCACCGCGGCCCAACTGGTGCCGCCGGCGCCGGCGACATCGATCACCGCCACGCCCGCCTCGACGAGCGCACAGGCCACCGAGGCGGACAGGCCCGAGCCCACTTCCTTGGCCACGATCGGCACGCCCACGCTGCGCGCGGCGCGAGCGATCTGCGCCAGGACGCCGCGCCAGTCGCGGTCGCCCTCCGGCTGTACCGCTTCCTGCAGCGGATTGAGATGGACGATGAGTCCATCGGCCTCTAGTGCATCCACCGCCCGGCGCGCGAGGTCCAGGCCGTCGGCCTCGCGCAGTTGCGCGGCGCCGATATTGGCCAGCAAGGGAACGTCTGGGGCCAGGCGGCGCAGCGCGCGCGTCAGCCCCTGGGAGTTGCGGGATTGCAGGCTCACGCGCTGCGAACCGACGCACATGGCGATCCCCAAGGCTTGCGCTGCCTCGCTCAGATGGCGGTTAATGGCCTCGGCGCGTGGCATACCGCCGGTCATGGAGCTGATCAGCAGCGGCGCGCGCATGATCTTGCCCAGCAGCGAGGCGCTGAGGTTGATCTGCGTCAGGTCCAACTCGGGCAATGCGCAGTGTTCGAAACGGATGTACTCCCAGCCGGCGGCCTTGGCCGGCGCCGTTCGCCGCTTGAGCACGATGTCCAGGTGGTCGTCCTTGCGCCGGCTCAAGTTGGTGTCGCCCATGCTCGCTCCTTCCGCCGCATCGGGCGACGGCGTTGCGTCGGGTCGGACCGACGGCAGCGCGCGCACGCCGCCGCCTCCCCCGCGTTCAGGCCGGCGCACGCTGGCCTCCGCCCGCAGCGTCGCTGCGGTAGCGGCTGGTTGAGGTCTGGTAGTAGTGCGCGCGGATGGCCAACATGGCCTCGATCAACGATCCCCACGGCGCGGGAAAGCGTTCTTCCGCCATCACCCGGTGCAGCATGCGCGTATGGCCGGCCAGCTCGTCGTTGAGGAACTCCAGCACAGGCATAGCCGGATAGAGCTGCAGCAGCAGGATCGCCGCGTTGTCGGCCTCGCCGGCCGATCTATCCTTTTCGCGTCCATGCAGATCGTTCTGCAAGCGCCCTATCGCGGAGATGAGCCGCAGGATCTGGCGAAACGCCGGACCCGCGCGCAAGGTCGCCATGTCCAGTCCCCACAGCAACGACAGGCAACAGAACACGTTCGTGTAGGCGATCGAATCGATGCCGTTGTGCAGGTACTCGGCGTAGGACCAGCGTTCCGCCCCTGCCGCCTGCGCGTGTCCGGCGCGCAGCGCCGCGCAGTAGCACCGGGTATCGTCGAGAAGCTGAGCATAGTCGCGACGATCGTAGGCGAGCGCGGCCAGCGAAGCGCGCAGCACAGCGCAGCCCTCGAATCCGGGGAGCGCGCACGGCCCGCCCTGCCCCAGCGCCTGCTCCACCGCGGCGAGCTGCTCCGGCGCGATCAGGCCAAGGTCGTTGCAATCGTCGAGCCAGAACAGCAGCGCCAGTTCGCGATAGAACGCCATGATGAGCGTTTCGTCCTGCGGATCGCGGCCGGTGCGGGCGCTGGTGTCGCGCAGGCTCGGGTGGATGCGCTGCAGGATGTACTGGCCGCCCCTGACTGCTTCCACGGCATGCTCGTCGGCGAACCCGGTCAGGGAACGCCCCCACTCCAGCACCTGCTGCAGCGCGCGTTCGGTCTGGATCATGGCGCCGCTCCTGCTCTCTCGGCCAGGACGCGCCGCCCCCAACGAAGCGCCAGCCACAACCCGGCGAGTTCGGCCACGCGCACCACCCGGGTGGGGCAATACAGTTCCTTGCCGATCCACAGCGGCGTCTGCGGCAATGCATGCGCCGCACGGCGGGCGAGCATCCACTCCAGCGCACGCGCCACCGCCTGCCCGATGCGCCGGCGCCCTGTCGGCTCTTCGCTCCCGTCCATCGCGTGCAACGCGAACAGCGCATAGGCGGTTTCCTCGAATGTGGACGCGCGACCGGCGCCCCAGCCGCCGTCGTCGCGCTGCGCCTGCATGAGCGCCGCCAGCGCGCGCTCGTCGCGCCACTGGGGCTTGCCTTGGGCCAGCGCAGCGACCGCATGCGCGGTGGGATACAGCCACGAAATGTGCCATTTTTCGTTGTCCCATAGACCATGCGGGTTGCGATTGGCCTCGACGTAGGCGCTGGTGCCGGCGGCCGGCTTTCCCAACATTCGCAACGCATGCAGGGCATGGATATTGGTCGAGACCGAGGCATTGCGCTCGCCGGGGAAGGTGACGAACAGCTCGCCGATTTCGAAATGGCGCAACGCATCGACCGCCGGGTCGCGGCCTGCAAGGCGCAGGACGCACATCGCAACGGCGGTATCGTCCGCATCGGCCGCGAAGTGCAAGGCCGGGCCCAGACCGCGCACGCCCAGGCGGGCGTCGAGTTGCGCGACGATCACTTGCACCGCCTCGGCGAGCGCGGGATGCGCGAACAGACCGGCCAGATGCAGGGTGTACAGCGACCAGCATGGCTCGAATACATTGATCGGCCAGACGTTGGGAAAGACACCTTCGATGCCGCTGCGCGTCGCCCGCGATGCCGCCTGTAGATACGCGTCGGCGCGCCCGACCTGCGGCGTGCTTCCCTGTGTCACGGCGTGCGCACGCCACGCGGCGGTGGCCGCCGGACTGATGCCGATGCTGCCGTCGTCATCCGGGCATGCGGTGGTCGGCGACGTCCCCCAGGCTTCCCAGGAGTGCAGCAACGGATGGCCGCTCGGCAACGGCGCCACCGCCCGCAGCTTGACCAGGCACGCTTGCCGCAACGGCAACAGCGCCGGGTGGCGCGGAAACGCCACCCCGCCCAGCAAGGATGCGGCCTCGCCGCACAACTGCGGCAGGATCAGCTCCGCGCCGATCGGCGCGTCTTCCGGCACCGCATGCGCGTAGGGATCGGGCTGGCGCTCGAGGAACCGGGTTGCAGCCTGGACTGCGTCGGCAGCGCCGGGAAGAGGATCGGCACGCTGCAATGCCAGCAACGCCGCCCACGTGGGCGCATGGCGGAACAGCGGGAAGTCCGCGCTTCCCCATCCGCCATCGGCCTGTTGCTGCGCGATCAGCCACGCGTATGCGTCCTGCCGACCGGTGACGTTGCCGTGGAACTGCAGAGCTCGCGCCGTGTCGTAGACGGACGGACCGACGCTGCCGCCGTCGCTCATCTCGCTCAGCAGGTGGCGCAATTCGGAAAGGATCTGTTCGGACAGCGCGTTCACGCGGGATGTTCCTTCTGCAGACGGTTGACGAGAACTAGGATCGGGCAGACGCCGCGCACGTAGCCGCCGGTTCGGACACAGTGCAGGTGCACCGCCCGCCGGCCGATCGCAGCAGCACAGGGGCGAGTCCATGCGGACGCGCGCTCATGCGCATGGCGCGTGCTTGAACAGATACCCGTTGGCCCGCTGCAGTATCTGCGCCAACCGTTCCGCACGCGACCCCAGCGGGGCAATGGCTTCCCCGGCGTCGCGCAACAAATCCAGCGCGAACTGGCGCGCTGCCTGCAGCCCCATGATCGACGCGCAGGTCGGCTTCTGCGCCGCCGCGTCCTTGCCGGGGGTCTTGCCCAGCGTGGCGGTATCCGCTGTCGCGTCGAGAATGTCGTCGATCACCTGCAACGCCAGGCCGAAACAGGCGGTGTACCGATCGAGCGCACAGTACAGCGCAGCGTGCGCGGCATCCTCCGCGATGGAGCATAGCGCGCCCATGCGAACGGACGCGCGCACTAGCGCTCCGCTCTTCATCCGGTGCATCGCCACGATCCTGTCCAGCTCGGCGTGCTTTCCGACCAGCGACAGATCCATGGCCTGCCCGCCTGCGGCACCCTCGGCGGACACGGCCTGCGCCAGTTCGCGCACGAGCGCGATACGGTTGTCGCCCGGCGCATCCAGGCTCGCCAGGGTCAGGAAGGCGTGCGCCTGCAGCGCATCGCCGACCAGGATCGCAGTGGCTTCGCCGAACTTGACGTGCACGGTCGGAAGGCCGCGGCGAAGCACGTCGTCGTCCATCGCGGGCAGGTCGTCGTGGACCAGGGTACAGGCGTGCATCATCTCGATGGCGGCGCCGACGTCGTCGAGCATGTGCGCCGGCGTGTCGGCCAGCGCGCCGGCAGCCAGACAGAGCAAGGCGCGGGTGCGCTTCCCGCCATGCAAGGTGGCGTAGCGCATCGCCGCCATCAGCTCGGTCTCACCGTCGTCTTCGGCGCAGAGAAGACGCGCCAGCGCCTGTTCGACCCGCTTTGCGCCGTCCTGCATCCAGATCTCCGGCAGCAGCCTGCCGGATGCGCCGCGCGCCTGCGCGCCCAATCCGCCGAGCGCGGAAACGCCAGTTCGGTCGTCGTGTAGCGTGGAACCGGTCTGCATGTTTTTCATGTCCTTGTACCTGACACGAGATGGCCACGGCGAGCGCCAAGCCGCCGCGGTGTTGCCGGCGTCGCATCGAACGCGTGCGCTGAGTGCAGCAATGCCGAGCCTCGCCGGCGCCGCCGCTGCCTCGCCACACGGGGCATGCGATGCCAGCTCATGAGAAGCCTATGCGGATTGCCATGGACGGATGTGCGGTCGGGTAATAGCGCCGGCCTTTTTCGACGCCGCTCAGCAACCGCGGCCGCACCCCGGCCTTGTGCATGATCAGCGCCAACGCGATGCAGAACTGCACCATTTCCAGCCATACCAGGTGGTAGCCGATGCAGACGTGTGGGCCGGTACCGAACTGCAGCATGTCCACCGGCCGGATCGGCTCCGTGCGTTGCAGCCACCGCGCCAAGCGGAACTGATCAGGCGCCTCGTGCAGCAGCGCCGAGGTCGAGAAATGCAGCAGCGGGATGCACAGATGGGTGCCCGCGGGGATGCGCCGTTGGCCGAGTTGCAATCCCTGCAGCGCGCGACGCGGCAGGAGCGTGGTCGCCGGATGCAGGCGCAGCGTCTCGCGGAACAGCGCCTCGGCGACCGGACACTGCGCCAGGTCCGCGTGCCGGGTCGGCACCGCGCCCACGCGTTGCGCCTCCTCGACCAGGGCGTCCCACAGCACAGGCTGCCGCGCCAGCTCGATCACCATCCAGGCCATCGTCGAGGCAGTGGTGTCGTGACCGGCAAGCAGCAGCAAGCGGATATTGGCGACCAGGACGTCATCGGAAAGCGCATCGTCGCTGCGGTCGAAGGCGCTCACCATGTCGTTGATCAACCCGGTGCGCGCGGCATGCGCGCGCGCGTCGCGGACGAACTGGCGCAACTGCGCGTCGATCCAGTCGCGGGCGGCGCGGCCTCGCCGCAAGGGCAGTCCGGGCAGGTCGACCGGGGGCGCGACGATCAACTGCAGCAGTTGCCGGTATTTGCGTTGCCATCCCGGCAGGTCCTGCGCGGGGATTCCCATGAGGCTGAAGATGAGCTTGAGCATCAGGTCGCCGGTTTCGCGCAGGATGGTTACCTCGCCGCGGGCGCGCCATGCCTGCACCCGCGCCCGGATGACGGGCGCGAACAGGTCGCCGATCCCGGCCTGGGTCAGCCCCTTGGGCAAGAACGCTGCCTTGATGGCATCGCGCGCCTGCCGGTGCGCGCCGCCGTCCAGGGCAACCAACGTTCCGCCAAGCAATTCGGGCGCGATCTCTTCGATCAGCGCCGAGGACACGTCCTTGTGCTTGAGCAGTGAGAACGCGTCCGGATCCACACAGGTCATCAGATGTCCGGCAGGGCCGAAATCCAGCCAGAAGTGGCTGCCCAGCGACCGTTCTGCGCGCTGCAGCAGGCGCGGCAGGTCGCAGACAATGGCGGGAAGATGCCCGACCAGGGGGAAAGCGCCAGGCATGACCGGGATGTCGCATCGCAGCCGGTGCCGACGGTTGAGTGGGTTGAGCAGCATGTCCATCAGCAGCGCGCCGCCGCCGCCGATTCGGTGTCGCCGGCAGGGCGCGCGGCGCGGCTGTTGCCACCGTCGGCGTATGTCGGCACATGCGCCAGCATGCCGCCGTCGATGCACACGACCTGGCCGGTGATGAACGCAGCATCGTCGGAGAGCAGGAACGCCACGAGCGCGGCCACGTCCTCGGGGCGGCCGACGCGCTGCAGGAGCTGGTGCCGGCGCAGATGCCGTTGCATGCACTCGTCCAGCTTGGCGAGGAGACGCTCGGTCATGACGAGACCCGGCGCAACGGCGTTACAGCGGATCTGCGCATGACCGTATTGGGTGGCGAGCGAAGCCGAGAGCATGTTCATCGCCGCCTTCGACGCGGCGTAGGACGTCTGCGCGGTATCACCGCTGAGCCCCTGGCACGACGACATGTTGACGATCGCGCCACCGCCGCGGGCGATCATCCGTGGAATGGCCTGCCGGCAGCAGAGCAGCGTGCCGCGCAGATTGGTCGCCATGGTCTGGTCCCAGACTGCCAGGTCCAGGTCGAGGATCGCGCGGTCGCGCGGGGTCAGATGCATGGCGCTCGCATTGTTCACCAGCAGGTCGACCCCCCCGAAGTGCCGCTCCGCCGTCTCGAACAGCGCTGCCACCGCCTGCTCATCGGCGATATCCATGGCTATGGGCAGCGCGTGGCCTGCTTCGGCCGCGATCTGCGCGGTGCAGGCGATGGCCGCCGAGCCATCAATGTCGGCCACCACCACTCTGCCGCCCCCGCGCGCGATGGCGAGAGCGCATGCCTTGCCGATGCCGGCCCCGGCGCCGGTCACCACGGCCACCTTGCCTTCAAACCGTCCCATCGTGTCTCCTGAATTGCATTGGTCTTTCGCGGCATGCCGCTCGGCCTCCGCCGGAGAAGGCGCAGGGTCGGCGCTGGCGCGCTCGTCATGGCCAGCGTCGCTTTCGATGACCCGAATGGCGGCGACCGGGCACTGGTTGGCCGCAAGCCGCACGGCGGCGTGCAGCGCCTGCGGGACCGTCGCCACGCACACTTCGGCCACGCCGTCCGGTTCGCGCTGGCGAAAGGTGCCCGGCAGCGTCAGCACGCACTGCCCGGTAGTTCCGCACAGATCCTGATCGACCAGGACGCGCATCTCAGCCCTCCTGCCCATGCAGCCGCACCGGCAGCGCGCGGAACGTCCTAAGGAACGCGGAGGGCTCCCGGGTCGGCTGCTCGGCCAATGCCAGCGTGGGGAAGCGCGCCTGGATCCGCGGCAGGCTCTCGGCCAACTGCACTCGGGCCAGTTGCGCACCCAGGCAGAAGTGGATGCCGTGGCCGAAGGTCAGCATGATCTTCCCGTCGATCGACATGCCAGGACTCGTGCCGTAGAACCGCACGGGATCAAAGCGGTCGGGATCGGCGAAGGCGTCGGGGTCGCGATTGCCGGCCGCGATCAGCACGCGCACGTCCGCGTTCTTCGGGATCACCACGCCGCCCAGTTCGATGTCGCGCTGGGCGATACGCGGAATGGAGCTGAACATGGCGGGAGCGTCGTAGCGCAGGGCTTCTTCGACGAATGCCTTCACCCCCACGGCATCTCCCTTCAGCCAGTGCCGCTGTTCGGGATACGCCAGCATCGTCAGGACCGCATGGCCGATGGCCGCGGCAGTGGTGGCGAAGCCGCCCAGCAGCATGCCCCAGAGCATGCTGATCAATTCCGCATCCGACAGCATCTCGGCATCGTCGTCGTGTGCGCCGACCAGCATTGACACGATGTCGTGGCGGGAATCGGTGCGCTTGCGCTGTATGAGGTCGCCGAAGTAGGCCTGCACCCTGGCGCTGGCCGCGTCCCCCGCAGCGAGTTGGGGATCGCTGGCGTGCGGGCTCAGGCCTTCCAGAATGGCGCTGATGCCGGTGACGAGCCCGAGAATGTCGTCCGGGGGCATGCCGAACAGTTCGCCGAAAACCAGCATGGGCAAGGCCAGCGCGAATTCCCGATGCAGGTCCACCGCCTCCCCGCGCTCCAGCGCGGGCGCCATGCCGTCCAGGCGCGCTGCGACGATGCGCGCGATGCTCGGCCGCAGGTTGTCGATCTGGCGCATGGTGAAATCGCGCGAGATCAGCCGGCGCAGACGCGTATGCGTCGGTGGATCCTTCATCGCTAGCGTGGACGCCAGCAGATTGAGTGACAGGCTGGTCGCCGCACGCGGGAAGAAATAGCGCGCCAGTTCGCCCGGCGCCGGTCCCCGAAAAGCATCGCCCGTGGCCTTGAGCGCCCAGTAGATGTCGGCGTGGCGGCTCAACAGAAAGAGGCCCGACGCCGCGCGATGTACCGGATCGTGCTCGCGCAACCACCGCATGAATGGGTACGGGTCCTGAATGCACGCTGGCGACGCCAGTTCGGCGAAGGCGTCCGGGCATGCTGCCGTGGCTTCTTGCACGTCCATCTTGGTCACCTGTTGGCTAGCTGATCTGATCGGCGCGCGGCAGGCGCGCCGGCAATTCGGAGAACATCGCGTTCCTGGTGGCGTCCGCGCATCACCAGAGCACCGGGAACTCCTCGAACCCGCCAGTGATGATCTCCTTGCGCAACTTCAGTTCTTCGGGCGCCACGGCCAGGCGCAGCGCGGGAAAGCGCTGGAAGATCGAACCGAACACCGCCTTGAGTTCCAGCCTGGCCAGCGCCAAGCCGATGCAGTTGTGCGGCCCGTAGGAGAACGCCAGGTGCGGGTTTTCGTCGCGTCCGATGTCGAAGATTTCCGGGTCGTCGAAATGGCGCGCATCGAACGACGTCGCCGGCAGGCCGACAAGCACCTTGCTCTCCGCAGGAATATCCACGCCCGCGATGGTCACGTCGGTCCTCGGATAGCGCATGATTCCGTCCCAGCCGGCGCCCGGCGGGTACATGCGCAGGATTTCCTCCACCGCCTTGTCCACCAGGGATGGATCGCCCACCAGGCGTTCGCGCTGTTGCGGATGGCGGAACATGGCCAGCAGGCCGAATTCGATCTGCGCCACGGTGCTCTCGTGCCCCGCCACCAGCATGCCCGCCGCCAGGCCGATCGCCTCTTCCTCGGTCGCCTTGCCCTGGTCGACCGCCGCGAGCAGATCCGTCAGCACGTTGTCGCCCGGATCCTGGCGCTTGTCCCGCATCTTGCCGCGAATGTAGGCGCGCAGTTCTTCCCAGGCCAAGCGCGACGCGCTTCGCGGGCCGCTTTCATGCTGGTGCGTCATCACCTCGTCGGACAGCCCGGCGAAAAAGGCGTGATCCTCGTAAAGCACGCCCATCAGCGCGCCAATGACCATGGCCGGAAGCGGAAAGGAGAGGTGGCGCCGCAGATCGGCGGGCTGGGGCTGGGCCGCCAGCGTCTCGAACAACTGCGCGGCGATCGCCTCAACCTGCTGCGCGAGCAGCTTCACCCTGCCGTTGCTGAAGGCCGGCGCCACGATAGTGCGTAACCGGGCATGCTCGCCCCCCTCGTGCGAGACCAGCCACCCCGGCGAACCGAGCATCACCGAATCCGGCGTGAATGCCGCCGGCGGCATTCCGGAGGGCCGGAACGCCGCGTCGGACAGCACCGCCTTGGCTTCGTCGTAGCCTGTCACCCACCAGCCTTCGTGCCCGGACGGGAAGCGCACGCGGTGGATCGGACCGTTGGCGCGTAGCGCCAGCATCTCGGGCGAGGGCTCGATGTGATCGACGCGCCACATCGGCAGCGTCGGCAAGGATTGTTCGGACATGGTGGCACTTCACTCTATAGCGATGGAAGGGCGGAAGGTGACCGGCGGGCGCTGCGGCAACGAAGACCTAAGACGGCATGTAGACGGCGTCGTCCGAAGGCAGACCGATTATTCAAGATCGGCTAACGCGTAATTGTCTAGGCACATCGCGCGGCGAGATGCAGAACGTTATCCTGCACCTTCGAGGTCAGGATAAAGTCGGTGTGGTGGGCCTTTGACTCGCCGCCGGCCAAGATTTCCTGCGCAAGGGTCGACAAGGGCGGCGCGCTTTTTGGTAGGGGCGGTTTCGCCGAGGGCCCCCTGCCCATAGACGCTATCCGACGCGGATTTGACATTTTGCTTTTCTTTCTTCGTTCCATTCGTGTCATCCACGAAATGAAAGTCGGTCGGCGGCTCCCGGCCCGCAACGAAGGTGCTTCAAATCTCGTGCCAATTTGGCCGCAGCAGAAAAAAATTGTGGCAGCTTCTCAGCGGCCTAGCCTGAGGCCAGAGAAGAGCTAGGCGAAATAGGCCGGTGTCGCGGGCCAACAAAGGCGACGGAACGGTGTCGGACAGAACGCCTCGGGCGACCATTAGGTCGGGCTTGCGACATTCTGGTCCAGTTTCGAACATAAGAGGGCGGCAAACAGACACGATTGGGAATTCGATCCTCACGGCGCCAGGGCGCCTGCCCAAGAGCGCGCGCTCATGTTGCTGCGACAGGCGCGTGTTCGCGATAGCCGGGCCTGCGCACCCATGAACGCTAGCGGCACACGCTACGCAATGACTGGAGTGCCCGCCAGCCTCAGGTAGTGCATCGGCTCCGCTTCCGGTTCTTCTTTGCCCAGCCGGGGCTGAAGCGCCGAATATCCGCACGATACAGCATCGTTGTTGCCTGTGTGACGAGGCGGTATAGCGCGCGCCCGATCTTCTAAGACACGGCCTCCGAGAAGAAGGGGGCGGTCCAACAGCACCTCTATTTGAAATGGCACGCCGCTTGCTGCTCCTGGTTAGAGCCCATCAAATCACGATGAAAGCGACTTGCGCCATGCCTGACAGACGAAGCTCTAGACAGTGGCCTGAGGAGACGATGCCCGTTCCCGCTGAACATCGGGACATCGTCTCCTCCGGAAGGCCGTTCTCGGTGGCCGCTTTGCGCATGGCTGGTCCGATGCCGGCACGCCAACACGGGCCGCTCGCGCAAATGCCGTTTACCGGTTCTGTTCAGCATGTGAGTGCCCAAGAGCCCCGTCAAAGGGTCACCCAAGCCAAGGCCGGCGGGTCACTGCCACATATCGACAACACGCTGAACCAGTCCAGTGACCCGAGTCTGCGTGAAGTGACATTTCAGGCCCCCACATGCTTGCGATATTGGCTACTTCCGGCCGCTATCCCTTTTCCAAACGCACGATCGCGAGTGACCGATCCCGCTTCCGGCGCCATAGCCGTGGGAACCAAGCGGCTCGACGGCCTCCAGCTCGCTCAGATCGATGGCGTTCGGGTGGCGAAGACCAGCAGCCAAGACGTTCCCATACAGCGGGATGGAAAAAGGAGGTTGCGAGCCGCGAGGTCCTCATTTCGTGCCCGGCATACGAGCCTTTGCTCGGTATTGCGCCAGCCCCAGCCGAAATCCAGCGCGCCAGTTTTTTCTTGAGGAGCAAATTGATGACCGTTCAAAAGAAGGTTCCCTTCGTCACCTTTCTCACGCGAGTTCGCGATGAGTCAGTCCAGGGGCCAAATCCATATCGCTGGGAAGAAAAGACATCTGACGACTACTTTGCCGGCAAGCGCGTGATCCTGTTCTCGCTGCCTGGCGCTTTCACTCCGACCTGCTCGACCTACCAACTGCCCAATTTCGAAGAGCTCTATGATGAGTTTGAGAAGGAGGGAATTGACGCGATTTACTGCGTCTCCGTCAACGATGCCTTCGTCATGAATGCGTGGGGGAAGTCCTTGGGCCTGCAGAAGGTCGAGCTCATCCCCGATGGCTCAGGCGAGTTCACACGCAAAATGGGCATGCTGGTCGCCAAGGACAATCTCGGCTTCGGGATGCGCTCCTGGCGCTACGCCGCCCTGATCAACAATGGCGTGGTGGAGCAGTGGTTCGAGGAGGAAGGTTTCTCCGACAACTGCGAGGCCGACCCCTATGGCGTCTCATCCCCGCAAAACGTTCTCGAAACGCTGAAGGCCGCCGCATGACCTAGAAAACGTCTCACTCGTGCCATTACCCACCCCAAGAGGCTCATCGATAGGATTATCGCGCTCACCATGCAATCCTCAGCAAGCCTGCTTCAGCGCCAGAAGCAATCCATGGTCGCATCGCCTCAACTCATTGAGTCGATTCGCTTGCTGCAACTGGCGCATACTGAACTGCATCAGTTCGTGGAGCGGGAAATCGAGAAGAACCCGCTCTTGGAATCTGCGTCAAACGATGGCGGGCCTTTTGGCGATGTTTCGAGTTCGGGAGCGGATCAGCCTATCGGCCCACGCGCAAACGCCGTTGACGGACCGACCGGGGGCGGGTCGCCTGAACGGCTCGGGCAATGGAAATCACTTCGCAACACGACCAACAACGCGCCGGGTAATGGCCCTTCCCTCGACGAGTTTGCCACCCTCGCCGAAACATTGCACGACCATGTCGCGCGTCAGATCGCCCTCACTGCGTTCACACCACAGGAGCGGCTGATCGCTGGCCAGCTTGCCGCCGATCTGGAAGACACTGGCTATCTTCGGGCAAACCTTTTGGAGTTGGCCGAGAGCCTGAATGTCCGTGAGGCTGTTGTGGAACGGGTTCTCGGAACCTTGCAGCACTTTGATCCACCGGGAATTTTTGCGCGAACTCTCAGAGAATGCCTCGAGATCCAGTTGCGCCAGCGAGACCGGTTCGACCCGGCAATGGCAGCTTTGGTCGCCCATCTTGAAATGCTTGCGCGGCGCGATTTTGAGGCACTGAAGCAGCATTGCGGCGTAGATGAAGAAGACCTTCTCGACATGATGCATGAGATTCGGGCGCTCGATCCCAAGCCTGGGAACCGATTCCAATCCGGTGCGTCTGAATCAATCATACCCGACGTCTGGGTCACGCCCTCACCGCAAGGCGGGTGGCAGATCGAACTCGATCCCGCCACGCTGCCAAAGCTGCTGATCAACCAAAGCTACTATGCCGAAGTCTCGCGTCAAACTGCCCAAAGTGCGAGGGATAAAGCATTTCTCGACGAATGCTTGCAAAACGCGAACTGGCTAATCCGCAGCCTCGATCAGCGCGCCAAGACCATCGTTAAGGTTGCGGCTGAAATCGTGCGTCAGCAGGATGCCTTTTTGGAACATGGCGTCGCCCACCTGCGGCCTCTCAATCTCAGAACCGTCGCTGACGCGATCGGCGTGCACGAGTCGACGGTAAGCCGGGTGACCTCGAACAAGTACATGCTTACCCCGCGCGGCGTCTTTGAACTGAAGTATTTTTTCACCGTTGCGATCGCGTCTTGCCAAGGCGGCGATGCGCACTCCGCCGAAGCTGTCCGCCATCGGATCAAAGCGATGATTGCCGCAGAATCTCACGGCGACGTGCTTTCCGATGAGGACATCGCTGCCCGGCTGAAGGAAACCGGCATCGATGTTGCGCGCCGCACCGTCACAAAATATCGCGAAGCAATGAACATCCCCTCCTCCGTGCAACGCCGCCGGGAAATGCGCTTGTGTTTTTAAATTTGGGTCAAGGCAGCCAACATCAGGTTGCATTGCATCAAAGTGGAGACTTCGTTCATGACCCAATCCGCGGCAGGCGTCGTGGACGCTGTTCTGCACGACTCAGAAAAGCCCGTCCCACCGTCTGGTCCCGCATGGGGTGCGGTCATTTCGCTTTCCTTGGGCACCTTCGGGCTGGTGACCGCAGAGTTTCTGCCTGTTAGCCTGCTCACGCCGCTCGCACATGATCTCGGTATCACCGAGGGAGCGGCTGGACAGGCGATGACGGCGACCGCTATCGTCGGGGCGATCTCGGCGCCGACGGTGGCTATCATCACAAAGCGCCTGGACCGCAGGCTCGTCATGTGGGCGATGACGCTGCTGCTGATCCTGTCGGACGTTCTGGCGGCCGGCGCGTGGTCGCTGGCGGTTCTCCTGACTGCACGCGTCGTGCTCGGCATAGCGCTCGGAGGCTTCTGGTCGATGTCGGCAGCACTGGCGATGCGGCTCGTTCCAAGCCACCTCCTCCCGCGCGCTATGTCAATCATCCTCACCGGCGTTTCCGTGGCTACCGTTTGCGCAGCTCCAATCGGCGCTTATGTCGGCGATATCTGGGGATGGCGAAGCGCCTTCATGCTCGCCGCAATCGGCGGCGCGGCTACACTGCTGGTGCAACTCATAACCATTCCGAGACTGCCTCCGATTGGAGTGGCTAGCTTCCGCAGCCTGCTGGATGTGGCTCAGATTCCGATGATCAAGGTCGCGCTTGTGGTCGTCCTGCTGGTCGCTTCCGGCCACTTCGCCGGAATCACTTATATCCGCGCCTTCCTCGAGAAGATTCCCGCGCTTGACGTCGAGACGATCTCGCTTGTGTTGCTTGCTTTTGGCATCGGCGGATTCTTCGGCAATTTGGCCGGCGGGCTTCTGGCCGAGTACAGTCTCAAGGCAGTCGCGGCCCTTGCACCGCTGCTCATAGCGATAGCCGCTGTTTCGCTGCTGACGACGGGAGCATCGGCCTTCGCCTCGGCGATTGCGGTTGCCGGGTGGGGCTTTGCCTTCGGCGCCGTGCCGGTGGGATTACAGACGTGGATGGTGCGGCGGGCCGTTCCCGAGCAGGCCGAAAGCGCCGGTGTGCTGATGGTCGTAGCATTCCAAGTGGCAATCGCAGCCGGCGCGATTTTCGGCGGAGTATTGGTGGACAATGCCGGGATTACCAGTGCCATTGCGTACAGTGCTGTTGCCACGTTCGCCGCCGCCCTGACAGTGTTCCTGCTCGGCCCGAAGCGCGAAACCTAGACCGCCTGACAGAAGAGGCCTCAGCAGCGCAGCGGGACGTGAGATGCGATGCACGGCGCGGCGCGGTCCTCCGCACGATTACGCCTGGACCAGCGCAAGCGCCTCGCCGGCTTCACCTCCGGGCCACGCGACCTTCGCCGCCAGACACGCGAACCTCGCCGGCACCGGTTTCCATTTGGCGACGGTGAGCGCTGCCGGCGCGATGGAACCCTTGCTGGCGGTCATATCCTTCACGACAAGCCGGCATTCTGGGCAAGCGACAGCTACGCGCCGGCCATGCCCGTCAGAACGCCGGTGACGATGCCGCTCGATAGCGCAGACAGGTCGCGAATTGCCAGTCGTGTCAACGGCGGCCGGATTATCGTCGACCGCGCGTACCTTGTTTCGGCCGCAGAGTATCGTTCGGCAGCTTGATGAAGTTGACCACATAGCCTAGGAGCTATATATGGCTTGGGAAGTCGTTTTTGGCGATGAGTTCGATGGGGAGTTCGAGGCGTTGCCCCAGACAGTCCAAGATGAGCTATTGGCCTCGGCTAAGCTGCTCGGTGTGTTCGGGCCCCAGCTGGGGCGACCGCATGCGGATACCTTGAATGACTCGTCGTTCGCGAACATGAAAGAACTTCGCTTCGAGGCTGAAGATGGTGTCTGGCGGGTTGCGTTCGCATTCGACCGGAAGCGGAAAGCGATCCTGCTCGTCGCCGGCGATAAGTTGGGCGTGAGTGAGAAGCGCTTCTATAAAAGTCTGATCGCCAAGGCGGACAAGCGCTATCAAGGGCATCTCGACCGTTTGGCGGCGGCGAAGAAGGAGAAGAAGTGATGGGACGCAAGCTTGACGACCTAATCGCTGCGCTCCCCGAGGATCGTCGGGAGCGGGTCGACGTGCGTTTCGAAGAGTTAAGGGGAGAAGTCGAGAGTCTCGGCGATTTGCGGCGTGCCGCTGGAAAGGCCCAGGCCGAAATCGCTTCGGTCCTCAAGATCAAGCAGCCTTCGGTCTCGAAGATCGAGAAACAAGCCGACATGTACTTGTCTACTCTTAAAAGCTATGTCGAGGCGATCGGGGGGCAACTCGAACTCGTCGTTCGCCTTCCCTCGCGCGCGCCCCTCCGTATAGAGCGGCTCGGCGACGTCGTGGCTCCCAAAGCCGTCTCCGTGCGTAGCGTTAAAAGAGCGGCAGGTGGACGTAATCGCACAAAGGCCGCACGCGCCGGCTGACCTCACTCTCTTTCGGCTAAAGACTACCCCTCATGATCACCAGCGCACGCGCCAGATCCCGACGCTTCAGCGTCACGAGGAACAGGAACCGCAGTGCCGAGACCGCGCCATTGATCGTCGCAGGGCCGACGCCGCTCTCATGCTGATGCAGCTGGAATCGACGGATGTCCTCAGCCGTGGCCGTGTGGGGCGAGCGGCCAAGGAACACAGCGAAGCGCCCGGACGTGACGAACGTAGTCCTGCTGGGTATGGGAGCCCAGGCCACGCATGAGCATGTCGTGCTGCATGCGCTGGCGAAGCGGAGAGATTGGTGCATCGGTCGACAGGGTAGCCATGGCGAGTTCCTCTCATTGAAGGGACCTCCATGGTCAGATCGACGCCTCTACCCGCTCAAGTCAAATGGCAGTCGCGCCATCTCACACCGAGGCGCCCCTCCCGCGAAGCGGGTCGTCTAATCGCTCGAGCGTCAAGGGGGTGAGTGCAAGGCTGTCGTCCTTTCTGTCGATTCTCGTTCGTCCGCATGCCGGGTACAGGGTCGTCTACGCGGTCGACGCGATGATCGCCGCAGGATGAGTTTCGCAGGTGAGATCTTCCTGTGTTCGTTGCGCAATCTGCTTACCGAGGCAGTTGCTTCCCGCTTCGCGGAATGATCTCAGCCACGTCCCGGCAGGGACAGCTTGATGCGTCTGTAAGAACGCTGATGGTGGAATGGTATGGCGGAAACGTCGCAGGCGAGCGACTGAAGTATCAGGCCGCGGCTTGCGTTCCTCCGTGCGGATCAAACAGCTCGCCCGTCCGAAGCATCGCATGCATGATCACCGCCAGCTTGCGCGCCAACGCTACGGCCGCTCGCTTGAAGCCGAGCCGATCTTTCAGCTCCAACGCCCAGGTTCGCAGGCTGCTGGTATCCGTCGACCGGTTCAGGATAACCGCGGCCGCCTCATATAGCAGTCCGCGCAACTGATTATCGCCACGGCGCGAGATATGACCATCATTATCGACCTCGCCGGACTGGTAGCGCCTCGGGGTCAGGCCCACCCATGCGCCCACGGCGCGCGAGTTCCTGAAGTTGGCCGGATCCTCCACCGCTGCGGCAAAGGCGGGGGGCTGTGACGGTGCCTACACCGGGCACTGACATGAGCAGACGGCAGTGCTGGTCGTTACGCGCCATCGCTGCCAGCTGCTTGCTCAGCTCTGCGATTTGGTATCGGATACCACTCCATGCCTGCAGCATTGGCACAACAATGCGCGCCAGCTTTTCTTCACTCCGCAGAAGGTCGCGAACGTTGCGTTCGGTCACGCTTCCGGCGCCCTTGGGCACGACAAGGCCGAACGTCTTCATCAACCCACGGATTTGATTGGATATCTGCAAACGCATCTTAAGAAGTTGGCGCCGTGCGGTGATCAGCGTGCGGATCAGCATGCTGTCGAAACCTTTGACGCGGACCTCTCGGTAGAAGCCGACCTCGGCCAGATGTGCCAGGCCATCGGCATCGTTCGCATCGGTCTTGTTCGCGGCCATGTCGAGCGCGGCTTTGGCATGCCGCGCGTCGATGCAGATCACCGGCAGGCCCTCTGCCGTCAACGCATGGTAGAACCACACCGACAGCGGCCCCGTTTCGAACACAACCCGCCGGACATGCGGTGCGCGCTTGCGGATCACCGCCGCAAGCAGTTGCGGATCGGATGCGCACTTGCCCCGCCAAATCCTCTTACCGTTCTGCCGGATCGATATTGCCGTCTCTTTCATGGATACGCCGAGACCGATATAGTGTTCCATGGCTGTCCTCCGTTCGGTGGCTGGGCCCGGTGTCGAATCGAGAGCCCGTTCTTCATCCTATCGGCGGACAGCCAGCCGGCCAGATGTTCGAACGTCGCCGCCACATCTCAGGTGGCCACCGCTTCCGCGATTACTTCATGTTCGTGGCATGAGGCGCATTGCAGCCCGGCGGCTGTAGGGCCGTTGCCGGCCTGCGGGCTTCGGCTAGGATTTGCGATAAGCTGCCGTTCTGGAGGCGAACTCATTGCGGTTACTCGCCGTCAATTTCGAGAACCAAGATAGCGGCCCCTGTCGGCACAACTACTTCGGTCGAGCGTCTCTCAGGGGGAAATGGGCGACTGATAAGCCGCTGCTTCAGCGCAGGTCCCCTTCTGAGCGACCATTCTTTTCGCAAGTCCAACCTCCCATTGACTTGAGCGTCGACGTCTTGGGGCTTTGTGGCCTACTGCGGAAGGGCCAAGCCAAGGTCGGAGTATATCGGCCCGAGTTCCTCGTCCGTCAGCAAACCTGGTGAGGTGGCGATGCTAGGAAAATTGCCCACCACGAAGTAGAGCAACAAGATCGAGGGCAAGGCGAACAGGGCCTGGTCCTCTCGCCGGCCCTTGATGCGTTCCCATATGAAATCCTTGGTGTTCAGCCAAAGGAGGATGTCTTCGATTGAGCTCTCGCCGGCCAGTGGGAGGTAGGCGTCCATCAGCTCGCCGTCGAGAGTGGTGACAGTCGCGTCCAAGCCGATCTTATCTCGGTAGTACACCGAAAAGGCGCCGATCAATGCCTTGACGCTCTTGACCGATGCGTCGATGAGGTTGCCAACTTGGCGGAAGTAGTCGTCAGTCGCTTCGATCAACGCCATGGCCTTTGCCGCAGCCCGCATCATCTCAGGCGTCGATTTGACGCTCGGCTTGTAGATTGTGTCGTGGGTGACTTCGCTGAAGGCATGCTGAAGCAGCGTGCGGACCTGGATCTCGCACGGAATGTCCAGCGGTATAGGGACCCCTTCGAAGACGACCCCCGCCTTTGCCCGAACCACGTAGTGGACCGACTGGTACCCGAACTCCCAAGGCTTCCGGGCTCGCTCCTCGGCGAAGTCCCGGGCCTTTTCCCAGAACCAGTATTTGTCGCCGAATTCGGCGATCGCCTTCTCGACGATGGGTATTTCGTCGGAGGTGAGCACGACGAAGCGGATGCCCACCTTGTCCTCGATGTCGTCATACGGGCTTGGGTAGCCCTTGCCGCGATAGAGTGCCTTCTGGATGAGCGACTTGCTTTGCTTCAGCCTGTGCTTAACCGGAAGGCGCAAGAACAGGTCCGGCGCCTCCACTTGGGTCGAGAGCCCGTCGATGACCGCGTGGATGACGAACCTGCCCCAGGCATCGTAGTACTGCTGCTCCGCCTCCCAGCGTCGCAGGATCTCGAGCTCGGTGGTCATAGCTGTTCGGTGACTGGCCTGCGGACCGTGATCCTGGTCCAGCTTGCAGCCTCGCCTTCGGCATCATCACCCGGCGGCACATCCTCGATTGTCACGGTGCGATTCCGTATCGCGTCCGGGGACGCCGATAATTCGATGTCTGGACCGAACTTGTACTTCCGGCGCCGCAGCCTGCCACCCATCTCGCTGATGTCCCGAACCACGGCCCTATTGGTGGGGAATTTCCTGGCTTCGAGGAACTTGTTGAACGGGTCACGCAATTCGGGTGGCAGATACGTGTCGCCGAACTGCTGCGAGGTGAACGTGGGTGCCTGATCTACCTTAACGAAGGCGAATAGCGCGTCCCCCAGGTCCTTTCGGAGATCTCGGTCATTTACCGATGTGCGAACGAATTCCTTTGTGAGATCGAAGAACTTCGCGGTTTCATATTTCCCGCTCTCAGGAAAGGCGCAGCCAAGAAAGCCGTCGTAGAAATATACGGCCGCGTTCTCTCGGCGGGCCGCGGTAATGTTGCTGTCAAACACGAAGCATCGCCAACTTGTGCTCGCCGTGACAGCGACGTCTTCAGGGATGAACAGGGCAAGCTTGTAGAGCCTCGTGGCTGGCGTCAGGAAGATGTTCTCGAGGAATTCGGTCACAACTTTTGCCGCACCCAGTCGGCGTTGAAAGCCGGACTGCATCTCCGCTTTGATCACCCCGACGAAGGGCTTTCCGTCGCCACCGACTTTCCCATCGAAGACTAGAAGCATTCCCCCGGGAATGCCTCGTGATTTCTGTGCGTCAGCGAGGGCATCGGCCATGTGATTGGAGATGTTGGGAAAATCGGTGTCGGTTGCCAGAACAAGACGTCGAGCGGTTCCAACCACGCTCGCGTCCTCGGTCTTCACTATCCGCATCTCTATGCTTTTGGACTGTGCAGAGAGCGCGTCGGTGATACGCATCCCAAAATGACTGACAGCCTTGGCATCCAGTATTTCGAGCTCCTTGCCGTAGAATGGCGGCACTATATTTGGCCCGTCTTTCCTCTGGAATACCTCATGCATAACAACTCGGCCGATAGAAAGATTCTCTACAAACAAAACTGAAACCCCTGCGAAAATATCGAGGTAAATTATTCTAAGTAGGTTAAGAAATGATATCAGAACAAATCAAGAACGCAAGGCCGCCTACGTAAGAACAGTGCGGGAGGGATATGCCCTGCCCTTCGAAGCCATGCTGCCAACGCAGCGCGACGCGTTCGAGAGCAGTACTGCCGACGGTGAATTAGCCGAGTGGTCCAGGGTCGGCAGCCGGTTGCTGACCCGCATGACCGAAAGTCAGGACTTTGCCGACGGATGGGTTAATCGTCCAGCCGGGGCGGTATCGATATTCGCTGCAACAGGATGGCGGCATCACGGTTCGATCGGTGTGGTTCGAGTATCTTGCGACCCAGGTGATCTGCGACAACTAATACCGAGCGCGGCCAAGCCCGCGAGCAGAGCGGCAGTTAGGTCTTCGGGCTTTTTGGTCTGGCACTCCCAGACGATCAGGACTTTCCAACCCGCGGCCACGATTTCACCTTCGACCCGTTCGTCTCTCGCCGCGTTGGCCTCGAACTTCGCGCGCCAGAAGTCGACGCGCGTCTTAGGGGTCGTTGCCCTGCGACAGTCGGGGTGGCGGTGCCAAAAGCACCGATGAACGAAAATGGCCACGCGGCGCCCCGGAAGCACCATGTCAGCGCGGCCGGGCAGGTCGCATCGCTGCAGTCTGAACCGGAAGCCCAGGCGATGCAGTACGCGTCTAACCGCCATTTCGGGCTTCGTGTCCTTCCCCTTAGGCGACGCGCCGTGCCCGCGCGCCGCGCTCATCGTCGACCCGATGCCTGTGCGCCGCTTCGATCAATCCGAGCACAAGGTGCAATGTCTCGCGTCGATCGAGGCTCGAAAGGCGGTCGCGGCACGCCTCCCAGTGCACGTCCACAGCAGCGTTGAGAATGGCATTGACCTGCCCAGCATCGCTGATGGGCGTCATGGGTGGCGCGACGGTGAGGCGGTGGCGGCCAATAAGACGCTCGTCTATCCAGCGGCCTGCAACCGCGGGTCGGGTGCTTGGAGCGGGCGGTAGCGGGTCTTGTCTGTCGTAAGGTCGATGGCGAAGGCCTGATCGATGTCGTGGGTGATGTGGATCATCTTGAGATCCGGATTGGCAAGTATCTCGCGCGCCCAATTTAGCGCGTCGACGTTCTTTGCTTCGCTGCGAAGCCTCAAGATGCCCTCCAAGATCCAAGCCAAGACCTGAACCTCAGCCGCGTTGTCCACTCGGACCATGCGCTCCATGAGATTAGCCGGCAGAGCGATCCTCACCTCCGAGCCGTCTGGGCTATAGAAGAACTGCGCAGTGTCCGGACCGTCGGTGATCGTGATCGGTATCGGAAGCAGCGTCACGAGAAGTGGCTTCGCGATTGATGAGAGCCGCCCCTCCCATCTCTATGGCGGCGCGCGCCAACCATTCCAGCACGGCCTGCCAGAGAAGAAGAAGAAACTGCCGGTCTTCCACGTCGGCAGGTGGGCGGCCAACGGAAACCCACCAGGGGCCGTGTTCGTTTTCAACCACGCCGACCAGCGTGCCGGCCGCGATGGCCATGTGATCGTTGTAGATGGGCGACTGCGGATCCGGCGCGGTATCATCGTCGTCAGGATATTGTTCGACAACGCTCAGCTCGCCCCAAGGGGTGGGAACGCCATGGGTGCACCATGCGTCCCGCACTCGGCGGACCAAAGGCGCCACCAGCGCTGTATCGCCGATCAGCGCCATGTCGCGCATATCGGCCAAGGCCGGCGTGAACGTAAATCCGAAGTCTTCCCAGACGCTCCAGTAGACGATCGGGTCGGGCCAAAGCTTGACAATCATGCCGCGATGCCTGAGCTCGCGAAGCTCGGCCAACATCTTCCAGAATTTGAGCAATTCGAATCCAGGTGCCCGAAGCATCGTCGAAAACGAGTAAGCGCTCATCGAGACTACAAACCACCTCGGCCCGAGGTCACGCAGATCGTCGATCTGAAGACCCCACCCTGGCGAGTTATGCACGACCAGGGTCAGACCGGCGTCAGCACCGTCCCCCTCCTCAATTTCGTCGTGCAACTTGCGGACCAGCCGGCTGAGCGCAGACGCTAGCCGACTGCCGCCACCCAGCGGTGGTGGCACGGCATTGTCGCGCGATTTTGGCCACTTTGCCTCCAGGACGAGTAAATGCGCATGCTTGTCGTGGTCGAATTCCAACGCCAGTGCGCGCTCCTCGATGGACTTGCTCCAACCCGGATCGCCGATGGCAACGTCGCGCCCCGGAAGGGATTTGGCGTGCGCCCGCGGCAGATCTACCCCAAGCCAGCGCGCCATATCGCGCAGGTATAGGCTTTTCGCGAGCGATGGGCCCAGCGCCAGCACCATGTGTGCAATGGCTGCGGCCACAAGGCCGGGCGGGCTCAAGACCTGGACGCCACCCTCCCATTCTATAAGCGGAGAATTTTCCAGATCCGTCGCGCCGAACGGCTGCTCGAGCAGATCAGGCGTTGGCTGAAGGACGAATCTCTTGAGCTGCGCGGCCTCGATGGCAAGTGCATTCAATTCTTCGGCGCGAAAAGAGGTGAACGCGCCAAGCTTGAACGCGTGCCGCGAATTTGGCCGGAGTGACGCTCTCGGCTGGCTCTCTTCGAACGCGCCGGCCGGCAGGCCACACCGAGACGCAACGGCCTCACTGAGGCAAAGTAGTGCCATGACATCGCGTACACCCGTGGCGTCTGCGACGTTGTCCTCTTCCTGTTGGGCAGTGTCGAGCAGGCGTTGCAAATGAAAGCCCGCTCCAGTGTAAATGCCGGGAAATATCCGGAAACCCGACTGCGTCGTCCAGACAATGTCCACGAATGCGTCTTCCGGTGGATCTTCGCTCAAAGCAGCGGGATGATCCGACATCGCTGCAAAGAGGCCCGTTAGGTCGTTTTGACCGGCGTTCGTCGACCATTCACCAGCACGAGTGCCCAGTGCAGCAGCGTTAGGATTCGAGCATGGTTAGCGAGATAGGCCGGCTCGAGCAGGATACCCGTCAGCATAAAGCGAAGCGTCGTGCCATCGAGCGGAGCTAGGTGTCGGGCAATGTCGACTGGAGGTTGAAGAGAAAACAAGAGACTCTCCCGAGCGTCTTCAAATTATCGCTAGCCAGCAGCCATAAAAATCGCCCGGCGTAGTTTCGGCATTCCGCATTGGTAGATGTTCGCTGCGGCGTAACACTATGAGACCTGCACCAATTTCGCCATCCGATTTGGTCTGTGTGCTTGTTGCAAAGAGGACGCCACAATAGATCAATGGTTGGCCTCGGCTTCGCCCCATCACGCACGTGGTGCTTAGCCCGAAGCGGTAAGGTGCGGTCCCAAGATCAGATGCCCACAACATGGACGCTAAAATGAACGGCGAAGGCACACCCAGATTCAGCTTTGACATCGACGGTATCGCGAACTTCTTCCAAAACTCCCCGTTTAGTTTTGGCGGAGGCGACATTTTCAGCTGCGGACCCTTCGGCCTTTTGGAGCACGTCGCGAACATGATCTTCATCCTGTCCATGGTTGAAGACGGGAATGGCCGTAACCCGATCTCGGAGTTCGTGGTGGTGCTTCCACCGGATTCCGAACACACGGTGGAGGACGTAAGGGCCGCATTCGCCAACGCCGTTGCCGTGCATCGCGGCAGGCCGCTCGACGAGCAGGAACTGCAGGTCTTGCCAAGGCGTCTAGGGATTGTTCACGCCGCCAACCTGCAGGTCGATGCCGTCATGGAGATTGTCGAGAGGGCAAGGCGAAACTCGGTCCTGATACTTTGTGCCGGGGCAAAGTATCGCGATGAAGCGCTCGAACTTCCCGATGCCGAGCCAGGTCAGCTGGGGCTGGAGGAGGATTTGTGGGTCCCCCACTTTCACAGCCTCGCGGCAAAGGCCGTAGCTGTCGCAGGTCGGAACGAGCTTTATGTGGCGCTTCATACAGGTAAGTGGCGTCCGCATCGCAAAGGCAACACAGACCTCCTTCTGTCGGTCGAAAACTGTGGTCTGCTGACCGCTGAAAATGACAACGATATCGATGGGGTTGTGGCAGAGAACGCAGAGCTGTGGTTTGCCGCCATCGAGGCCGGCCGCATTGGTTCCGTGCTTGCGGCCATCGACGCGTTGCCCGACGGGTTCAGGCGCCATAAGACCGGATTGAAAATCCAGATGCTTCACAGGGCAGGACTTGCGCAGCAGGCAGCCGGGCTGATCCGGGAGGATTTGCGCTCGGGATCAGATCCCAGCCCCGAGGGCCGCGTAAAGCTCGCGATAATCGCCGTTGAAGCTGGCGCGCATGACCTTGCTGCGGAGCTGTTGAACCCGGCTATCAGCGAGCTGGCTACGGAGGAAATGCTGGAAGCCGCTGTGAACCTCGCTTACGATCTCGGCGAGAAAGAACTTGAATCAAGAAGTGTTGCGCAGCTCGAACGCATGTTTCCGGGTTCGCACCATCTTCAGAGGCATCGCCTGAGGTTACTGTTGAAGGCGCGCGACTATGCGGGCGTCACCGCAATGCTGGCAGCGCCGCCGCCCGGCATCGATCAAGAGGTTGCTGCTTACTATGAGCGGCTCGCTGTCGCTTTGTCTGGTGCCGACAAGTCCGGCTACGAAGCTGTTCTGCACGAGGTCGCGGATCGTTGGCCGGGCCGGCTCGTCCAGGCGCGGCTCGCCTGCATCCGGGATGCGGATGCGCGTGGCCTGTTCTCCCAAGCACTCGCTCTCGCCATGACGCTCGAGCTGACGGGAGGAAACGCCCAGCGATCCGCATGGGCGCTTCTGCATGCCATCGAACAGCTGCTGATCCGTCGTGACGAACATGGCGGGCTCGGTATTGATCCGGCGGACCTTGATCGACCGGTTAATGCCCTTCTGGGCTACCTTGCACATAATCCCGCCGACGGCGAGACGCGGCAGGCACTCGCAAAGCTTCTGTCGGTAAAGGTCACTGGGACCTACGGCCTGCCGGTGATCGCGACCGCAACCTTGAAGCTGGTGGAAGCCGCTCCCGCGCCTACGGGCAACGCGCCAAGGCTGCGGGCAAGGGGGCAGGCGGATTACGAAGAAAGCCTCATGCCCTTCCTGAAATCGGCGCTGCAATGGCTAGCTGACCAGCGGGTCGTTGTTTTGGGCCGCACGACGCTGCCCGCAGCCCTTCTCAATGGGCAGGCGGATATGCTCATGAACGGGCTTTCAGGATTGATCGAGCATGTAAGCCAAGGCCTGCGCGATGATTCGGATATCGACTATATCCAAAAGCTTCTGGCGATCGCCGTGGCAACCGCGCCGCACACAAGCGCCCCGAACATCGATCTCATGCTGATAAGGCTGGTTGGCGGCGCGTATGTGACTGCCGGACGAGTCCAGCATGCTCGCAACCTTGCAGAACATGGCCTTCAGGTCGCAGGAGATGATCCGCTGCGGTCGCGTATCGCATGGTACGGCTTTGCCGACATTTATCATCGCCTCCACAACCTGACCGAATCGCTTGTCGGAATGGCGTGCGCACTTTCATGCGAAGCGCCAGTCGGCCCCGAAGAAGCATGGTATGAAACTCATGGCCTGATCCGGCTGATGCGTGACCTGAACATGACCGCCTTCGCGCGCTCGCTTCTGCCCGTTGCAAAGCAACTCTTCCGGACCATGGGGGTCGAGCAATCTCAGGGGCATCGCCTCGAAACGATCGAACTTGGCCTTCGCTTCCGCGAATTGCTGATGACCATCCCCGCTCGGGAAAACATGGCTGAGTTCCTTGCCGATCTTGCCGATAACTGCCAGACCGTAATCGACCTTCATGACGAACTCGCCCCCGTCTCGATTTTACTGGCACAGGCGATCCGGATGGCGGAGGTCAATGGAATTGCCGTACCGGAGAGGACGCGGGAACTGCTGGAGGCGGCCCTGGCAGCACTCGGCGAGCCGAACGCTTCGATGGTCCGGACTCTTTCTGTAGGGGGACCGGCGGCAAAAGATGTATTGTCTTTCGCGAAGCGCCTCGAGCCCGCACGGCATTCGGAAGATACGGCATACGATGTTCGTCCCGTGGCAATGGCGGCACGGAGGCTGCTGGACTCTAAGGAGGCGGGGGACAATGCAAAAGTTGCGGCGTTCGCAATCGAGCTTCTCGCCGACCAGGCAATCAAACGCCAATCCGCCGACAGCGGTTCTGCCCTTCCATGCTCGATCGAGGAGCCTGCAGAAATCGCGAAAGAAATCTCGCGCGCCGGTATCAGCGTCACTTTGCTCGGTTTGGCGGATACAACCCGTGTGGTGCGCGTTACCGCAGAAGCTGGCGAGTTGTCGGCTACGATAGTTGAACCGGCGGAGGTTTTTTCCAAGGCAGCGTTCGACAAGTGGGGGGAACAGTACCCGTACCAATACGCCTTCGATTCAGACGATCCGAACGTGTTCTACAACAGCATGCGCGAACTTGGGATCAGCGCCGCCCCGACGACGCCCGCTCTTCTTGTTGCCGACGTTGCGCTGCAGCAACTCCCTGCGAACCTGCTCATGGCATCCGGCGAATTGCTCGGCCTACAGGTCCCCGTGGCGGCCGCACCGTCCCTTTCTTGGCTCAAGGAGGCAAGAAACCGCCCGGCAAGGACTGGTGCACCGTTCGCATGGATTCCCATCTCAGACGACCCGGGAGCTGTTCAGACTCTCGGAATGCTGGCCGACCGGCTCAGCGGCACGCTTCGCGACCACTCGATCGACCTCGACACAGGGCTTGCGGTTCCGGACCGCTTGAAGGGTGCCGAGTTGGCAATAGTCACGGCGCACGGAAGCGTCATTCCGGAAGTCCGGTTCTTTCAGGTTGTCGCAGATGATGCCGGTATGAGGTTTACCCCCGACGCAATATCGAGCGCTGTGTGCAACGCGGGCGTTGTCGTTCTTTTTGTCTGCAGCGCCGGCAGGTTTGATAAACACCCCATGGCCGACACAACGACTGGGCTTGCAAAGGAACTGCTCGATCAGGGCTGTTCGGCGGTAGTCGCATCACCGTGGCCGCTCAACGCGAGCGTCCCCGCCTACTGGCTGCCTGCGTTTATGGACGCGTGGTCCGCCGGAGCGACTGTGATCGAGGCGAACTTCGAAGGCAACAAGGCCGTCGAACGCGCCCTCGGAAAGTCCCCCGCAAACCGCCTTGCGCTGACCGTCTTCGGCGATCCCCTGGTGACAAAACGGCGGGAAACAGAACCTGCATGACGTCGAGCACGATTGGGGATGAGTGATCAGCTTGCGAATGGGCTAAACGTTCAAGCGGCTCTTGATGAGTGCTCGTAAGGATAGTCGTCGTGCCAACCGATCTGCAGGTTGGGGGACGACAAGACTATTCAACGACCGATAGAGGGCGCATTCCCACCGCTCGCTGGTATCAGCCGTAATGTCCGCTTCTGGGCGAAGACAAGGTTGCCTGAACGTCCTACTTGAGGCGCATAGCTGCCCCAATACGACACGTAGAGTTAAACGCCTTCGTGCTGACGTGAACGACCCGCGAGGTGCGAGCGTTAGAAATTCGAAGCCTCCTGAATCGATCCTAAATCCAAATCTAGTGACCTAATTTGTCCAACAAGCACACGCAATTCGGGTTGAGGCGGGATCCAGAAAGTTCGAAAAGCTTCCAGGAACCCCAGCGCGCGCCCTGCCGGAACCTGGCCGAGAATGATGGCGGAGCCGGCAGCAACGAAATTGATGGCCACGCCGGAGACAATCTGGCCGCCCCAATGGGTGAGCGAGGCGAAACTGTGCACCAGCGCGAACAATGACGGCGCTGAACCGCGGCCGCCCAGGCGCCGCAACCGCGAGGCAGGCGAGCAGCAACGGCCCGGAGAACACCAGTTGCTCGGCGGCGATGGTGCGGGTCGCATCCTGCACCGCCATCATGACGGCGCCCGCCGAAGCGAGCATGGCGAGTAATCGGACAGCAGGCACAGCATTCAATCCCCGAAGGTGTCCGTCGACATTCGACAAGAGACACATGGCGCGGCGCGAGCGCTGTGCGCTGTACAATCTACGAAGCGGCTCTCAATCCGAGGCGATGCCGTCCTTGATCCGTGTGAGGCGGCTTTCGCCTTCCTCCGGGCCGAAACAGCTTTCGAAATCATTGCATTCCCGGCAACTGGGCGCGCTGCACAGCGAAAAACCTTCGGCCTCGCAGAGCTTGCGGTAAAAGTATCTCTTCCATTTCATGTTTTGGGTGTTGCCGGCCGCCAGCGTCGGAAAATGCGAGGCGAGCAGGCAGCCGAGGTCGCTTCGATTAAAAAGGCCAAGGTCCTGCCAGAGATGGTCATTGCGCATGGCACGCCGGGCGATGATCTTGGCGAAGCGGGCGCTCGCCGGGTCGCCCGGCCGGGCATGCGCCAGCAGCAGTCCGCGCAGAAGTTCTTCCTCCAGGTCCGGCTCGGGCTCGCTCACCTCTTCCAAGGCAAACGCGGTGATAGGAATAGCAGGGAAACAGCGGGCCAGGACATCGCGCAGCTCGGCGCGCGAAAGGCCGGTTGCCTGCGTCGCCGTCGCCTCGCCGGCCTCGATCTCCTCGAGCGCACGTGAAAGCACACAGGCAAGCACATGCTGGTCGAACCTCCTCTCCAGCTCGATCTGCGGCCATCGGCCGGTGCTGAGCCGGGCATAGTGTTGGGCAAATATGGTGCCGTTCTCCTGGTTTGTCCTATCAAGTCATGCAGCGACCCGGCCGGCCGCAACATGGGTCGGGCAGTTCTTCGGGTAGAGGCAGTCGCGGATCGTCTCGCGGTCGAGTAGTGCGGTAATTTTCGTCTGGTCCATCGGCTCTGTCGCAAATTCTGTGATTGGAAGAGGTGTTTCGCGAATCCCCGCCCTGCCGTTTGCGCCTCATGGGGAACACCTCGGCGCCGGAAATGCCCCCGCGGAGTTGGACGTGGACCATGCGGGACAGAGGTCGCGTGCTGTCCTTTCCAGTGCGGCCACATGGTCGACCCCATTCAAGCCCGCCAGACCCACGGTTGAATGACGTCTGATTCAAAGCGTCAGGGGGTGAGTTCCAGCGCACGTTCAGGACAGCATCGCGCGCCTCGCGATGCCGGCAGCTCCTCCCCTTCCGCAACTTCAATGTCACCAGGCAGGATGTAACCCTCGTCATCAAGCTTGAAGATGTCCGGCGCTTGCGCCGCGCATCGCGCGTGACCCTGGCATTTGGCATTTTGGACGATGATGCGCATGGCGGTGCCTCCATTGTCTGTGCCCCGGCTCGGGGCGGGCCTATGACCAGTCCAGGATCAAATTTTCGATCCCGAACACATGGCCGCCAGAGGTTATGGGTGCCGTACCCTGCTTGATCCTGAAAGCCGGGATGCGCGCCAGCCACTCCTCCAGGCCAATGACAATCTCCCGCCGGGCAAGGTGTGAGCCAAGGCAACGGTGGGGACCATAGCCAAAGGCGGCGTGGCGGTTGTCCTCCCGCTCCAAATCGATCGTGTTGGGGCATTCGAATTCCGCCGGGTCACGATTGGCAATCATCGTGGCGCAGGAAACATAGTCCCCCTTCCGGATCGGCGCGCCTTCGAAGTCGATATCTTTCGTAGCCACGCGGATCAACTGAATGGGCGGATAGGCCCGCAGCAATTCTTCGGTTGCGAGCGGGATGCGGTCCGGTTCGCTCCGCAGCAATTGCTGATCTTTGAGGTTGCGCGCGAGGTACGCCAAGTCAAAGCCTATAGCTGCTGCGACCGTGTCGAGCCCAGCGACGAAGACAAGCACGCCGATGCCGCGGACTTGGGTGTCCGTCAGCCGGCGGCCCTCGACCTGTGCCTGCACGATAAAGGTCATGAAATCGTCAACCGCCTCCTGGCGGCGCATGGCTGCAAGTTCGTCGATGAATGCCACGATCGTCCGGGCAGCCACAGGTCGTTCCTTATCATCGCCGTGGAGCAGATCTTTCCCCCAGCCGACGAATGTATCGAGTCGGTCATCGGGCAACCCCAGAAAGCGAAGAAAGGTGCTCACCGCGAAAGGAAAGGCAAAATCCTTCATCACGTCGCAGCTTGTGCCCGACGCGGCGATCCTTTCGATCAGCTCGACCGCCCGTTCGCGGACAGCCGGTTCCAAAGCCAACACCCGCTTTGGCGAAAGCAGCGGATTGAGCAGTGAGCGAAAGACGCCATGGGCCGGTGGATCGAGCTCAAGCGGGATCGTCGGCCAGTTTTCACCCAGTATGGAGGAGAAGATGCTGCGATGGCTGGAAAAAGTCTCTGCGTCCTGCAGCACCTTCCGCTGGTCCGCGGCACGGGTGATGACCCAGGTACCCCGGCCATCTTGCGTGTTGTAGCGGGAGTAAAAGATCGGAGGCCCGTCATGTACGCAAGCGACAGCTGCGTGTGGATCCCCGTTGGGTGTTGGTGGCATCCCTGGCGATGTAAATAGGCTGAAGTCCCTCACCATTTCGGGCGGGACATGATCTGGAACGGGCTTGGTCGCCATTTTGCTTTCTCTACATTGACGTTCATGGCTCGATTGAGATTGCACCTCTGTTCATAAAGTCGATTTGCAGCATGGGTACGTCTCGGGTCGGGCGCCTTCTAGATTCTGTCGCCCGATACAGCCCACCTGCACCAGCGCGGATGAGATCGGTTGCGAAGTCAATCAGAAGGGCATCTCCGCTGCGCAGCGGTCATGAAGCAAAGCCGCCGCTTGTTCCCGTCAGGGTCGAGAGGCTGGTCAATCACCGCTGAGCTCCGTGACGCACTGCTGATGCCCTGCTGATCAAATAGTCGAAGCAAGTCGCGTGCCGGATAGGCGTACCCATGGCGCTGCAGCAAGCGATGCCAGCCTGCACTGGGCCCGTCGCCGCTAAGTTGATGATCACCTGTCCATCATTCTTAGGACAACGTCCGACAACCGACATCCACGGTCGGTTTTGTCGAGTCCGCGACATAGGGCAGTTCGGCCTGGCGGCTGCTGCACAGCCTTCCGGTCGACGAGCGAGGAGATCGCTCGCAGGGCCAGGATTGAGCAACGACGCGATCCACCGAAAGGATCGGGTGTGGTCCGACAAGACCCGCGGCGCTTGCCCGCGATGATCGAAATTATCAACAAGGTCGAGCCGCGCTTCGGTTCGGCGCTGATGGCGTATGCGTTGTATCACTCGCAGCCGCTGCAAGGATTTCCGGTCAGACGAGCGATGCACTCGTGCGCAGCGATCCGGCCGGCGACGAGCCTGACTGTATCGATGCGGTCCAATTCCGGCGTGCACACCTGACCGTCCGTATGCGCTACGACGGCAAGCTCTATCGCACATGGACCTATATTTCCTCGCGAGCCGCTGTCGGAACGTGGTGCCGAGTCCTATGGCGGCCGGTTCATTCCGAGGGCCTGTCGGCTCTACACATCCCTGTCGGTCGGACCGGGAACGCGTGGCAGACTCTCGGCCAGAAACCGCCAGTCGCTGCGCTCGCGTTCGCCTTCCTTGCGCGCGCCGAAGAACTGGATGATCATCTTGCCGTCGGCGTCATAGGCTTCAACGGACGTGACGTGACCGTCCCTCGTCGGCTTGCGCACGGCCCAGACCTCGCGGATGTGATGAGTCCTAAGATGGAGATGGAAGTTCTCGTCGAGCACATTGATCCGCGGCCCGATCTGCTTGACCGACTTGATCGGGCCGGAATGGATCTGGATGCAACCACGATTGCCGACAAAGCACATGATCGGCATCTCGTCTTCGGCCGCCTGTTGGAACAGGGCGCCAACGGCGTCATTGTCGAGCAGCCAGGCGTAATCCTCGTCGGCCATACGCATCGCCTGGCAGCGGCTGAGCTTCAGTGTCTTCAACATATGGTAGAACTGATGCACGTCGCTCAGCCGGCTCCAGTGCTCGCGTAGGTCGTCGACCGTGGCGGCTTGGTCTTGACTCACTGCGTTATCGCGCGCCCCGCTCGCCTCGACCGATATGATCGGCTCCTGGTCGGAGGATACGAGCTCTGCCGCCAGATTCTGATAGGCGTGCAGGTTCGAGGCGGGCCTGAGATGTATTTTGTGCATCGCCTCGCCGGTGGCATCAAAGAATTGCAGGCTGCGGCGGATCTCGGCTTCCTCGCGCTTCTCGACGGCGAAGCCATACGCCCACGCTTTCGGGAAGATGCGCAGGTCGATCTCGTCGCCGAGCACCATGGCATGCGGGTTGCCGGTGACCACTTTGTCGTAAACGCCGATCTTTTGGTGCACGGCACTTTGGTTGCGGGTGACCGCCATCACCTCGCCGACCGCTTCGAGGCCGGTCAGCAGATCATCGACGCGCGGCTCGATGCGCACCGCGCCGTGACCACAATGCGCCGCGACCAATTCGGCTTCCGAAATGCCCAACCGAGCGGCGAGATCATGCTCCCGGATTTTCGGATTGTCTTCGCACGCCCGCCGGATTTCGTCCGGCGACGGTTTCTCGCGCTGGTCCATGTCTTACCCCTGCTTCCACCTACGTGTGAGGATCAGCTGCCCTGCCGGTGAATCTTCAGCCGATCGGGCGCGCCGTAATGCTCGACCCTGATCTGCTGCTGGCCCGTGAACAAAGTGTCGCTGGACAGCGTGCGCACGTCGTCGCACCCGCGCGAAAACCGGGGGTGCTATCGGAGCGGCGAGACCCGAGTGACACGAGCAGGCACATGCCGATGGAATCACATCGAGCCGGTCGGTGGCCACCGGGCGGTGGTGAGCGATTGTGGGTGTTGTCGCAATCGGCCAATCGGTCATTCGGATGCCACGGGCGGCGCTGCTTCGCCAAACAAAGCGTGTCTGACCCAGTCCTGACATGTTGCTCCCTTGCTTCGCCCCATCGATCGGAGGGCACCCACGACACGATTGTGGATCGGCAGTCTCTTGCCGCCTCGCCAGTGGAGCTTCAAAAACCGTGCCAATTGGGCCGAAGCAAGCTCAGAAGAAGTCTTCTGTAATGGTCATTGGTTTAATGTGAGTTCAGCCAACAACTCAGGCCCAACATCCCGCGTGGCGGACCCGACAAACCCGACAGTACGTGTCGGTTGGCCGACACCTTCGCAGCAATGGACTCACAAGAACCACAGCAGTGTCAGAGATGCCGCGCTGTGTTGAAACGTTTTTTCGCTTTGGCACGGTGCATGCAACGTGATGCGCAAGCAGGTCCCGGACTGAGGAGAATGGAGCCATGATTACGCTCACCGACAACGCTGTTGCCGCCATCAAGACTGCTCTTTCCCGCGCCAGCGAGCCGGCGGAAGGCTTTCGCATCATGGTCCAGGCCGGCGGCTGCGCCGGCTTCAAATACTTAATGGGCCTGGAGAGCGTGTCGCGCGAGGGCGACGCGATCACCGAGACAGATGGGATCAAGCTGTTCGTGGACGCGGGCTCCCAACCGCATGTCGCCGGCATGACCGTCGACTTCCTCACCGGGCTCGAATCTTGCGGCTTTGTCTTCGATAACCCCAACGCGCGCGAGAAGTGCGGCTGCGGCAAGTCCTTCAGTTGATCGCCCGAAGCGCCTGTGCGGGTCCATGAAGCGATTGCCGCCGACGGACTCATTTGCGGCAGAGGAGGCTTATATGGCCGGCACAACAGATGTCCCTGTCCTCAAGAACAAGGCAAGGTCGAAGCCGATCTTGGGACCGGCAATCGCTTCAGGTAGGACGCAAAGAACGTCGCCTCCCGAAACAGTTCGGTTCCTGGTGGCACCCAAGCTGCTGGCCGCCAAATCGCGCCGCTGCGCCAAATTCGGCTTATCGATAACGTTGTCGTGTTCGGGCGTCCTTACCTGCGGGCTGACGGCGGCGACTGCGGACTTGTCCGTGTCGACGCCGATCCGGTCTACGTCAAACTCTCGGGCGTCTGCGCCGGCTGCCAGTTCGGGCCCATCATCATCAACGGCATACGCCAGAGGCTCAATGAGGCGGTCGCGCGCTCGCGTCATTCCGCTCAACTGAGGATCGCACATGAAACCTGTCTACCTCGACAACAACGCAACCACACGGGTCGATCCTGAGGTCGTGCAAGCGATGTTGCCGTTCTTTAGGGATCAATTCGGCAACCCTTCGTCGGCGCACGCTCTTGGCGCCTCAGTCAGTGCGGCGGTGAGAAAGGCGCGGAGGCAGTTGCAAGCTCTGATCGGCGCGGAGTTCGACGATGAGATCACCTTCACCTCGGGTGGGACAGAAAGCGACAATGCAGCGCTTCTTTCGGCGCTCGAGGCGGCGCCCAACCGAACCGAGATCGTGACGTCCGCGGTCGAGCATCCCGCCGTGCTGACGCTCTGCGCGCATCTTGAGAAGACCCGCCGCGTCAAGGTGCACAAGATCCCGGTGGATTGCCGTGGCCGGCTCGACCTCGACGCCTATATGGCCGCCCTCACCCCACAGGTCGCAATCGTCTCGATAATGTGGGCGAACAATGAGACTGGTGTGATCTTCCCCGTGGCCAGGCTTGCCGAGTTGGCCAAGGAAGTGGGCGCCCTTTTCCATACTGATGCTGTGCAGGCGGTCGGCAAGCTTCCGATGGACCTGAAGTCGACCGCAATCGACATGCTGTCGCTCTCCGGCCACAAGCTGCACGGGCCGAAAGGGATCGGCGCGCTTTTCGTAAAACGTGGCGTCAATTTCCACTCGCTGATCAAGGGGGGCCACCAAGAACACAACCGGCGTGCTGGCACCGAGAATACGCCCGGCATAGTCGGGCTCGGCATGGCGGCCGAACTCGCCTTGAAATTCATGGACGACGAGACCACACGGGTAAAGTCGCTCCGCGACCGTTTAGAGGACGGGATTCTCCAGCGCATCCCAAGCACCTGTGTCACTGGTGATCCCCTGGAACGGTTGCCCAACACCGCAAACATCTCCTTCGAACATGTCGAAAGTGATGGAATTCCACTTCTCCTCAGCCGCGTGGGCATCGCGTGTTCCTCCGGCTCCGCCTGCACCTCCGGCTCGCTGGAACCGAGCCATGTCCTGAGCGCGATGAAAACGCCACACGCGGCAGTCCGCTTCTCCTTGGCGCGGGACAACGGCGAAGCGGACGTCGACCGGGTGCTCGAGGTCATGCCGGCAATCGTGGAGAAGCTGCGTGGCTTTCCCAGTTCTGGGCCGGGTAACCGAACCTCCGAAGACGGTCAATCCGGTCTATGCCTGAGCGGCAGCAGAACCGGCTACCGTTCATGACCCGTCATGTCTTTCTCAACGATACGACCTTGCGCGATGGCGAGCAGGCGCCCGGCGTCGCCTTTACCACGACGGAAAAGCTGGAGATCGCCGAGTCTCTTGCGGCGGCCGGCGTCACAGAGATCGAGATCGGCACGCCGGTCATGGGCGCCGACGAGATCGAAACAATTCGCGCCGTGGTCGCGCGGTGTCTCCCGGTTCGGCTCATGGCCTGGTGCCGGATGACGTCGCTGGATCTCGATGCAGCGATCGAGAGCGGCGTCCACGCCATCAATCTATCGCTGCCTGCGTCGGACATCCAACTTGCCGCCAAGCTCGGCCTCGATAAGGCGGGAGCGCTCCAGGTCATCGAACGTATGGTCAGGCGCGCAGCCGCCGCCGGCTTCTTCGTCGCGGTGGGCTGCGAGGACGCCTCGCGGGCCAATCGGGATCATCTCGCCCGCGTCATCGAGACGGCTGCACGCGCCGGCGCAAGCCGCGTCAGGCTAGCCGACACAGTCGGCGTTCTCGACCCGTTTTCGACCTTCGAACTTGTCGCCCAGCTCGTGGCGCAGTCTCCAATCGAGCTTGAATTTCATGCGCACAACGATCTCGGACTTGCTGCCGCCAACACGCTGGCCGCGATCCGCGCAGGCGCGCGCCATGCGTCCGTCACCGTCCTGGGGCTCGGCGAGCGTGCGGGCAATGCCGCGCTGGAAGAGGTGGCCGCCGCGATGGCGGTCCTCGACGGCGCGAATACCGGCATCGAGCTGACCGCATTGCCCGACCTCGCCGCCCAGGTGGCTTGGGCCTCCCGCCGGCAGACCGCGGCCATTAAGCCGGTCGTGGGCCCCGATGTTTTCACCCACGAATCCGGCATTCACGTCGCAGGGCTGCTGAAGGACTCGCGTACTTATCAGGGGCTCGATCCGGCTCTCGTGGGCCGCTGCCGGCGTATCGTCATTGGCAAGCATTCCGGCGCCACTGCGATTGCCCATGTGCTGAGCGAAAGCGGTCGCGATCTCGACCCGGATTTGGCAGCCGCGATGGTGGCCCGCGTCCGGCGCGAGGCGGCCGAGACCAAATCGACCGTCACTGCAACTCAACTGGTCGAGCTCTACGATGAAATGTGCAGCGAGGCATCCCTCGCGGAGCTGTGCGGGTCCAGGTCAGCCGTGCGCGAGCCCACCGACACCACAGTTTTCCGACCAGGGAGAATGCAATGAATTGTTCCGCTGACAGCCGCCCCATCGATGTCACCGACATCCTCGCACGACTGAAGCGCCTGTCGGCTGCGGAGGAGTTCTTCGCAGTCCTTGGCGTCTCCTATGATCCGAAGGTGCTGAATGTCTCGCGGCTCCATATCATGAAGCGCGTGGGCCAATACCTTGCCGAAGAAGATTTCTCCGGTCTGCCCGACCAGGTGATTGCCGCGCGGGTGCGCGCGACGCTCGAACGCGCTTACGAGGACTTCGCGGTTTCCTCGCCGCTCACCCATCGGGTCTTCAAGGTGCTCAAAGACCATGATCCGAACAAACCTGCCACGCCGGGCCGCACCTTTGTCCCGTTCGACTCCGTACTGAAGCGGTTCGGACAGGAATGACCGCGACACGGGTTGCGACGCGACAATGTCGAGAAGCCGACAAATCCGGTCATCACCACGGCGCCCTCAGAAGCAACCAACGAAGTTCTAGGAATAGGGGGCAGCGCAAAACAGTTGGCACGAATGATGCACACCAAGGAGATAACCGCCAAGCCCGCATCCGGACAGGAGCCTAGAGAAACCGCCAATGCACATCGTAATCTGTATCAAGCAGGTGCCGGACTCGGCACAGATACGGGTCCATCCGGTGACGAACACGATCATGCGCCAGGGTGTTCCGACCATCATCAACCCTTACGACCTGTTCGCCCTCGAAGAGGCCCTCAGACTGCGCGACGCCTATGGTGGCGAAGTCACCGTGCTCACTATGGGTCCGCCCATGGCAGAGGACGCGTTGCGCAAGGCGCTCGGATACGGCGCCGACCGAGCGGTGCTCTTGACCGACCGCTATTTTGCCGGCTCCGACACGCTGGCGACCTCCTTCGCCCTTTCCCAGGCAATCGCGAAGGTTGGCGAGACGTTCGGCACGCCAGACCTCGTCTTCACCGGCAAGCAGACGATCGATGGCGACACCGCCCAAGTCGGGCCCGGCATCGCCAAGCGCCTCGAACTCCTGCAGCTTACCTATGTCGCGAAGATCGCCTCCATTGATATTGCTGCGCGCGAGATCAAGGTCGAGCGCCGCTCCGAAGGCGGCACACAGATGCTGAAGAGCAGTCTCCCTTGCCTGATCACCATGCTGGAAGGCACAAACGAGATCCGCCGGGGCTCGATCCAGGACGCCCTGTGCGCCGCGCGCAGCCAGGTCTTAAAATGGAGTGCCGCCGACGCCGGCATTGAGGATCTCACCAAATGCGGCCTGCGCGGTTCACCGACGGTCGTCAAGCGCGTTTTCGCCCCTCCTGCGCGGGCGGAAAAGGCGGCAAAAATCGACACCGCCGAGATGGCCTTGCGCGATGTCGCTGACGAACTCATCACGGCAATCTTCACCCGCCAGCCGGCATTGGAACATGAGCTCGCCTTCAACGGCGGCGCGTGAGAGGGCAAGGAGCAGACGATGTCGACCGCGAACCGAGAAACCCCTCGCCCTGCCGCCGGCCGTGCCGGCATAAAGAAGGAGCTGCCCGCGCATTTCAAGGACTACCGGCACGTCTGGGTTTTCATCGAGCTCGAACGCGGCCAGGTCCATCCCGTATCATTCGAACTGCTCGGCGAAGGCCGCAAGTTAGCAGACAAGCTTCAGGTCCAGCTTGCGGGCGTCGTGCTTGGACCGCCGGGAGAGGCCATCGGGAACGCCGTTGCCGAAGCCTTCGCTTATGGTGCCGACCTTGTCTACATCGTCGAGGCGCCGCTGCTCGCCGACTATCGGAACGAACCATTCACCAAGGCGATGACGGATCTGGTCGATACCCACAAACCCGAGATCCTTCTTCTCGGTGCCACCACACTCGGCAGGGATCTTGCCGGCTCCGTGGCGACGACCTTGCAGACAGGGCTCACGGCCGACTGCACCGAACTCGATGTGGATACCGACGGTTCGCTCGCCGCCACCCGTCCGACTTTCGGCGGTTCCTTGTTGTGCACGATCTATACGCTCAATTTCCGCCCCCAGATGGCGACAGTGCGACCGAGGGTCATGCCCATGCCGCAGCGGGCGGATAAACCGGTCGGGCGTGTCATCCGGCACAAGCTCTCGGTAGCCGAGGACGAGATCGTTACCAAAGTCCTCGGCTTCCTGCCGGATAGTCAGTCGGCAAAGGCAAATCTTGCCTATGCCGACGTCGTGGTTGCGGGAGGCCTCGGTCTAGGCGCGGCGGAGAACCTGCAGCTTGTGAAGAATCTCGCGCGAGCAATCGGCGCCGAGCACGGCTGTTCGCGCCCGTTGGTCCAGAAGAGCTGGATGCCAGCTGATCGGCAGATCGGCCAAACTGGCAAGACCATCCGGCCGAAGCTTTACATAGCGGCCGGGATTTCCGGCGCCGTCCAGCATCGGGTTGGCGTCGAGGGGGCGGATCTCATCGTGGCCATCAACACCGACCCGAACGCGCCGATTTTCGATTTCGCTCACCTCGGGATCGTCACCGACGCGATCCGCTTCCTGCCCGCACTGACGGAAGCCTTCACCCGGCGGCTGTCGCCCCACAGTCGCGACAAGCTTGCGAGCTAAGGGATGGACATGATTGAGGAACAATTCGACGCCATTGTTATTGGGGCCGGCATGTCCGGAAACGCAGCTGCTTACACCATGGCCAGCCACGGCCTGAAGGTGCTGCAGTTGGAGCGGGGTGAATATCCGGGGTCCAAGAATGTCCAGGGTGCCATCATGTACGCGAACATGCTGGAGAAGATCATCCCGGATTTCCGGGACGATGCGCCTCTCGAGCGGCATTTGGTTGAACAGCGGCTTTGGGTGATGGACGACACGTCCCACACCGGGATTCACTATCGGTCGGACGACTTCAATGAGGCGAAGCCCAACCGCTACACGATCATTCGTGCCCAGTTCGATAAATGGTTTTCGCGTAAGGTGCGCGAGGCCGGCGCGACGGTTCTGTGCGAGACGACCGTGACGGAACTCATCCGTGACGCCAAGGACAGGGTGATCGGCGTCCGCACAGACCGGGCCGGCGGAGCCATCTACGCGGACGTGGTCGTCCTCGCAGAAGGTGTCTGCGGACTGCTTGGCACGCGGGCCGGCCTGCGCGAGATGCCGAAGCCGCAAACCGTGGCGCTCGCCGTCAAGGAAATGCATTTCCTCCCCGAAGAGGTCATTGAGCAGCGGTTCGGCCTCAAAGGCGATGAAGGCTGCGTGATCGAGGCGGTGGGCACGACCTCCCGCAGCATGGCCGGGCTCGGCTTCCTCTACACCAACAAGGAGTCGATCTCACTGGGCATTGGCTGCCTCGTCTCCGACTTCGCCGCGATGGTCGAGAGCCCTTACGTCCTCCTCGACGCCTTAAAAACCCATCCTTCGATCCGGCCGCTGATTGCCGGCTCGGAAGTGAAAGAATATTCCGCGCATCTCATTCCCGAAGGCGGCTACAAGGCTATTCCGCAGCTCTTTGGCGACGGTTGGGTCGTGGTCGGCGATGCCGCGCAACTGAACAACGCCATTCACCGCGAGGGTTCGAACCTCGCCATGACCTCCGGCCGCATCGCGGCTGAGGCAATCATCGAGGTCAAGAGCCGCAACGGTCCTATGACCAAACGGAATCTCGCCCTTTACAAAGCCATGCTGGACAAGTCCTTCGTGGTCAAGGACCTAAGGAAATACAAAGACATGCCGGCCTTGCTCCACACCAATTCCTGCAATTACTTCACGACTTATCCGCGGTTGATGTCGCAAGCCGCGCAGAACTTCTTGCGTGTCGACGGCACGCCGAAGATCGAGAAGGAAAAGGCGACCGCGGCGGCCTTCATCAAGGCGCGCTCGCGCTGGGGGCTGGTCAGCGACGCGGTCCGCCTTGCATTGGCGTGGCGCTGAGGGGAGACGAAATGACGATCGCAGTGACGAAGTCACGTGTCGAGGACAAGCTTTACCAGAACCGCTACTTGGTGGATTCCGGCCGTCCGCATATCAAAGTGCGACCGCACGAGAGGCCAAGCGCGAACTTGCTCGCGCTGACCCACGTCTGCCCGGCGAAATGTTATGAGTTGAACGACAAAGGTCAAGTGGAGATCACTGCCGACGGCTGCATGGAGTGCGGCACCTGCCGGATTTTGTGTGAGACCAGTGGCGAGATCGAGTGGAACTATCCACGCGGCGGCTTCGGAGTCCTCTTCAAATTCGGATGACCGACGCACGCACCGTATCAAGAGCGTCAATCTTGGTACACCTGAGGTCGCGACCAACGCCTAGTCTATCTTTGCTGGAATCGCCTCGCAACGAAGAGAAGCTCGTGAATACTGTGCTTTCAGACTTCAGATACAAAAGGAGGAGCACTCTGGACGACAACCCCTGAGGTGTTTCCATGGCTCACGTACCCCAAGATCGGGTCGATGAGGTAGCACCTCGGGATACCCGGCCTGAACCGCCCATCAAAAGCATGCCCCAAGCAGATATCGCGCTCAGGGGACTCTACGAGATATCGAAGGTGCTGACCGCCCCCAGCGAGCTGGAGATTACGCTCGCCAATGTCGTGAACATCCTGCCTTCGTTTCTGCAGATGCGTCACGGAGCAATCGTCGTCCTGGACGCTGAAGGAGAGCCGGAGATTGCCGCAACTGCCGGCAATACCCACGCACCTCAATCAGGCACTCGCCGCGTCATACCACAGGCCGTAACAGATCAAATCGTCGCTACGGGGACGCCGCTGTTCATACCGGACGTCCGCAAGTCCCCACTATTTCAGGCTGACCTTCAAACGTCTTCGAGCAGCGGCACCATCCCGATTGCCTTTATCGGTATCCCGCTAAAGGCTGATCATAAGATCCTTGGGACATTGTCGATCGACCGCGCCGGAGACGGCGCCACCGACTTTCGCGACGACGAGGACACATACTTCCTGACGATGGTCGCCAACCTTGTCGGCCGGACCATCCGTCTCCATCGCACCCTGAGTACAGATCGTCAGCGGTGTGTCCATGAGCAATGGAGACCGGAGAAATCGCCCAACGAGGGGAGGACCTACGACCCTGCCCGGCATGCGGATGCCAAAATCGACGGGATCATCGGGGAAAGCCCCGCACTCAAGCAGGTGCTCGAAACCCTCTCGGTCGTAGCAGGGACCAATTCCACCGTGCTTCTGAGGGGTGAAAGCGGCACCGGCAAGGAATTCTTTGCGCAAGCCATTCATAAGCTCTCACGTCGGAGGAAGAAGTCTTTCGTCAAATTGAACTGCGCCGCACTGTCTGAAAGCGTTCTGGAGTCAGAACTGTTTGGGCATGAAAAGGGCGCTTTCACGGGTGCTATCTCCCAGCGCGCCGGTCGTTTTGAATTGGCAAATGAGGGAACGCTGCTACTTGATGAAATCGGCGAGATTTCGCCGGCCTTTCAAGCCAAGCTGTTGCGTGTCTTGCAGGAAGGCGAGTTGGAGCGAGTCGGCGGCACCAAAACGCTACAGGTCGACGTGCGCCTCATATGCGCCACCAACAAGGACCTCGAGACGGCCGTGATAAAAGGGGAGTTCAGGGCCGATCTTTATTACCGCATCAATGTGGTGCCAATTATCCTGCCTCCGCTCAGAGAGCGACCCGGCGATATTCCACGCCTTGCGAACGCCTTTCTGAACCGATTCAACAAGGAGAACGATCGCGCACTCGCCTTCGCGCCGTCGGCGCTTGATCTGATTTCGCAATGCTACTTCCCCGGTAACGTCCGCGAGCTGGAGAATTGCGTCCAAAGGACGGCCACACTTGCGCGTTCAAGGACGATCACTCCATCCGATTTCGCCTGTAAGAAGAGCCAGTGCCTTTCCTGGCTCCTCTGGAAACGAGCCGATCGCTCGAATGGCGGCAATGCCATCGACGATCTCGCACCGGTCAACGCAGTGCCGGTCGGATTGCGGCTGCCGGCCAGTCGCATCGGTGCCTCCGCAGGCAAGGTATCTCCCCTTACGGCCGGCGATCCGAACGATCCCGCTTGTCCCCCGGGTCTGACGGAACGCGACCGGCTGATCGACGCGATGGACAAGGCCGGTTGGGTTCAGGCCAGGGCGGCTCGTATCCTCGGCCTCACGCCGCGGCAAATCGGCTACGCCCTGCGCCGACATGGTATCGAGGTGAAGAAATTCTAGACGTCGTAATGACGTCAAACGTAAGCCCGGAGTAGTCTCCCTCACACTCTGCGCGCCCAAGGTAGCCTTCGCGACCCGATTTGCTTGTCCACTGTCGGAAGCCCGACAAAGGTGTGTCGGAGCAATCCGACGGAATCCGACACGAAAGCCAATTCGTGAACCAAAACCGCTCTTTGAGCTGGCATAGCTCTTGCGGTTTGAACTGCGACATTCACCCAGCAACGGAGCCGTTCGATGTCCGCACCGGCAATTTCGCTTGAGAGCCTCAGCACGACATTCGGTGACCAGTTGCTTGCCACCGTGAAAGCCGCTGGCTGCGCGTCTTCGTCCTGCGGCTCGTCGATAAAGCCGGACGGCACGGATCCGGCTATCTGGGAGAAGATCAAGGATCACCCCTGCTTTTCAGAAGAGGCGCATCACTATTTCGCGCGCATGCACGTCGCGGTCGCGCCCGGCTGCAATATCCAGTGCAACTACTGCAATCGCAAATATGACTGCGCCAACGAAAGCCGGCCTGGGGTGGTCTCCGAAAAGCTGACGCCCGACCAGGCGCTACGCAAGGTGGTCGCGGTCGCCAACGAGGTGCCGCAGCTTTCCGTGCTCGGCATCGCCGGACCGGGCGATGCCTGTTACGACTGGAAGAAGACGAAGGCAACGTTCGAACGAGTCGCCAGGGAAATCCCAGACATCAAGTTTTGCATCTCCACGAATGGGCTCGCGCTGCCGGACCATGTCGATGAGCTTGCCAACATGAATGTCGATCACGTGACGATCACCATCAACATGGTCGACCCTGAGGTCGGTGCAAAGATCTATCCTTGGATCTTTTACGACCATCGCCGCTACGTCGGCATCGAAGCCGCCCGGATCCTGCACGAGCGGCAGATGTTGGGTCTGGAGATGCTGACCGCGCGCGGCATCCTCACCAAAATCAATTCGGTGATGATCCCCGGCGTGAACGATGAACATCTGATCGAGGTGAATAGATGGGTCAAGGAGCGAGGCGCGTTCCTGCACAACCTCATGCCGCTGATTTCGGACCCGGCGCACGGCACGCACTACGGACTGAGCGGGCAACGCGGCCCAAACGCAATGGAGATGAGGGCTCTTCAGGATCGTGTCGAAGGCGGCGCCCAGTTGATGCGCCACTGCCGGCAGTGCCGGGCAGATGCCGTCGGCCTGCTCGGAGAGGATCGTGGCCAGGAATTCACACTCGACCGGATTCCCGGCGAGGTCACCTACGATGCCAGCAATCGCAAGGCCTATCGGGAGCTGGTCGCGGAGGAGCGCCGTGATCACGTGGCGGCTAGGAGAGAAGCGATCGGATTGGTCAAGGCAGCGAGCCCCGGCAAGTCCCTTCTCTTCGCGGTGGCGACCAAGGGCGGCGGCCGCGTCAATGAACATTTCGGCCATGCGAAGGAATTCCAGGTTTATCAAGCCTCGCCGAGAGGGATCAGTTTTGTCGGGCATCGCAAGGTGGAGCAGTATTGTCTCGGCGGCTGGGGCGGAGAAGCCGCCCTCGATGGCGTCATCGCAGCGCTTGAAGGCATAGATATCGTGCTGTGCGCCAAGATCGGAAATTGCCCGCAGGATCAGCTCGCGGACGCTGGAATCCGAGCCATCGACGCATATGCCCACGACTATATCGAGACCGCAATCAGCGCGATTTACGCCGCCGCGTGTGGGACCCCCGCACTCGCGGCGACGGCCTGAGCGCGTCTCATCCATTCGGACCAGGAGTTAAAATGGCTTTCAAGATCATCGCATCCCAATGCACCCAATGCGGCGCCTGCGAATTCGAGTGTCCCTCCGGCGCGATCAAGTTCAAAGGCGAGAGCTATGTGATCGAGCCGCAAAAGTGCACCGAGTGCGAGGGGATCTTCGATGCGCAGCAATGTGCCTCGGTATGCCCGGTGCCGAAGACCTGCGTTCCTGCGTGACGAACATTGGGCTGCCGACATGGTCGGGGATGCCTTCGCAGGACGCCTGGAACGCCTTTGTTCACAATCTGCAGCCTCAAGAGAAATCAGGGAACGGACATGTCGCTCGGACGCGAAGAGGAGGTCGAAATCCGCAGGCCTCCACGATTCATGCCGGGAGAGCGGGTACGTGCCACTCGCCACATAAAAAATGACGGCACCTATCCTGGCAGGGAGATCGGCGAAAATCTCGTGCGGAAGGGCGACGAGGGATATGTGCGCGACATTGGCACCTTTCTCCAGCAGTTCTTCATCTATGCGGTCGAATGGATCGACCGTGGCACCGTCGTCGGCATGCGAGCGCGTGAACTGATGAGCCTCGACAAAGCCGAGGCGCCCTGCAGTGCTGAAAGCAATACCAATGAAGGGACGGCCAGATGAAAGTCATGATCCGCAGGACCGAGGCTGGCTTGTCGGCGTATGTCCCGAAGAAGGACCTCGAAGAGCCGATCATCAAGCTCGAGAAGGAAGAGTTGTGGGGCGGAACTGTGACGCTCAGGAACGGGTGGCGGCTCCTCCTACCCGATCTTCCACGGGATACGCGTCTGCCGATCACCGTCGAGGCAAGGAAGGTTTCCGAACAGGACTGATGCTGCCCCTCGATAGGTGCGTCGCGAGGAAACGAGCATGAACACGATCCTGACATCGGGCCACCTCGTCATCGTGCGGGACAGTTTTGCCGAAAAGCTGCTTGACCTGGCGAAGGAAGCGCTTGCCGCCGATCAGGTGATCCCCTATCTCGGTCCGGGTCTTCTTGGGTTCAACTGTGCGGAACCGCCTGTGCCACATACGCCGGAGGTCGTTGCCGCGGCACTCAATGCACGGGCGCCAGCCCCTTCCAGGATCCGCACCAATATGTGGTCGGTTGCGCAGTTCATCGAACAGCGCCGGCATCGCCGAACGCTTCAAGCTTGGATGACCGACATATTCGCAGCGCCGGTGGCGCCGACCCTCCTCCACGCCTGGCTGGCAAGGCTGCCGCTCTCCCTCATCGTCGACAGCTGGTACGACGGCGCGATGCGCACGGCTCTCGTAGAGACCGGCCGAACGGACGTCGTTGAGATACAAGGCGTCACGCGGGCGAACGAAATCGGTAACATTTGGACGAAAACCTACGATTTGTCCGGGAGGGAACTCGACCCCCGATCGGGGGCAAAGACGGTTCTCTATACACCTCACGGGAGTATTAGGCCGGCGCAAAACTTTCTCGTCGCAGATTCCGACTATGTCGAAGTCCTGACCGAAATCGATATCCAGACACCGATCCCAGACGTGGTGAAGGAACGGCGCATCACCCGTGGATTTTTCTTCGTTGGCTGCCGCTTCAACGATCAGATGCTGCGCACCTACGCCAGGCAGATCATGAAGCGCTCCCGAGGTCCACATTGCGCGGTAATGGACGCGGAAACGCTGACCAGAAACGAAGCGCGTTTCCTTGCGGCAAGCGGAATCACGGTGATCGACATGCCAGTAAGTGAAACCGCGGCTCGGCTTATAGGAACGCGCCCTGCTGCAGGTGGTGGACAGGATTAACAATGGCGGGCCCTTTGATGATTGGTCCTTCGGCTTGCCTCGAAGACGCAAAATGCAGTCGGGAATACACCCGTGAGCAGTGATGCTATCGGCAGCGCAACGAACGCTCTGAATTCGTTGACCCATGTGGAAGCGGCGCGCTGGGGCCGGGATTTGAGTACGCTGTTGCGCATCACGCGGATGAATTTGCGGCATCCCTGGCAGGTCGCCTTCGCTATGGGCTCGACGATCATGGCGGCAATCCTCCAGTTGCTCATTCCCCAGCTGCTCGGCCGGGCTGTCGACCAGACCCAGACAGCCATCGGGGGCGGTGTCGCGGGGACCGCGGCAGGACAAGCGCTCTGGACCCCGGCTCTCCTGCTGCTCGCCGTCAGCGCGCTACGCGGCCTTTTCACGATGGCGCAGAACTATTTTGCCGAAGCCGTCGGGCATCATGTCGCGTACGAACTGCGGCTCGCCTACTACGACAAGATCCAGCGTCTCAGCTTTTCCTTTCACGACCGGGTCCATTCAGGCGATCTGATCACCATCGGAATGCTCGATCTCCAAGGCGTGCGGATGTATTTTTCCACCGCGCTCGTTCGCGTGGTCCTGCTCACCATGCTGATCGGGATCGGCGCCTACATGATGATCTCGACCGATCCCATGCTCGGCCTGGTCGCGCTGAGCTTCGTGCCTTTTGTCGCCTGGCGCTCATCGGCCACACAGCTTAGGCTGCGCGCCACCTGGCTCGACCTGCATGAGCGGCTTTCGGTACTAAGCCGCGTGATGGAGGAAAACCTCGCAGGCATCCGCGTGGTCCGCGCTTTTGCGGCTCAAGCCTATGAGATGCAGAAGTTCGACGGCGCTTCCAAGAACGCGCTCGACCTCGCCAACGACCGCGTTGACATCTACGTGCCCAGCACGTCGGCGATGACCCTGTCCTTCTTTTTCGCAATGGGATTGGTGCTCTGGATCGGTGGCAGCAAGCTCGTCGCTGGCGAGATCAGCGTCGGAACGGTGGCGACCTTCCTGACCTTCATGACAATCCTGCAAATGCCAGTCCGCCAGATCGGCCTCATGGTCAATGCATTTGCCCGCGCTTCTAGCTGCGGTTCGCGGCTTTTCGGTCTCCTCGACCAGGAGATCACAATCAGGGATGCTCTCGAGGCCAGACCGCTCGAGATAAGCGACGGCACTCTGCGCTTCCACAATGTCTCGTTTGCGTACCCCAGCGCCGAAAACCGCGCCATTCTGAAGAACCTCAGCTTTGAGGCCCGTAGAGGCGAGACGATCGCGATCGTCGGTCCGCCGGGTTCGGGCAAATCGACGATGGCTCATCTGGTCCCCCGCTTTTACGACGTGACCGGTGGCGCCATCACTTTGGACGGCCAGGACATTCGTAATGTCACCCTCGCGACGCTTCGCAAGGCGGTCGCCGTCGTACAGCAGGATGCATTCCTATTCACCACCACGATCGAGAACAACATCGCTTATGGCGATCCCTGGGCGAAGAGACAGCGAATCGAACGCGCTGGCGAATTTGCCCAGCTCCACAACTACATCCTCGGGCTCCCAGCAGGCTACGAGACGGTCGTGGGCGAACGCGGCGTCTCTCTCTCTGGCGGCCAGCGCCAGCGTCTCACGATTGCTCGCACCATGATGCTGCGCCCCTCCGTCGTCGTTTTCGACGACTCAACGGCCGCGATCGATGCCGGCACCGAGCAGCGCATCCGCGCGGCGATGCGGCGCTTCGCCAAGGATCGGGTGACGATCATCATCGCGCACCGGCTGAGTGCGCTTATGCATGCCGATCAGATCCTTTTTGTCGATAACGGCGAAATCGTAGAACGCGGCACGCATCAAGAGCTTTTGGCGAAGCGGGGACGCTACAGGGCCCTTTACGATCTCCAGACGCGCCCGGGTGATGACATTATGACCCAGTATGGGGGCGCCCGCTGATGGCGCAGGGCCGCGCCGGCGAACTCGAAGCCGAACGTGACGACCGCAGACGCCCTCCGCGCGCGGTTGTCGGCTCGCACCGCATCGAGGAGGAGATGTTCGGCCGGGCTTTCGACAAGAGCATCCTCCGGCGCATCTGGGCCTTCGTCCGTCCCTATCGTGCCAGGGTAGTCATCACGATTGCAGCAATGCTGATCTTCACCGGGACGCAGCTTCTCATCCCGTTGATCATCCGCTACGCGATCGACCAGGGCATGAACCCGGCAAGGACCGATCGCTCAGCCCAGCTTGCGGCCGTCGGCGCGTTCGTTTTGGCGATTTTGGTCAATTTCGCTGCCGGCTACATGCAGGAAACCGTGGTTGGGAAAGTGGCCGAAACTGTCCTGTTCGACATCCGCCGCGCCATGTTTGGCCATCTGCAGAAGGTTTCGCTCTCCTTCATGGACAAGACCGAGGTCGGACGCCTCATGTCGCGCCTGCAAGGCGACGTCAACTCCATACAGGAATTCCTCGAAACCTCGGTATATTCCGTAGGCGATGTTGCGCTTCTCTTCGGCATCGTTTTCGTAATGCTGTGGCTCGACTTCCGCCTCGGCCTCTTGACGCTCTCGGTTCTGCCGGTCCTGGTGATCGTCCGCATTGTCTGGCTGCCGCGTGCCCGCGACGCCTTCATGGCCGCACACGAGACTAATTCCGTCGTCAACGGCGCGCTGGCCGAAGCCATTCACGGCGTGCGCACCGTCCAGTCAATGGACCGCCAGCAGGTGAATTTCATCCTTTTTGACGACAAGGCCCATGCCAACCTCAGGACCCACCTGATCGCTGCCAAATATGCACTGGTCATGGTGCCTATCGTCGATGGCCTCACCGGCCTCGCCATGGCCGCCGTTATTGTGGTCGGCGGCTCGATGGTCATGAATGGCCGCATAGATGTGGGCGTATTGGTTGCCTACCTATTTTACATCCAGCGCTTCTTTGACCCGATCCGCTCACTCACCCTGCAATATTCGGTCATGCAGCGCGCCATGGCCTCAGGCAAGCGCCTGACCGATGTGCTCGACGTCAAGATCGATGTTCAGGACAAACCCAATGCCGAGGTGCTTTCGCCCGAAATGGACGGCTCGGTCGAGTTCAGGGACGTCACCTTCGGCTACAATCCGAACCGTTCGGTGCTGAAAAATGTCTCCTTCCGGGTCAATCCCGGCGAGACGGTCGCACTGGTCGGGCCGAGCGGTTCTGGCAAATCGAGCGCGATGGCCCTGGTCCACCGCTTCTATGATGTTCAGCAGGGCCAAGTGCTGGTCGGCGGACATGATGTGCGCGATCTCACCCAGGAATCGCTCGGCCGCCAGGTCGCCATGGTGCTGCAGGAGCCGTTCCTGTTCACCGGGACGGTCTTCGAGAACATTCGATACCACAAGACGGAAGCCACGCGCGACAAGGTGATCGAGGCCGCCAAGGCGGTCGGCGCCCACGACTTCATAATGAGCCTCGCCGACGGGTATGAGACCCAACTTGGCGAACGCGGCGACAACTTATCTCTCGGCCAGCGCCAGCTTATCAGTTTCGCCCGCGCCCTCGTCGCCGACGCCAAGATCCTCGTGCTCGACGAAGCTACCGCCAACATCGACAGCTACACGGAAATGCAGATTCAGAAGGCTCTGATAAAGCTGCTTGAAGGGCGCACTGGCCTCGTCATCGCCCACCGTCTTGCCACGATCCGGGGTGCCGACCGCATCATCGTGCTTCAGAATGGCCAAGTTATTGCGACTGGCAACCACGATCAGCTAATAGCCATGGGGGGCCTGTATTCCAAACTCTACAATCTCAACTACGCCTCCTTTGACGATATTCCAGAACACGATACGACCGTACAAGCCGGCTCCCAGACCTGACGTCTTGGCGGCCTTGTGGTACTGACATTGAGTTCGGGCGTGCCGGCGGACACTCAGGCCGCCGCAGACGAGGAAGCAGGCAGCATTCATGCAAAGCACTCGCGCGGATCGTGAAGACCGGCTGCGAACGATTTCCTCCAGCGTCGTTATCCGACCGCGGTGCACGCCGCGACATCGGGCGAACTCGCTCCAGGTGGTGTCGCTCGGCGTAGCAAAGCCGCTCGCGAGCGCGCCCTCAACAGCGCCGTAGCGAGTGACGGCTTTGCTACCGCCGAGCCGCTGATGAAGCTGGATGCGGGAGCCGCCACCGGCGCCGCCCCGGTCGAGAAGAACCTCTTGCGGCGGGCTATGGGCAACGACTAGCGCGAGCGCGACGAGCAGATGCGTGCCGGCATCGTGACGCGCTCGGCCATCATCTCCTTAGGATCGTGCAGTCTCACACCGTGCCCAGATGCCGGCCAACGTACAAACCTGGTAATCTGTGCCGCCGGCTCGTCGTCAGTTTGGCCTCCCTCACGATTTCCCCAATCCCCACCACGTGCACGCTCGAGCAATGTGAGGGAGCGCTGTTACAACGATTTACCTTCGGATCAGACCGCGAATTTCATGGTCAGCCAAGTCGAGCCATGATTTCGGATTGAATGGTCGTCGCGGTGTATAGGGAAGCATCTAGCGGCAGATTCCCAAATGCCAGTTGACAAAGAAGGTAGTTAGCACCTGCCTCTTCCAACTGACTGAGCAGAGCTTCTCGCACAGACGCTGCTGATCCTACCACGCACAATTCACTCTCGACTGCCGCATCGAAGGTCAGCGGCAGGTTGGGTGGAGTGGGGATAGCGTTAAGCTCGTAAAGGAATTGGAAGCTCTTGAGCCATCGTTCGTAAGCAGGTGCCGCGAGCGAATAGGCATGTGTGTCACAACGCCCAACCACGACCATGCGGAGCAATCCAATAAATGGCGCTCGATTGCCCGCGCCAGTGTTGTCCTCTTGATAGGCGCGGAACGCATCAGTAGTTTTGCGAACAGAAGAGGAAGGTCCTACACACGCGATATTTGCTCCATTCGCAGCGGCCCAGGCTGCGGACTCGGGTCGATTGGCGGCGACCCATGTCGGCGGATGTGGACGCTGATGAGGTCTTAGCGTCAAAGGAACGTCATTGAGCTCAAAATGGCGGCCCTGATAGCACAGCGTGCCAACCTTCATGGCATTAACAAGTATTTCAACAAGAATTTCGCTGGCTTCCGCATAGCGGCCCGGCACCGCGTCCGCACCAATCCCGAAGTAACCCAATTCGATCGGGAGAGCACCGCGCCCTATGCCCAGTTCGAGCCTGCCACCGCTCAACTGGTCCAGCATACAGATCTCTTCGAACGCACGCAGCGGATGATAAAGCGCAAGCAGCATCACCAAGGGTCCGAGACGCAGGCGCCGGGTGCGCTGGGCGACGCTCGATAAGAACAGATTCGGCGATGGACCTCTCCCATGGGGGGTACAGTGGTGCTCTGCGAGATGATAGGCATAGAACCCTAGCTGATCGCACGCCTCTGCTAATATCAGGCGATCTTCGTACTGCCGGGCGATATCGAGGCCGTCCTCGTCCAGATGATCGAAGATGCCGAAGGCTAGGTTTGAAGGAAAGACGTTTGTCACTCGATATTGTCCCTGATTTTAAAGAAAAATGTTGTCGTGCTTGGGTGACCAAGCAAGTCTAAAGATAGCAATGTGTGATATCGGATTAGCGTCAGCGTACCGAACGAGCAGAGCCTGACGCTCCCCTGCCCGTGGTGCTTGGTATGTTTAAGCTTCCAACTATATCGCGAGCGGCAGCAAGAAATGCATCCAATTGCTCTTTTGTGCCGATGCTGACGCGGATGCAATGTTCCAAACCATTGTCCGGAAAGTAGGCAACGAGTATCTTTTGCCTTTCCAAGGCTGCTTGCCACCATGAGCCGTCCTGTCCCGCTGGCACACGGGCTAGCAGGAAATTTGCGTGGGAGGGCGTTACGGAAAATCCAAGTTGCGACAGTGCGGCTGTCACTCGCTGTCGTTCATGTCTGATGTGCTTGTGGTTCTCTGCGTAGGCGCCGCGATGCGCAAGCACGCTGATACCAACCGCATGCCCGATCACGTTCATGTTGAAGACGTTCTGGATGTTGCGCAGCCTGCCAATAATCTCAGGGTGACCGAAACCGAAACCGACGCGAATGCCGGCGGCGGCATAGCTCTTCGAAAATGTTCTCAAGATCAGAAGGTTCGAATAACGGTTGATGAGGCGCAGCCCGTGATCGGGTGCAAAGTCGACATAGGCCTCATCAAGGACGACCAGGCGATCCGATTGTGCCACGAGGCGTTCGATATTGCTTATCGAGAGGAATGTTCCGGTCGGATTGTTTGGATTGGCCACCAGAATGAACTTGGCGTCTTTTGCCGGACCGGAAAGCAATTGCTCCATTGGCAGCGAATGAGTTTGACATCCGATCTCGAGAAACTCAGCACCATGCAACATGGCAAGTTTGCGGTTGAACGAAAACCCTGGCGATATCATCGCCACCTTGTCGCCAGGGGCGAGGAAAGCTCTGTAGATGAGTCCGAGCAGTTCAGACGACCCGTTGCCTGCGATGACCTGATCCGTGGATACCCCATAGGTATTGGACGCTGCTTCCCTCAAGCTGATGTTATCGTCGTCCGGATACAGATACTGGCGATTGAGGGCCGCCACTGCACTTTGCATTATGATTGGCGGCAACGGAAACGGGTTCTCATTCGTATTCAGCTTGACAAAACTTTCGTCCGGCGCTGGTCCGTTGGACGGCAGAGCATCTAACTGTCGCGTCCCTTGCGGAAGAGACGAAAGCACAGCTTGCAGTTTTGCATCGGACATATTTTATCTCCGTTTCAGTCGCACAGGGGCATCCGTATGAGCTCGCAACGAGAGCAACATGGCGGACGGATTGACGATGGCGGCGTCGCCTTTCACAAGATGGTCGCAACGCCGGCTGCCACGGGAATTCGGCCAGGCTGTCCTCGGTCGGATCGACTTGACGCGGACGCGGATCTGCATCCCTGCGCGGGCCAAGCCGCTAAGCGGTCTCAGCTAATCCGCCTGAGTCATGCTTTCACAGACGCTTGACCTCGATGCCGTATTTCCTCAGCACGTAGCCAATCTGGCGCGGGGTCAGTCCAAGCAGGCGCGCCGCCTTTGCCTGCACCCAGCCACATCTTTCCATGGCAGCAATGACGCGCTCGGCGTCGGTGGTCCTCGCGCCCAATGAGTGGGTTGCTCCGGCAGGCGGGACTGTGGTGGCGGCCGAACGAGCGGCCGCATCCGGCGGCGTGGCCGGATTCACTGCCTCTGGCAGGATTGGCGCTGGTTGCAGCGCGGCCTTGCCCGATCTGCTCTTCCGCAGCGCCTCGGCAAAGCATTGGTCGTGGGAGCACGCAAAGTCGTTTCTCCCGATTGATCGTCCCTCCGCCAGGATCGCTGTCCGGTGCACGCAATTTTCAAGCTCGCGAATGTTGCCGGGAAATTCACATTTCATCAGTACTTCAATCGCACGCGCATCGAAGGTCAGCGTACGGCCGTTCTCATCGTTGAAATTCTTGAGAAACTCAGCTGCGAGGAGCGGAATATCGCTGCGCCTTTGGCGTAATGCCGGCACCAGCAAGGGAACCACGTTGATGCGATAATATAGGTCGGCGCGGAACTCATTCCTTGCAACCGCCTCTTCAAGGTTCCTGTTCGTGGCGGCAATCACGCGAACGTCGACCTTGATGGTCTGGTTGCTGCCGACGCGCTCAAACTCCTGCTCCTGTAGCACGCGCAGTAGCTTTGCCTGGAAGGAGGCCGAGATCTCGCCGATCTCATCCAGAAACAACGTCCCCTTGTCGGCGAGCTCAAAGCGACCCTTGCGGGAATTGAACGCGCTTGTGAAGGCACCCTTCTCATGACCGAACAATTCGGATTCCAGGACTGTCTCTGGCAGCGCTGCACAATTGAGTTTGATGAAGGGCCGCTTGGCGCGCGGCGACAACTCGTGAATTGCCTTGGCGACCAGCTCCTTCCCGGTACCGGATTCGCCTCGCAACAGAACCGTGGTCTTTGCCTTAGCTACCACTGCGATCTTCTCGAGCAGCGCGCTTAGCGCCGGACTATCGCCAATCATCCCCTTGACGTGAACCTTCTTGCGCTGCGGTGCAGAGTGCTTGACATCAGAGAATTGCGTTTGCAGCCGATCTTCCACCTCTGTCGGTCGTTCGCGGTCGCCCGCGGAGAAGCGGTGCAACTTGACTGTCTGTCCCACCATGTTGGCGATCATGGTGAGCAGCCGGACATCATAATCGAGCCGATACGTTGACCTGCTGTCCAAGGCGCGGTCGATAGTCAGCGTGCCTACGGCGTTCCCATCAACACGAATGGGAACGCCGATGAAGGACACGGGGTCGGAGGCCCCAAGCACCTCTATGTCAGCGGCAGTGAAGGCCGAATGCACCGCTATGTTCTCGGCGACGAGCGGCGTGTCCGTCGTCACAATCCGATCGATTGCCTTGCGCGGCAGACGCATCCGGGAGCGCTCATCGCTGTTCTCGTCGCAGCCGGTGACTACGGTGATGTCCAGTATGCCCTCAGCGTCGAAGAGAGCGATGATTCCGTGCCGCATCTGCACAAACGAGGGCAGGAGATCGACGACCTTGGCCAACGTGACTTCGAGCCGGGCGGGGTCGGTGAGTACTTTCGATATTTCGAAGATGCCGGTAAGCGCGTGCTCGTGCGATGGCACAAAAGGGACCGCGGTGTTCGTCTCGGACTTTGGGTAAGCCCTTTTCGCATCCGGAAGCGAAATGCGGCACTCGCTGGCATTTTGTTCTGATTTGGGAATGTTGTGGTGCATGTGATCCTCGATCTCGCGCCATGAAATGCATGCCGGCGGCATGTGCGCCCGCGACGTCGCGGGCAAGCGCGAAAATGTTCTGACGTGAACTCGTGCCACCGCCGTGTGGTCGAGTACAAAGCGGGTCGACCCCTGACGCATCGCTTGGCTCTCCCTCCACGAAGCTTGGCCACGTTCTCGGCTTGCACGGGGGCAACCACACGTTGATTTTCAAAAGACTGGAGCGAGGCGGGATAGTCAATCGAGCTTTCTTTCATTCGTGAAAGGAAACCTCGCGGCCTATGATAGAATTCATCAGTTCTAATTTTTGTCGGCGATGTTGAACGACAGAAATACGGCGCCGGCGATGCGGTGCCCGAGCGGCTGACCGCGCCGAGTTGCCGGGCCGTGCCAGTCACCAGCGCCTGCGAACCAGGGGCGGGAGCGATAATCACTGCCGACGACACTGGTCGGTCGCGGCAACCGCCATTTCCTCGATATTGATGACACAGATAAGGCGGCGGCGTCGCGTGTGAAGGCGCGAAGGTGGCGGTCGAGCGCGGCTTTCTCGGCGGTGCTCGGAACTTCTGAACCGCATCGTCGCGGTCAGCACCAGCGGCGTCAATCCCTACGTCTCGACGTCGCTTTCAAGCTGTCGCTGCAGCGGGAGCGCGGCAAAGAACACGGCAATTCTGCGCCCTCGTGCCAGCGATGCGGCCCTTCCCAAAGTCGGCAAACCGAGGAGCCCGCCACGATGTGCAGCAAAACCGCAAGCCAGAGAGATCGACCGGCAATCTGCCGGAGAACATCAAGCGCGTGCTGGACGGCGGCCTTGTCATTCCTGTCTTGTGCCACCGCTCATCCCATCATTGGCGAGCCCAACGTCAGTTCAGGTCATGCGGATCCATTTGGCATGGGTATTGCGGCGGCCTTGGTGCAGCGTTCAACCGGAGCGCCGCGATAGGGAGAAGCCCGGGAGAAGTCACGCCACCTCGATCCGGTCAGGGAGAGAGAAACAGTGTCAGCTGCACAAGTCCGCGGCGCGAGTCCCGCGCCCCGCAAACCCTTCTATGCCAAGCTTTACGCGCAGGTGCTTGCCGCCATCGCCCTCGGCGTCGCAATTGGCTATTTCTATCCGGGGACCGGCGAGAGCCTGAAGCCGCTGGGTGATGCCTTCATCAAGCTGGTCAAGATGATCATCGCGCCTGTCATCTTCCTGACAATTGCGACCGGCATTGCCGGCATGAACGATCTTCACAAGGTCGGCCGGGTCGCCGGCAAGGCAATGGTCTATTTCCTCACCTTCTCGACGCTGGCGCTGATCGTCGGCCTCATCGTCGCCAATGTCGTCCAGCCTGGCGCCGGCCTTAACATCGATCCGGCCTCGCTCGATGTCCAGGCCGTGAATACCTATGCCGCAAAGGCCCACGAGCAGTCGGTCACCGGCTTCCTGATGAACATCATCCCGCCAACGATAGTCGGAGCCTTCGCGGAAGGCGACATCCTGCAGGTGCTGTTCTTCTCGGTTCTGTTCGGCATGGCGCTCGCGATGGCCGGAGAGACGGGCAAGCCTGTCGTTTCCTTCCTTCAGGCGCTCATCGCGCCTGTCTTCAAGCTCGTCGGCATTCTGATGAAAGCCGCGCCGATCGGCGCTTTCGGCGCAATGGCCTTCACCATCGGCAGATATGGCATCGGTTCGGTCGTCAACCTCGCGATGCTGGTCGCGACGTTCTATTTCACCGCCTTCCTCTTCGTGTTCGGGGTTCTCGGCGCGGTCTGCCGCTACAACGGCTTTTCGATCTGTTCTCTCATTCGCTACATCAAGGAAGAGCTGCTGCTTGTCCTCGCAACGTCCTCCTCGGAGGCCGCGCTCCCCTCGCTCATGCAGAAGATGGAGAAGGCGGGCGCCAGGCGTTCGGTTGTGGGTCTCGTCATCCCGGCCGGATATTCGTTCAATCTGGACGGCACGAATATCTACATGACCCTGGCGGCCCTCTTCATCGCGCAGGCGACGAACACCGATCTGTCAATCGGCGATCAGGTGCTGCTGCTGCTCGTTGCGATGCTTTCCTCCAAGGGCGCTGCAGGTGTGACAGGTGCGGGCTTCATCACCCTGGCTGCTACGCTCGCCGTAGTTCCGAGTGTTCCCGTTGCTGGGATGGCCCTGATACTCGGCATCGACCGCTTCATGTCCGAATGCCGGGCGTTGACGAATTGCGTTGGTAACGCAGTGGCATCCCTCGTCGTCGCCCGCTGGGAAGGAGAATTGGACCAAGCGCAGATGAAAGCCGCCTTCTGCGGTCATCAGCTTGCCGAGGCATCAAACCGGCTATCCTCCGCCGAGTAAGGGCGACGCACCGCGACCGGTTTCGCCAAGCTGGTCACATGACCTGAACGATCGACTCGCAGGCTCTAAACGGCGCCTCACGGACCATGTATCAGAAGCGCTAAATGTGTGAGTGCAAATCATCGCCGCCCTAAGCGAATGAACCTTCCGTTATACCCGGCCGGTCTACGTCTGGAGTAGTCCAATACGCTGTCGATCATTCAGTATGCGGGCGTCTTCACTTTGCCCACCCGAAAGCATTGTCGAATCGCGCTAGGTGACAGAGAGCCAGCCTGCGTCAAAAACCAATCAGAATAGGACCCATGACCAAGCGCCCCACAATTACCGATCTCGCCCGCGAAGCCCGAGTCAGCGTAGCAACGGTCGATCGGGTTCTGAACGCCCGCCATCCGGTGCGCGAGGAGACCGCGCGGCGGGTCCACGACGCCGCCCACGCGATCGGCTATCATGCTGCCGGGCTCATCAAGCAGCGCTTGCGGCGAGACCTACCGTGCTACCGTCTGGGCTTCATCTTGAGAAAACCGGCCCAGCATTTCTACCAAGACTTTGCGCGCGAGGTCGAAGCGTCGGTCAATTTGGCCCAGTCCTTCCACGGCATTCCGCTCATCCAATTCGCCCCGTCACATATGCCGAGCGACCTAATCGCACCGCTCAAGGATTTGGGCGCACGCTGCCATGCGATCGCGATGGTGGCACCGGACCACCCAAAAATTACAGCAGCGGTTGAGGACCTCAAGGCCAAAGGCATTCCGGTTTTCTCGCTGCTTTCCGACTTCGCCGCCGGCGTGCGACAGGGCTATATCGGCCTCAACAACCGCAAGGTGGGGCGCACGGCCGCTTGGATGGTGTCCAAGGTCGCAAAACGGCCCGGCAAGGTGGCGGTGTTTGTCGGTAGCCATCGTTTCCAGGGGCACGAGCTCCGTGACGTCGGCTTTCGCTCCTATTGCCGTGAGAACGCGCCGACGTTCGAGGTGCTCGATCCGCTTGTGAACCTGGAGAAACGGCAGGTCACCTACGAGGCAACGCTTGATCTCATGCAGCGGGAACCCGAGCTCGTCGGCTTCTATGTCGCCGGGGGCGGCATGGAGGGCGCCATCTCCGCGGTCCGGGAAGAGGGTAAAAGTCGCGATCTCGTCGCGATCGTGAATGAAATCACGCCGGAATCTCGGGCGGCACTCGCTGATAACATCATCACGATGGCGGTCGCCACGCCAATGCGCCGGCTTTCCCAGGAGCTGATAACGCTGATGACGCGGGCTATCGAGACCGGCACTGCTGAAACACCAGGACAGACATTTCTGCCGTTCGATATTCATCTGCCGGAAAATATATGAAACTGATGGCTTCTATCGTAAGCGGGGAAGTTTCCTTTCATAAATGAGAGAAAGTTGATTGATGATCCCATCCACGCGGGGTAGCCGCACCCCACAGGCCTCAGCCGCGGCCCAGGATGAAGCGCCAATTGGTGAACGGATCGGCCACGCGTTCAGGCGGAAGCGCGAGGTCGCGACCGGCTTCATTGCCAACATCTCGACGTTGTCGGTCCAGGGCGGTGTCGTCAAGGATGCCTCACGCCAGTAGCCGAGCGAGGCCGGCACAGTCCATTGGGATTGACCTCGTCGACCGGCATCTCCTCGCCTGGCCGCGCGTGAAAAGCCGCGGCAAGGCCGGCAAAGTTGGCACTTGAGTGGGGCTAGACATCTTCTGGGACTTCGCACGCGAAATCGGAGGCGGCAGTCAACTCAGCACCAACCCGGGCATGTGTTCTGCTCGTTCCTGGCCCTCGTACTCAGCAAGGAACTGCGCCGCTCTGCCGAGCCAAAGGCCTGACGCCCGAATGGCAACCGCTCCTACGCGATCGCGACCGCCTCCAGGAAGCCCGAGACGCTCAATAGCTTTCAAGCAAAGGCGCCAGGCGAGATGCCTCCTGCAACATCATTTCCCGCATCCACAGGCTTGCCGGATCAGTATTGTGAAGCGCGGGCCATTGGACGGCCTCCGTGAATGCGGGATGAGGAAGTGGCGGCGGAAGTTCGACGATCCGCAGGGGTGTTGTTTTTGCGAAATGCTGCGCCAGCCGTAAGGGCATGGTCCCGATGCGGTTGGTGCCTGATAGGACGGGCGCGATCAGGCTAAAGCCCTGTACGACGACCTCGATACGTCTCTCGAAACCGTGCTCGAGCAAATACCACTCCTCCATGGTGGGCTGCCGGGTGTGCCTGAATTTGAGCACGACATGCCCCATCGACAAGTATCGCTCGAATGTAAGTGGCTCTGACAGCTGCTTGTTCGTGCCGCAGCCTACGCATACGAGCATATCTTCGAACAGGGCTGCGCGAGGATGTTTCGACATGAACACTTCCGGCATAATCAGAAAATCAACGTCGCCGCGCCGGAGAAGCTCCTCGGGGTCGTCGCAAATAGGCAGACATTCGAAGCGGACGGCGGGAGCTTCCCGCGCAGTACGCTCTACGATCCTCTTAAAAAGCACGAGCGTGAGGTAATCGGAAAGCATGATTCGGAAGAGACGATCCGATTGGGCTGGGTTAAAGGCGTCGGAGGAAATAATCGATAGCTGGATGTGCAGCAATGCGTCCCGGACTGCTGGGGCAAGCCCCTCCGCGCGCGGTGTCAAAATGAGCTCGCGGCCGTTCATCGTAAATAGCTCATTGCTGAAGTAGGCGCGTAACCGAGCGACGGCGGCGCTCATGGCCGGCTGGCTCAGGTTAATACTGTTGGCCGCGGCAGTGACTTTACGCTCCCTGATCAGAGCGTCCAGCACAACGAGGAGATTCAGATCCAGCCCCTTAAACCGCATATCCTGATCTATCCAGCGTGTGGATGGGCATCATCTAAACAATCAATTTTACGAATTTACGAACCATGCATTAGAGGAACGTAAATGACCGACGTCAAGCTCAAATCGACGGCGCCGCGACGGGCGGGAACATCGAGAGAGCTCATTGGCGAGCCCCACCGGCTGGCTCACCTTCGCTAACGACAACGGTTGAGTGCAGCCAACAACGCCGCCGCTTTGGCCGGGTAATGCGGCCCGCAAGAAACTATTTTGAAGAGAGGTCCTGAATGCGCCCTCAGGTGCAGTGGAAATTGTGCTGGGAAAACGAGTTGCAGCTCTCGGACCACGTCGAGCTCGCCCAGTTCTTTCGTAATACCTACGGGCCGACTGGGGCGTCCAACGCAGAACCGTTCGAAGGTAGTCGAAGCTGGGCCGGCGCCAGGCCTGAACTCCGCGCAATCGCCTATGATTCGAACGGTGTAGCGGCTCACATGGGCATACTGCGCCGTTTCATCAAGGTTGACGCGGTCGATCTGTTGGTGGCTGAGCTGGGCCTGTACGGGGTACGTCCGGATCTTGAGAGTCTCGGAATCGCCCATTCAATCCATGTCGTGCTTCCAATACTGCAGGAGCTTGGCGTTCCATTCGCTTTCGGAACCGTCCGGCACGCGCTGCGGAATCATGTTGAGAGGTTCGGGCGGCGATACAGCCCTTTGGCCGTCTTGTCGGGAATTCGCGTGCGCTCCACCCGACCAGAGGCGCGCCTCGACCTGCCGCCCACACGCATTGATGACGCACTCACCATTGTTCTGCCAGTTGGACGGCCGATCAGCGAATGGCCCACGGGCACGATGATCGATCGGAACGGACCAGAGCTATGAGCCGTCCCGATTGCTTGTACGAAGTGCGCCGTGAGTGCTCTGACGGCACCGGCCGTCGCAGCGTTTATCTGACGTTTGACGACGGTCCCAATCCACTTTTCACACCGGAGATTCTGGATGTGCTGGCAGAGCAGCGGGTGCCGGCCACTTTCTTCGTCATCGGCGCCTACGCCTTAGAGCACCCGGATCTAATCCAACGAATGTTTGCAGAAGGGCACGAGCTAGGCAACCACACGATGACTCATCCGGATCTGTACAAATGCGGCTTCGGCGAAGTGCAACGTGAGATCTTTGAAGCGAACGGCGCCATCATGAGGGCGTGCCCTCAGGCCTCGGTGCGCTATATTCGCGCGCCCTACGGGGCCTGGAGCGAAGAAGTCTTCACAGCGTCACAGATCGCCGGGCTGACGGCCCTCCATTGGTCCGTCGACCCTCGAGATTGGTCTCGCCCTGGGGTCGACGCGATTATCGATACCGTGCTCGCCTCTGTCCGGCCGGGCGCAATCGTACTCTTGCACGACGGATGCCCTCCCGGCGAGTTGAGCCAGGGCGCTCACGCCGGTCTGCGCGACCAGACGGTCACGGCGCTGTCCCGGCTGATTCCAGCACTTCATGAGCGCGGATTTGTAATCCGCTCACTTCCTCAACATCACTGAACAGACGAGATCCCATGACTCTTCTTGGTACAACCAGCACTGTGGCCATTTCGCTTTATGCACTGCTCTCGACTGCTTATAAGAGCATGCAGGGGATTTATGCTCTGCCGACAAACGACTCATCGGCGTTGGAGGATCTCGTCGGCTCCGATCAACTGCCCAGCGTGGATGTCATCGTCCCCTGCTTCAACGAGGATCCGCGCACGCTTTCAGAGTGCCTGGCGTCCATTGCAGACCAAGAATACGCCGGAAGACTTCGGGTCTATGTGGTTGATGACGGTTCTGGAAATCGCGAAGCCGTACGAACTGTCCACGAAACCTACGCGCGCGACCCTAGGTTCGACATCATTTTGCTTCCCGAGAATGTTGGAAAGCGCAAGGCGCAGATCGCCGCGATACGCCGCTCATCCGGGGATTTGGTGCTTAACGTTGATTCAGACACGATACTCGCGTCCGACGTCATCACCAAGCTTGTACCGAAGATGCGAGATCCAGCGGTCGGCGCAGTCATGGGTCAGTTGATTGCCAGTAACCGGAGCGAGAGCTGGCTGACAAGGCTGATAGACATGGAGTACTGGCTGGCTTGCAACGAGGAGCGCGCGGCACAGGCTCGCTTCGGTGCCGTTATGTGCTGTTGCGGCCCATGTGCCATGTACCGCCGGTCTGCGCTCCTTTTGTTACTGGACCAGTACGAGTCGCAATTTTTTCGGGGCAAGCCAAGCGACTTCGGGGAGGATCGCCATCTCACTATCCTCATGCTGAAAGCAGGCTTTCGAACCGAGTACGTTCCGGGCGCCATCGCGGCCACAGTCGTTCCGAACAGACTCGGACCGTATCTGCGCCAACAACTCCGTTGGGCACGAAGCACATTCCGGGACACGCTGCTTGGGCTGCGCTTGCTGCCCGGCCTCAATAGCTATCTCACGTTGGACGTGGTCGGACAGAATCTCGGGCCGCTACTCCTCGCCCTATCGGTACTAACGGGCCTCGCACATTTCGCACTGACAGGCACTGTGCCTTGGTGGACAGGACTGATGATTGTGTCCATGACCATGCTCCGATGCAGCGTGGTAGCATTTCGTGCTCGACAGTTTCGATTTCTGGGCTTTTCCCTGCACACGTTCATCAACATCTTTCTCTTACTTCCCTTGAAGGCCTACGCGCTGTGTACATTGAGCAATAGCGATTGGCTGTCGCGAAGCTCTGCTGTCGCTACATCGAACACTGGGGGAAAACAGGCCCCCACCCAAACTCCGATCACTGGATCAAGCAGGGCAGAATTCTCACCGCATGCGGCTCCGCTTCGCAGGCTCAATCTTGCGCGGATTCTTCGGGATTAGCGCTGTCGAGCAACATCTGCGGCGACGAGTGATCGCTAATTACCTAGGTAGACGAGAGGTGGACGAGTTTGACCCAGAACATGAATCATCAGTTGCTCGATCGGGAATTGGCCGCAGACGATCCGTGGCGCCTCGACGGCAATCCGTTCGAGCGGGAGCGCCACACGGAAATGCTCCAGCTGGCGCTTGCCCAAGGCTCCATTACAAATGCCCTCGAAGTCGGGTGCGCTGCCGGCGCATTCACGGAAAAACTAGCCCCCTACTGCCAAGGGCTCACCGTCATCGATGTCGTGGCGCAAGCGATTGCTCGAGCACGTCAACGGATAAAGGAGCCGTCGCGCATCAACTGGATAGTCTCCGATGTTCAACAGTTTTCGACCGACGAGTTGTTTGACCTGATCGTTGTGGCGGAGGTCCTATACTACCTCGAAGACATAGCCGAGATGCGCGCGGCCGTCAAAAACCTGGTGCGGGTGCTTGCGCCAGGCGGGCATCTGATCTTCGGATCGGCAAGGGATGCTAATTGCCGTCGCTGGGGTCACGCCGCTGGTGCTGAGCCGGTCATCGCCATGCTGAACGAAACGTTGATCGAGGTAGAGCGTCTTGAGTGTCGGGGCGAGTCGGTCAACGAAGACTGCTTGCTCGTCCGTTTCCGGAACCCGCTTTCCGCTTCCTGATGAATCGAATCTATCGCCGTTAACGTGGAGACACTATGCGCATCTGTGGTACCAAGCTGACCCATGATGGGGCGATCGCCCTTGTCGAGGATGGACGGCTCGTCTTCTGCGTTGAGCAGGAAAAGCGGCACAACAATCCGCGTTATCAAACCATCGATAATCTCGACGTAATTGTCGCCGCTTTGGCGGAACAGGGGCTAAATCCTTGTGATGTCGATCAGTTCGTTATCGACGGCTGGGATGGCGAAGACGAGTCACAGTTTCAGGTCCGGCAGGCAACCAAGCAACCGCCAGTCTTGGCGTCCCTCTCGGTAAAATGAACCCATGTCCATGGTAGCGATCGATCTTACTGACGTAAGCAAAACTTATGACAAGCTCGTTGTCGACAGACTGTCGTTCCGCGTTGCGGCGGGGGAATGCTTCGGGCTCTTGGGACCGAACGGTGCGGGCAAAAGCACGATTGCGCGTATGGTCCTCGGCATGACATCGCCTGATGCGGGGAAGATTACTGTGCTCGGCGCTCCAGTGCCGGCGCGCGCGCGTTTGGCACGTATGCGCATCGGCGTGGTCCCGCAGTTCGACAATCTTGATACCGCGTTCACTGTACGCGAGAACCTGTTGGTGTTCGGGCGCTACTTCCGGATGAGCAGACGCCAGATCGAAGCGGTCATACCGTCGCTGCTTGAGTTCGCCCGCCTCGAGAACAAAGCGGATGCGCGCGTCGCCGAACTGTCCGGCGGCATGAAGCGGCGCCTGACGCTCGCGCGTGCGCTGATCAATGACCCGCACTTGCTAGTGATGGACGAGCCGACCACCGGCCTCGATCCGCAGGCCCGCCACCTGATCTGGGAACGGCTGCGATCGCTGCTGGCGCGGGGCAAGACTATTCTTTTGACTACCCATTTCATGGAAGAGGCCGAGCGGCTGTGCGATCGGCTGTGCGTTATGGAGGAGGGGCGCAAGATCGCCGAAGGCCGCCCGTCCGCACTCATTGACGAGCAGATCGGCTGTGACGTGGTCGAGGTCTACGGCGGCAATCCGCATGAACTGGGTGCGCTGATCCGGCCGTACGCACAGCGCATCGAGGTGAGCGGTGAGACGCTTTTTTGCTATGCACCCGATCCGGAGCAGGTGCTGGTGCAGCTACGCGGGCGCGCCGGTCTGCGCCTTCTGCAGCGTCCCCCCAATCTCGAGGATGTGTTCTTGCGGCTAACCGGGCGCGAGATGGAGGACTGAACAATGGGCGAACGTTATGCGGCGGCCATGCCCGCCAATGCGTGGAATTGGGTCGCGGTTTGGCGCCGCAACTATCTTGGATGGAAGAAAATCGGGCTTGCATCGGTTCTCGGCAACCTCGCCGATCCGATGATCTATCTGTTCGGTCTCGGCTTTGGCATCGGAACAATGATAGGTCCTGTTGAGGGCACTTCGTACATTGCGTTTCTCGCGGCTGGCATGGTTGCCACAAGCGCGATGGCATCGGCGACTGCTGAAACGGTTTACGGGAGTTTCGGCCGCATGGACAACCAGCGCACCTGGGAAGGAATGCTATGCACTCAGCTGACGCTCGGCGATATCTTACTCGGCGAATTGGCGTGGGCAGCCACCAAGGCCCTGATGGCGGGCACAGCAATCACTATTGTTGCCACCACGCTCGGCTACACATCGTGGCCATCCATCCTCTGCTTGCTGCCAGTCATCGCTCTCAGTGGCCTCGCCTTCGCGAGTCTAGCGATGGTCGTCACGGCGCTTGCGCCCAGTTATGAATATTTCATATTTTATAATACGCTTGTTGTAACACCCATGCTGTTCCTTTGCGGCGCGATGTTTCCGGTCAACCAATTGCCCGGCGCTTTTCAGGACGTCGCCTCCTTGTTGCCGCTCGCACATGCAATTGACCTCATTCGTCCGGCGATGCTTGGCCGTCCGGCCGGCAGCATGGGCCTGCATATCGGCGCGCTTTGCATATACACGGTTTTGCCGTTCTTCCTATCGGTTGCTCTATTTCGTCGTCGGCTGATGCGTTGACGCTACCCACCATTCGTAAAATTGATTCTTTGGGCGATACCCATCCACGCGTCGGATAGGTCAATACATGCGTTTTAAGGGACTCGATCTAAATCTCCTGGTTGTGCTGGACGCTTTGATCAGGGAGCGTAAAGTCACCGCCGCGGCCCGCAGTATTAACCTGAGTCAGCCGGCCATGAGCGCCGCCGTCGGTCGGTTACGCGCCTATTTCAGCGATGAGCTATTTACGATGAACGGCCGCGAACTCATTTTGACACCGCGCGCGGAGGGGCTCGCCACAGCAGTCCGGGAGGCATTGCTGCACATCCAGCTGTCGATTATTTCCTGGGACGCCTTTAACCCGGCCCGATCGGATCGTCGCTTCCGCATCATCCTTTCCGATTACCTCACGCTCGTATTTTTTAAGAAGATCGTAAAGCGTGCTGCGCGGGAAGCTCCCGCCGTCCGCTTCGAATGTCTGCTTATTTCCGACGACCCCGAGGAGCTTCTCCGGCGCGGCGACGTTGATTTTCTGATTATGCCGGAAGTGTTCATGTCGAAACATCCTCGCGCAGCCCTGTTCGAAGATATCCTCGTATGCGTAGGCTGCGGCACGAACAGGCAGCTGTCAGAGCCACTTACATTCGACCGATACTTGTCGATGGGGCAGGTTGTGCTTAAATTCGGGGACACCCGGCAGCCCTCCATCGAGGAATGGTATTTGCTCGAGAACGGTTTCGAGAGACGTATCGAGGTCGTCGTACAGGGCTTTAGCATGATCCCGCCCCTTATATCAGGCACCAACCGCATCGGGACAATGCCCTTACGGTTGGCGCAGCATTTCGCAAAATTAACACCCCTGCGGATTGTCGAACTTCCGCCGCCACTTCCTGCCGCATTCACGGAGGCCGTCCAATGGCCTGCGCTTCACAATAATGATCCGGCAAGCCTATGGATGCGGGAAATGATGTTGCAGGAGGCATCTCGTATGATTACCCCGCCTAAGAGCACCGGACGTCTCAGTTGTCGGCCGACGACCCCTCGGTTATGAGAGGAGGCATGGATGGCGATTGGGATTGGGCGATTCCTGCATTGTCGAGAACGATGCAGGGAGAGCAGATCCTTCAGCCTGAAGAGGTGGCAGCGATGCTGCCGCTGCATGAGCTTGGCTGGGGAACCGACGGGCGAACGAATTCGGGTGCGCTCGCAACACGGTGCCTCGGTATCTAAGCGAGGGCGGGACTGTTCCGTTTCGCAAGCCTGTGCGGCCGACTCGTTTGACGGACTGGACGATTGGCTGCGGGAGCGCTTCTTCCCCCATGGCTCTTGCTGGATGACGATCTCGACCCGCTCCAGATGCGCCGGGAACGCCTTGCGCGGTCGCGCAGCAGGTCGCGGCTCGCCTGTCGGTCTTGCGGCCTCGAGCTCGGACTCAATCGCGCCGAGCCCGGTCTGGATTTCGAAGGCGAAGGCCTGCTGGGCACGTTCGAGCTTCTCGGAGCTGCGACCGAAGCGGCGCGCTCCAGCTGCTTGACGATCCCATGAAGGTCGGCGATCCTCTCCTGGGCACGCTCGTTGAGTGTCGCCATCCGGACGATCTCGGCCTTGAGTGTTTCGCTCCGGAGTTGTTGCAGTTCGGCCTTCTCCGCCGCCATGGCGACGAACATCGCCTTGAGCGGATCGATTTCGTGGGGACGGGCCGAAGCGCTTCTCGTCATGACGCCGACAGGAGCTTATTTTGCACGGCCTGAGGCCCGCCTTTTGCGCCTGAGTCACTTCGCCACGGCCTATCCGGCCGACGTCGGACGCCGTCTCCGTTCGGCTCAAACGCGCCAGTCCATGCCTTCGACGAGCGCCATCAGTTCGGCGCGGCAAGCCGGATCACGCCGTTCTCCACCCGCGGCCAGCGGAACTTGTCCTCGTCCAGCGCTTACGGTGCGGGTATGCCGGCGTCGAGCAAACAGAGAGAAGTTTGGGGCCGAACCAGGACGGCCCCGTTACGAAGTGTTGTCCTGGTGGTTTGAGTGTCGAATCTTCAGATCGATTGCTTGGGCGACCAGCGTCCCCGCCGCCAGCGAGCCCGCAACTGCTCAGCAGAAGGGCGAAGTGAACGTGAGTGCATCCATTTCGTAAATGTGTGTCTATCCAAGCAATCGATTTCTCTAATTATCCGACGAGGAATATGAACGCGTCAGGCAGGGTGCATCATTAGGAGTATTTTCAATGGCAAAGATTATCGAGGGTGGCCCGGGTTCCGAAACACTCCTCGGCACCGAGCTTGAAGATTGGATGGAGGGTTTCGGAGGCAATGACTGGATTGACGGTCGTGGCGGCAACGACGAGATCTCGGCTGGCCAGGGCAGTGACCGAGCCATTGGCGGCGAGGGTAACGACCGCATCTTCGGCGGAGATGGCTGGGACGATCTCTCCGGCGACAACGGCCGCTTCAACGCGCGCATCTCCGGTGAGGACAATGACAGGCTCAGCGGCGGTCCCGGCCAGGATGTCCTCTACGTGGGTGACGGCCAGGATACGTTGACCGGGGGCACCGACAATGACACGTTCGTGTTCCAGTTCCACAATCCGGTGCCTGGGGTTGTCGGGTCGAAGTCGGACATTACCACTATCACCGATTTCAACCCGGCGGAGGATAAGTTCGCCTTCGATGCGGTGGGCCTCTACAACGACGGTTTTGGCGCGAACTTCGTCAACAACGCCAGCATACAGTCCGGCTACCCGGTGAGCAGCTTCTACAGTGGTGCGGCCTCGGGTGCGAACGGCGAACACGTCGTGGTGATCACTGGCGAATCTTTCAACTCTGCTTCTGAAGCCGCGAGTGCGATCTCCGGCGAGCACGCCGGCGACATCATTGTCTACCAAAGCAGCTACAGCGACAGAGTCGCAACTCTGGCCTATGTCACCGCCGAGAACAACGGGCATGAGTTCGCCCACCTGGGCGGTGTGGTCACCGTGGCCGACCTAGGCCTGACCGCGTCGGACTTCACCTTCGTTTGATCCAGAAAACCCATACGGAACAGCGCCCTGCCCCCCTGGGCGGGCGCTTTCCGTCTCCGCTACTTGCGATGGGCCGGGGCGCCCGGGAGCAGTCGCAGCGTGTACAGCTTGACGAAGCCCTGCACGTCGCGCTGGTCGTACACCGAAATCTCCCTGAACGCGTGGAGGCGGAAGCCTGTTCGGGCCCTTGCGGCCGGCCACGATGACGTTGCCCTTCCAAACCTTCAGCCGGACGGTGTTGTTGTTGACCCGCTCCATTAGATGCCAAGCCAAACATATTCGGCGGGAGCACTGATCCTGAATCAGCGAGTCGGTTGCCGCTCGGGGAGCAATATAGGGAGCTGGGTCGCCAGATCCTCACGGAGACCTACGTGAGTAACCATTCCTTGAAGGATTCAGCTTTGAGACCTTTCCCTCTGACTTCCGCTATTTGGGGAATTCTGTTGATCAGCGGCGTGGTCAACGTGCTTGCGCTGATCTCGCCGCTGTTCATGCTTCAGGTCTACGACCGCGTTCTGGCAAGTGGCAGCGTATCGACGCTAGTGGGGCTCGTCCTGCTTGCTGCAGGGCTTTATGCGTTCCAATGCCTGCTCGACGTTTTGCGCGCCCGCGTGCTGCTGCGGATTGGCGAGCGTTTCGATGAACAGTTTTCCGGACGCGTTCACGATGCGATCGTTCGCCTTCCGCTTTTAACGCGCATGCCGGGCGACGGCTTGCAGCCGCTTCGCGACCTCGACAATATTCGCGGATTCTTAGGTGGAAACGGTCCGACAGCGTTCTTCGATCTGCCATGGATGCTGCTTTATCTTGCCATTTGCTTCCTCCTTCATTTCTGGATCGGCATGACGGCACTTATCGGGGCGATCGGTCTCACATCTCTGACACTTCTTACCAACACTCTCTCGCAACGGCCGATACGCGAGACCATTGCCCACGACATGGTGCGCAATGGCCTACTGCAAGCAGCGCGTTGCAATGCCGAGGTCGTGCAAGCTCTCGGTCTCGGAAAGCGGATCGCTGCCCGATGGCACAAGGCCAATGCCGAGTATCTGGCCGCCAACCGGAAAGCTGGGGACGTGGCAGGTGGGCTGGGTGGCATTGCAAAGTCGTTGCGCGTGCTGCTGCAATCGGCAATTCTTGCCGTCGGCGCGTACCTTGTCATCAGGCAGGAGGCTACGGCCGGGGTCATGATTGCCAGTTCGATCATGATGGGGCGTGCGCTGGCTCCGGTCGATCTGGCCATTTCAAGCTGGAAACCCTTCCTCATGGCGCGCCAGGGTTGGGCGCGGCTGGAGGACCTCCTGGGAAAGGTTCCTGAAACCGCTCCTGTTATGCCAATGCCTGCACCTGAACGCGAACTCCGCCTCGAAGGCGTGATAATCGTTCCGCCCGGCGAAAGGAAGCCGACCGTGACCGGCCTTGCGTTTGCCGTTCAGGCGGGAAGCGCACTCGGGATCATCGGTGCATCGGGTTCGGGCAAGTCGACACTCTCGCGCGCCATCGTCGGCGCATGGGCGCCGGTCGCCGGAAAGGTTCGCATCGACAGCGCAAGCCTCGATCAATGGGACCGGGAAGCGCTAGGCCGTCATATCGGCTATTTGCCGCAAGGTGTTGAACTGTTCGACGGCACCATTGCCGAAAACATCGCTCGTTTTGAAGATAATCCTGACCCTGAGGCTATTGTCACCGCGGCGAAAGCAGCGGGCACGCACGAACTGATCCTCCGATTTGAGCACGGCTACGAAACTCCGATTGGTGAGGCCGGATCGGCACTTTCCGCCGGGCAGCGCCAGCGTATCGGTCTTGCCCGTGCTCTTTATCGAGACCCTTTCCTTGTTGTGCTGGATGAACCCAATGCCAATCTCGATGCGGAAGGCGAGGCTGCGGTCGTCAAGGCGATCGCCTCCGTGCGCGGGCGCAAGGGCATTGCGGTTGTCGTCGCCCATCGGCCGAGCGCCATCCGCGCCGTGGATTTTGTGTTGGTCATGGAAGGTGGACGGCAGCGAGCATTCGGTGCGCGTGATGAAGCGCTTTCCAAAGTCTTGAAGAGGGCAGCGATGGCACCAGGCGCTGGCGTCAAGGCCATCGAGTCTACACAGGATAACGTGGGAGAGCGCGCTGACATGGAGGATCCCGGTGGCCGGCATTCATCAGAATAATGACGTTTCCAGCTCCATTCGCCGGCACCTGGTGGCGGGCCTTCTGGCGAGCGTGATCTTTGTTGGAGGAGCCGGAGCTTGGGCGGCCTTCACGAATCTCTCCGGTGCGGTTGTCGCGTCCGGACACTTTGTCGTCGATTCCTATGTGAAGAAGGTGCAGCACCCGACCGGCGGGGTGGTGGGAGAAATCCTGGTGAGCGAAGGTGATAAAGTAAAAGCCGGCGACATCCTCATGCGGCTCGACGCCACCCAGACGCGCGCCACTCTCGCTGTAGTCACCAAGCGGCTCGATGAGCTGGCCGCCAACCTGGCACGACTCGAAGCTGAGCGTGACGATCTGGCGGAGATCGCCTTCCCGGACTGGCTGCTCGCCCGCAGAGATGTTCCGGACGTAGCTTCGGCAGTACATGGCGAGACGCGGCTGTTCGAATTCCGCAGACAATCCCGCGACGGAAGGCAGGCGCAGCTAGCGGAACGCATCACTCAATATGAGCACGAGATCGAGGGGCTCAAGGCGCAGGAAATCGCTTCTGAGAAAAGCACCGAGATTCTCCAAAAGGAAATTGCTGCCCTGAGTGGGCTGCGCGACCAAGGCATTGTCTCGGACCAACGCTTGAACAGCCTGAAGACGCAGGTTGCCACTTTCGGCGGCGAACGCGGTGAGAAGATTGCACATCAGGCACAGACGGCAGCCCGCATAGCCGAAACGCGCCTCCAGATCCTGCAGATCGATCCGGATTTCAAGACGGAAGTCGGCCAGGAGCTCAGAGAGGTTCAGGCGCAGGTTGGGGAGTATGTTGAGCGCAAGGTGGCGGCTGAACAGGAACTGCGACGGATCGATATTGTCGCGCCGCAGTCAGGCGCCATTCAACAACTCGCAGTTCATACGGTCGGAGGAGTGATCACGCCCGCCGATCCGATTATGCTAATCGTGCCGGAAGGCGACGATCTTGCGCTTGAAGCACGAATCACCCCGAAGGACATCGACCAAATCCAGCTTGGTCACAAGGCCGTGCTGCGGATGTCAGCCTTCAATCTGAGGACCACGCCGGTATTGAACGGATATGTCAGCCGGATCGCAGCCGATCTGGCGACGGACGAAAAAAACGGCGTTTCGTATTACCTGGTGCGTCTGTCGGTTCCGCATGCGGAACTGACGAAGCTCAAGGACCTGACGCTCGTGCCCGGCATGCCGGCCGAAGCGATGATCCAGACGGGCGAGCGTACGGCGCTTTCTTATTTTGTGAAGCCGCTGTCGGACCAAATCAGTCGCGCATTCCATGAGGAATGAAAGTGATCCACAGAAATATTTTGTTGGTCGTTGTTACGCATGCATGAGAGTCACAACCGTCTGAAAACACAATCATGCGTTCCTCAGTTGGATTGCGCCTCTGAGTCAGATACGTGGTTCCGCGGTCATTTTGCCCTTGCAAGTCGCCGCCCATTCAGTTCTTGGCCTCAAGCGCATTAAGATACCCATCATCGTACACAAAGGCTGGAAAAGAGTCCGGTGTCTTGAGCGATCCTAGGTCTGGAGACCTAGGGTGAGCCTGCAAGCACAGGGCCAGGACATGATTGAGCGTCTGCAATATTCGGACAGGTGCATAGAAAGACAGGCAGGCGCCAAAGACGCGCTTTCAACGCACTAGACTAAACCGATGCTGCGCACCCCGAGCGTCTTGCCGCCCTCGCTCCCGCCGGTAGGAATCAATCGCGAGCAGGCTGCGACGTTCATCGGCGTAAGCTCAACGACCTTTGATGAAATGGTCCAGGACGGCCGGATGCCGCAGCCACGAATGCCGAGCAAGGGGCGCATTGTTTGGGACGTCGAGGAACTTATATTGGCGTTTCGAAAGCTCCCTCACCGCCAAATCGGAGGAGCACCAAAGCTTGACGAAGATTCGCCGCCACTAGACAATCCTTGGGATCGAAAACCACGAACATGACGGATGAGCCCGTGAAGGTCGATCTTAAGGGCGTAGTGAAGGACACTGATCGCCACGGCAATGATCGGTACTATTTTCGCGCACCGGGTCGGAAGAAGGTCCGGCTCCGTGAACCGACCGGCAGCGACGAGTTCCTCGAGGAACTGCGGTGCGCGCGCGCCGAGGTCACTTATGTTCGGCCCGGCACTCTTCCCGAGATTTGCCGGCGCCTCCCCAAGGCTTCCGAGCCAGCGAAGAAAGGCACGTTGCTGTGGCTTTGCCAGGAGTATTACCGTCGGGGCGGCACGGAAATCACCCAAGACACTATGGCGCGCCGACGAGCAATTCTGGAGCGCGTATGCGAATTACCTCATCCCCTCGAAGGTGACCCGGATCCTCAGTATCCCACCAAGGGATCTCTGCCATTCGCCGGTATGAAACGGTCTCATGTTAAGGAGATCAGGGACACCAGGCTCGACGCCCTTGGCGCGGCAAACAATATCGTAAAAGCCATCAGCGCGATGTTTGAGTGGGCAAAGGACACAGAGATTCCGGGCGTCGACTCCAATCCCGCCCGCGGCATCAGACGGCTAAAGAGCGGCGACGGCTGGCACCCATGGGACGTGTCGGAGATCGTTCAATATGAGAAGCGGCATCCGCTGGGTACCGCAGCCAGACGTGCGCTCTCGATCTTCATGTTTACTGGCCTGCGGTTGTCCGACGTCGCGATCTTCGGTCGACAGCACATCACGCTCGTCTACAACGAGGAGACCGAGCAGTGGGAGAAGTGGATCAGAATTAAGCCTGGGAAGACCAGTCGTAACAAGGATGCGGTGTTGGTGGAGCTCCCGCTTCTGCCCGAACTAGAGGCGGAACTTGAGCACACGCCCTCCGACCAGATGACCTTCCTGGTCAATGAGTATGGTCGCCCGTTCTCGGAGAACGGTCTGGGCAACAAGATGCGCCAGTGGTGTGATCAAGCTGAGCTGCCGCACTGCAGTGCTCATGGAATTCGCAAGGCCGGCGCGACGATCGCCGCTGAGAACGGCGCGACGCACGAGCAGCTGAAGGCGATATATGGGTGGACTACGTACCAGCAGCCCGACCACTACATCAAGAAAGCGCGTCGCCGGAAGGTAGCGAGAGCGGCGAAATACCTGCTGGTTATCGATCGAAAAGAGAACAAAATTGTCCCACTTTCTGAGGGGGTTGAAAGAGGTGGGACAAAAATGGCCAAAAAATCCAATTAAATCAACGGCCACAAAAGCCAATGGTGGGCCCGGAGGGTATTCAGAAAGCTATAAAAATCAATTGGTAAGAGATCAGTGGGACTTCAGAGCATTCAAATCTTTTCCAATATTTTTCAATGTTGTTGTCCCACTCAGAAGTGCCTCAGTCCACCAAGCCGACGCACTGAACGCCTCACTCGGAAGGGAGGTTTGCGCAAGGTGAAAGGAAGATCGCGTCGGTGTGCAGCCTTCCTGAGAAAGGTCGCGGTAGAGCCAACTGCTGACGCTCAGCGCGAAGACATCAATGTCCTGTTATGGGGCCGTCAGAGAACCGGCCCCTTCTCGCGCCCAGAAAGCGATAGCAGACATGCAATAGGGGGTACAAAAGTCTCTAGCGTGACCCTTTCGAGACATTTTCGTGCGGCATTTGCGTCTCGAAAGCGGTTCTTCAGTGCTACCAGCACCAACGACCGTCTGCGGTCGTTCAGAACACGGGTTACCGTCTCTAAACCGGATAGTGGACCGGGCAGCCGCCGGAAAATTGATCGAATGGAGGTGATCGCCTGTCAGGAGGCGTTCAAAAACGACCTACGACCGCGATCTTCATTGCGGCCGTTTTCATGGTGTCATTCCCGGCTATGCTGACAAGTTCTTTATGATCGGCAGCTTGCGGATCGTCTTGCCCGTCGCCGCCCGTAGCGCGTTGGCGACGGCCGGGCCGATCGGCGGCACACCCGGCTCGCCAACGCCCGTGGGCGGCTCGTCGGACGGCACAATGTGCACCTCGACGCGCGGCATCTGCTCGATCCTGAGCGGCATATAGGTGTCGTAGTTCTCTTGGTCTACGACACCGCCCGTCAGGGTCAGCTCCTCCTGGAGGATCGCGCCTAGCCCGAAGCCGATACCGCCCTCCATCTGAGCGCGGATCTGGTCAGGATTTATCGCGGTGCCGCAATCTACCGCGCAGACGACGCGGTCGACTTTGAAATCATTTCCATCGTTGAAGGTGATCTCCACCACCTCGGCGACATAGGTCGAGAGGCTTTCATGCAGGGCCACGCCGCGGAAACGGCCTTCCGGCAGAGGCTTGTCCCAGCCTGCCTTCTCAGCAGCCAATTTCAGCACGCCGGCATGCCGTGAATGGTGACCGAGCATCGACAAGCGGAAGTCGACCGGATCACGGTTCGCAGCGGCGGCGAGCTCATCAATCAGGGTTTCCATTGCGTAAGCGGTGTGGGTGGAGCCTACCGAACGCCACCACAGCACTGGGATGTTCACGTCCGTGGTGGTCAGCTCGACCTTCAGGTTCGGGATCGCATAGGGCAGGTTGGTGGCGCCCTCCACGGAGGTCGGATCGATGCCGTTCTCGATCATCGCCGCAAAGGGCGAACCGCCCGCGATCGATTGGCCCACGATGTGGTCATGGAGAGCGACGACATTGCCTTCCTTGTCGAGCCCCGCCTTGACTGCGTGCACATAGGCCGGCCGGTACCGCCCACCCCGCATGTCGTTCTCGCGGGTCCACTGCACCTTCACTGGCTTGCCGGGTCCCAGTGCACGCGCTGTGGAAACAGCTTCGATAATGAGATCTGCGTCCGAGACCGCTCGGCGGCCGAAGCTGCCGCCGGTCTTCATTACGTGCAGCCTCACCTTGTCCGGCGTGGTGCCGCCTACTTGAGCGGCAGCCGCCTGATAAAGGTCGGGCATCTGGTGTCCGCCCCAGACGTCGATGGTGCCGTCTTCGTTGATTCGGGCGGCCGCGTTGAGTGGCTCGATCGAAGCATGGACAAGATAGGGGAATTCGTAGTGCCCTTGGATGACTTTCTCAGCACTGGCCAACGCTGCTGGAGTGTTACCGTCGTCGCGCGCGGTGGCCGCGCCCGGATCGTCTGCTGCCTTAGTGTATTCGGCCATGATCTCGGCCGTGCCGCGCCTTTCGGCCTTCTCTTCGTTCCAGGTCACCTCCACGAGATCGCGGCCCTTGAGCGCCGTCCACATGTCCCTGCCGACCACGGCAATGCCGCGCGGCGTCTGGACGACATCGACAATGCCGTCGAGTGCCTTGGCCTTGGAGACGTCGAAGCTCTCGATCTCAGCGCCGAACTTCGGCGGATGGATCATAACGGCCGTATTGAGTCCATCCATCTTGAGGTCGATCGTGTAGGTCTGCGCGCCATTGGTCTTGCCGGCGGAATCGTAGCGCTTGAGGCTGTCCGATCCGATCTGGGCCCACTTGTCGCGCGGCTTTAGCGGCACGTCGTCGGGAACCGGCATTCCCGCTGCGGCTTCAGCCAGGTCACCGAAGCGCGCCTGCATCCCTGAGGCGTGCGACACGACCCCGGAAGCGACTGTGATCTCGCCGGCTGGCACGTCCCACCGCTGCGCCGCGGCCGCCACCAGCATGGCCCGTGCGGCAGCACCCGCCTTGCGGTAGCGCTCCCACGACGAGCTCATCGACGTGGAGCCACCGGTTCCCTGCGCGGCCCCGCCCCAGGCGAGATTGCCGTAGAGCGCGGTATTGCCATATCCGCCGACCACGTGGACCTGCGCCCAGGCGCCGTCGAGCTCTTCCATAACCAGGGTGGCGATGCCGAAATAGGAGCCTTGTCCCATCTCGAACTGCGACGAGTGGATGACGATTCGGTTCTCCGGTGTGATCTCGACATAGGTCTGGAAGGGGTTCGCCTGGACCGCTGCAGGCGTCGTTTGTGCGTTGGCGGGCGCGGCCATCATTAGCCGGTAGCCCACGGCGAGGCCCGCGGTGGTGACGGCCGTGCCGAGGAGGAACTGGCGGCGCGTGGGCCCCACGGCATTATGCTTCGGGAGAAACTGCAACATGCCTCAAGTCTCCAGCCGGTTGGCGGTCTCGTGGATGGCCGCGCGGATCCGATGATAGGTGGCGCAGCGGCAGAGATTGCCGCTCATCGCCGAATCAATATCATCGTCCGTCGGCTTCGGCGTCGCTGTCAGGAGGGCCACGGCCGACATGATCTGGCCAGACTGGCAATAGCCGCATTGAGGTACGTCGAACTCGGCCCACACGGCCTGGACCGTTTCGCCGATCTTGCCCGACACGCCCTCAATGGTGGTGATCGAGGCTCCTTCGATGTCGCCGACTGCGGTCTGGCACGAGCGCGTCGGCATGCCGTTAACGTGAACCGTGCAAGCGCCGCACTGGGCAAGGCCGCAACCGAATTTCGTTCCTGTGAGTCCGATGCCGTCACGGATCGCCCAGAGCAGCGGCATCTCTGGATCGACGTCGAGTGTTCGCGCCTCGCCATTGAGGGTAAAAGCGACCATGGCTTGCTCTCCTTGTCCTGAGCTGGCTATCTCGTTGCGCCTCCGCCCGGCTAGGAACCGGACTCTTCTTGCTGAGGCATAGCGACCACAGACTAGGATCGCGCAGCTCGAGCAACAAGCCGCTAGCTGGCAATCGCGAGATCGTGAAGTGGCTCGTGTCGAAAGGCTGGAGGCAACTGAATGTCATTTTTGGGCCGACCGGCCGGTCAGTTTCCGGCTCGATGACCTGGTTGGCAGTCATTCCGCTTCTAAGCCTAAACCCCAGACATGAACTGTAGCAGCATCATAAAAGACGACATCAAGCGGCGGTTTTTCGTTGCGCTGCACCGCTAGCTCGTTCGCGTGGTTCATGATCCGCTGGTTATCCGCGGATGCTGGTTCACCATAGAGAAACTTGCCACGCGCTATGCGGTTAAGGATGTGGTCGTCATTCGTGGCGAGCGAATGGCCGAAAATGAAGAAGCAATGGCTGGCGGTCTTCACATTCGCGGTGAACTGCTTGAAGCCTTGGTACAGGTAGGCATTGTGACGGATCTTCGCCTTCTTCTGGGCGCTGGTGGGCTGATGAAGGGCGGCTTAGGGTCATGATTTCCCGCTGCAATGACCGATGAGTCACAGACGCTGCATTTCGCGCTAGACCGCAACTGCGGTATTCTCGATCATACGCTCAGCCATCCTATTCGCACCTCGTTGCCGCCGTTCGCCGCACCTATCGATCGGAGGCCTTCCAGCCTCGCGATAGCCGCGCTATGTGGCTGCACACAACCTGACGACGGACAGGAGCAAGATTGGACATAGAAGCCAGCACAAGATCGCCCTCCCCCGGTCCTTGCTCGTTTTCATGCGAAAACAATCGAACTGAGTGCTGCGGGGATAGCGAGGTCGATTTGGCCCACTTCAGAGCGAAGTCGGCCATAAGCCATTGATATAATTTTGGTGGGCCCTGAGGGTGCTTGGAAAGTCAGAAATATCAAAGGCTATTCGACAGTGGGACTGTGTTGCGTTACTATGCTCTCCGGTCTTTTCCGGTTGATTTGTCCCACCCCTGATGCCGATTGCGGTCATTCGCCGCTGACTTGGTCAATTCCCGATTCCACAAGCATCCGGTCCTGAGTGGGCAGACGGGCTTCCTAGTGGTAATTAGTCAGCGACACGTTGACCGTTCTCGTCACGCGGGTGAAATCTACGTTCGACCATATACGTCGTCGAAGCGAACGATATCATCCTCGCCGAGATAATCGCCGCTCTGCACTTCAATGATCACCAGGTCAATTCTGCCTGGGTTCTCCAGCCGATGCTTATGGCCGCAGGGGATGTAGGCTGATTCGTTTGTCGCCAGGAACAACTCCTGCTCGCCATTGACGATTTTCGCGGAGCCGCTGACCACGACCCAGTGCTCCGAACGATGATAGTGCATCTGCAGGCTCAGCCGCCGACCGGGCTTCACCTCGATGCGTTTGATCTTGAAGCGCTCGCCTTCCTCAAGAACCGTGTAGGTACCCCACGGCCGGTGTACCGTGCTGTGGACCAGGTGAGCTTCATGTCCTGAAGCCTTGAGGCCCTCGAACAGCTTCTTGACGTCCTGAACGCGGTCGCGGGATGCGACGAGCAAAGCGTCCGGGGAATCGACGATCACCAGATCGCTGACACCGACCGTGCCGATGACGCGCTTGTCGGAGCTCACATAGCTGCCGGTCGTGTCGACCATATGCACATCGCCGCGTATCCTGTTCCCGCTTTGGTCGGGGGCGATCAAATCGGCCATTGCGTTCCAGGATCCGATGTCGTTCCAATCCATGTCGCAGGCAACCACGGCAAGTTTGTTCGTCTTCTCCATGACAGCGTGGTCGAGCGAGATTCGCGGGGCGGAGCCGAAATGCTCAGGCGCGAGTTCGATTTTGGCAAAGCCTTCGCCTTGACTGAAGCGGCCGTTCTCGTAGCTGTCGGAGACGGCCTGGATCACCGCGGGGCAATGCGATGCCATCTCGTCGAGCATGGTTTGTGCGCTAAAGCAGAAAATGCCGGCGTTCCAGAAGAAGCGCTTGGACGCGACATAGGCTTTGGCTGTGTCCAGATCCGGTTTTTCAACGAAACGGACGACTTTCTCACCATCCGCTTCGATATAGCCGAATGCCGTGTCCGGTCTGGTTGGGGTGATGCCCAATGTGGCGATCCGCCCGAGCTTCGCATGTTCGATGGCCCGGCACATGACGTCTAAAAATGCAGGCAGGTTGCCAACCATGTGATCGGCTGGGAAGACGCATAGAATCGCGTCAGGGCCTTGCGTTGCCTTGGCATGGATGGCGGCTGCCGCAACGGCTGCGGCCGTATCCCGGCCTTCAGGCTCGAGCAGAAAGGTGCGTGGCAGGACCACGGAATCTAGTTCGTCGAACTCGTCCTTGGTAAGGAAGAGGTGTTCCCCAGATGTCACGGCGACGAGTTCCACTACGCCCTTTATCGAACCGACGCGCAACACAGTGTGCTGCATCAGTGAATGCCCGTCTGCCACTTTGAGGAAAGGTTTAGGGTGCGATTGCCTTGAGGCGGGCCATAGCCGCGATCCGGCTCCGCCGCTGATGATGACGGGAACCACTTTCATATAACAACCTCGATTTCGTCTCTGGAGTGATTGCCCGCGCCCTTTCGAGCGTTAGCGTCACGATCGCCGTCGCTCTGGCTTGGTCTGCGGCCTCCGAGTAACAGCGAAGTTCTGGCGCGTTGCCGAACGGCCTCAGATGACGACGCTATCGGTATCGTACGACGCTTCCATGGCCTCGATGAGAAATGGACATTCAACTATGCCTGTTGGTTGCATCCGCCGAATTGTGCAGGTGACGGGTCTTAACTGAGACCAGAGATTCTTTGGCTGTCTTCTATCAAAATCAAACGACTTGGCTCCTTCAGATCGAACTCAATTACGCGTGGTACGAAAAGGCGTGCATATCGTGTAAAGGCGCTCGTCGGAGGAAACCGAATTACAGTATCGCAGCGCCCGAGAAGATACATCTCAACGAGGGCGGAAATTGCGCCGTCCATCCCAAGTGCTGCAGTGTGTAAGGGGCCGTCTTGATCGGATCGGAAATGCTTGGGGACGGTGAGAAGATCGGGAAACCTGGCCGACAGGTGATCCAGGATTTGCGCGCTGTCCGTGCACAAGAACAGCCGCACAGGCTTGGGGTGCGGTAACGCTTTAGCCTTATCAACCGCAGTGCACACTTGTCGAACGGCGAACTCCGGATCGGCCCAGTAAGGCGCATGGTCCATGATGTCTTCACCGTTACCATGTCGAACATGAACCCCGATGATGCTGTGCCCCTCAAAACATTCTTGGTAAATGGCATCTATGCGTGTTTGAATTTCAGACCGAGGCTTGACACTCTGGAAGACCTGCCGCTCGGCATCCTCATCGCAGCGCCACATCAAGCAAGCGTCACACACTACTGTGTTCGCTTCGACATCGTGTTCGGCCTGAAAGAGCTCGCCCAACTCGTCGCGCTCTTGGAAAATCTGCTCATCTGGGCGGTAAAGGCAGTCGATCGCTGGCCTATTCCACCACTCCGGGAAGAATGGACCCGGGAAGGAAAAGTCGTTGATCCGGTCGTCGCAAATAGCCGGTACGCCAGCGATGTCATTGATCGGTTGGAAGAACACCGGGAAGGCATTTGCGAAGGGTTGGTCGAGATAGCAGGACCCGCGCCAGTCGACGGCTAGCGTTCGTCCCGACCGCTGAGCGTAGCGCCAAGCGGCCGCCAGCGACCACAGACAATCACCGAACCCCGTACGCCTCTGAGAGACGACGAACCTGCGCTTTACCAATCCACTGACCTGCATTTTCGGAAATCTCGTTTCAGAGACGAGGTTGCATCTGGCTTGGGATCTCTTAATCGATACTAGTCGACCGTTACGCCGGGCGATTTGGTAGAGGCTGCGCGTGGGGCAGAAGAGCTCCCTCAGCACTGCCTATCCTTATCTCTGTGACGCTCGCAAATCTTGACGCCGGGTACACTCGCTTCCGGTTTAAATTCAGCGTTCTCTAATGCGCCCGGCGACATGTGTAAAATTGATTGCGTGAATGTGGCCCATCCATGTGATGGATACTTAGGCGTTCCTTGACCATGAGCCTCTGCTGACGTGGGGGCCGCGCTTTGCTAAGCGAAACAGCCGGTCGAGGCAGTCCACAAAGTCCCTTTTTCAAGTCCAATTCTTAACTGCCTCAACGTAACATGTCATTTGCGGGCGTTTCCTGAAGGACGGATGTGCAGGACCCGCCAGCCGTCGAATGTCAGGCACAGGCCATCCACGTCATTTATGGCCATCATGGCGTCCGGTCCCATCGAAAGATGCGACACGGCGCCCTCTGACGCTTTCAAGTGCGCCAACACGGCGCAACTCCTGCCGGATAGCTTTCGAGCCGGCTGGACTGAGCGACTGGCACGCGATGCTGTGCGACGATGGCCGAGAGAGGAATTTTGGCGTCTGCAGCCACGTGGAGGATCGTTCCGACGGTTCTGCGGGTTCTCGGTGTCAGAGCCGACACCTGTGCGAACCCGCTCTCGTCCGTTTTCGACAGGCCCTTGAGGTTCATGACCCTGTTGTTCGCCGAGATCACCCGCCAGTTCAGCGATCCAGGTGAAGATCGGCACGCCTGTCGATGCGGCGATCATCGCCTCGGCCAGCGAAGATGATGAAGAGGGCCATTGGGTCAAGCACAAGGGCCGACCAGCGTTTCATTGCTTCAAAGCCCATTTCGGTGCCTACGCCGATACGGCCCTTGTCGAGGAGATCGCCGTCACGGCGCCCACACCGAGGACGGCAACGCCGTTCCTGATGCTCTGCCCGACAATCCCGGCGAAGTGTTTGCCGACAGCGCCTACCGAGGCAATCATCTCGGCGACGCGGTGCGCGCCAAGGGTGGAAGGCCGCGCATCGTCGCAACCGCTATGTGGGGGCGCGACGAGGCCGAAAGCTCGACGCCTGGAACCAACCGATCCACAGAATTTGTAGTCGGTTCGAGAAGATCTTCGGTACCTGGAAACGAAGCTACGACCTTCGCCGGATGCGATGGCGAGGGCTGGCAAAGGCAGCCGTTCAAAGTCGCCGCACTGCGAATCGCCTACAGTATGAAACACAGTTTGATGGTCGCTTCGTCCCCCCATCGTTGAAGCCCAGCCACCGTTTTCCGGCTCGCCGCCCGAAATTCATGGAGGTCAATATGTGATGCCCTACCCGCGCTTTTCGCCGCCGTCTCAGATGTGCGGTTCGCCCGAAGCCGCCCACTGACACGAACGTTGTCTTCGCGCGGAGCGAAACCTCGCACCCACGACTTTGTGCCGCCGATGGTGCCGCCCTGCCCTGTCAAACAATCCATTTTATGGATGCACCTCATCCAAACAATCGATTTCACTGATCAAAACAATTTCCATTAGAAGACGCTGAAGCAGGCAAAGATTACTTGGTTAGCGCAAAAGAGGGTAAGGTGGAGTTCTAGTGTCGGCTTGGACCCACATGCCCGCTATTTTATCTGGGAACGGCTACTGCCCTGTTGGCGCAGGGCAAGACGATTCTACTGGCCACCCACTTCGTGGAAGAAGCGGAGCGGCTATGCAACCGACTGTGCGTGCTTGAGAACGGACGTAGAATCCCAGAAGGGCGTCCTCACTCGCTGATTGATGAGCAAATCGGGTGCGACGTGACTGAAATCTATGTCGCTCACCCCGTGAGCTGAGTTCGGCACTCAGGCCGCATGTGCGACTTAGGCAGGTTAGCGGCGAGACTCTGTTTTGCTCTGCCTCGAAGCAGGAGCAGGTGTGCTCGCTGGCTGACACTGTCAATGACGAGCTCCGCGCCGCATCTGTCGAAATCCTACCATAGGGTATGGGGCGGGCCGCAGTTTGCTGGCGGTGTGCGAGCCAGATTCGAAACTTCAACTACCATAGAGCAGGAAGAAAATGGGCGAGAACAGGAAAGTTGCTCTGGTTACGGGCATAACGGGACAGGATGGTGCCTATCTTACCCGTCTTCTGCTGGAAAAAGGCTACGTCGTTCATGGGATTAAGCGACGTTCCTCTTCCTTCAACACGGGTCGCATCGAAGACATCTACCAAGACCCGCACGATCCCGATCCGCGCCTAATTTTGCATTACGGTGACCTCACTGATGCGACTAATCTCATCCGAGTAGTTCAGGAATCCCAGCCAGACGAGATTTATAACTTGGCCGCTCAGAGCCATGTCCAGGTGTCGTTCGAAACGCCGGAATACACAGCAAACGCCGACGGTATCGGAACATTGCGACTTCTTGAGGCGATCCGCCTCCTCGGTCTGAAGGACAAGACCCGCTTCTATCAGGCCTCGACTTCAGAGCTCTACGGCCTCGTGCAATCCGTACCGCAGAACGAAACAACGCCCTTTTATCCGCGCAGCCCTTACGCCGCCGCCAAGCTCTACGCCTACTGGATCGTGGTCAACTATCGCGAGGCCTATGGTATCCATGCTTCCAACGGCATTCTCTTCAATCATGAAAGCCCACTGCGCGGCGAAACTTTTGTGACGCGCAAGATCACCCGCGCCGCCGCTGCTATCTACCTCGGCAAGCAGGACAAGCTTTATCTCGGCAATCTCGATGCTCAACGCGATTGGGGCCATGCGCGTGAGTACGTGCGTGGTATGTGGATGATGATGCAGCAGGATCAACCGGATGATTACGTGCTGGCGACGGGCAAGACGACCCCTGTCCGCCAATTCGTCGAATGGGTTTTCGAAGATGTCGGCGTCGAGCTCGAATGGCGTGGTGAGGGAGTCGACGAAAAGGGCTATGATGTCGAGACCGGCAGATGCCTAGTCCAGGTAGACCCACGCTACTTCCGCCCCACGGAAGTCGATCTTCTCCTGGGCGATGCCACCAAGGCGAAGGAGAAGCTTGGCTGGGTGCATGAGACATCCGTGCGCGAGCTCGCCGCGGAAATGGTGCGGGAAGACCTCAAGGTCATGCAGACATCGGTAATCATGAAGGAAGCATAGTGTACGACCTGAAGGGAAAAGCCGTGTGGGTCGCGGGCCACAAGCATGGTGGGCAGCGCTGTTGTAGGCCGCCTCGCGTCTGAAGACTGCAAAGTTATGGCCGCCCTGACGTTTCCCCCAAATTTTATCCAGTCTTGAGTTCGTTTCCGGGGGTGGATTTGCCCTGATGGCCAGTGGACGCGACGGGTGCTGGCGCGGAGCGTTTCACGTTGCGCAGCGCGAGCGACCGTCGCGGGTTGAAGGTCGATGCAGATTCGTTGGGTGTCTGCCATCCGATGTGCGAGTGCGGACGCGCGCCGTTGTAATCGGCGCGCCATACATTGAGCCTCGCGCGGGCCTGGGCCAGGGACGTGAACCGCGTCTCGTTGAGGAGTTCATCGCGAAGGGGCCCGTTGAAGCTCTCGCGTTAGGGTCCTAGCCAACCTCCGACTGTGAACTCGCGGAAGCGATTTACGGCAAGCGCACACAGCAGCTCGTCCACGGCGTTCGTACATGAAGTTTGGAAACTTATAATACTGGTACACACCTCCATGGGGGAACATTATCTCCAATATCTCAGCGATTACCGGATAGCTATCTGCCTTCACCTACCTCGGCCTAGTGCAGAATCTTGGCCGAATGAACTCGGCGCTCTTGCTGCACACCAATGGTCCGTCCCGCGCGAAGTGCGATCATACCGCCGCAGCTTACCTTCAAATCCGGCACTGGCGAGGATCTAGATCCAAGCCGACGGCGCCGGGGATCAAATAAAAAGCCGCCGACCGAAGCCAGCGGGCTTGATTGGGATGGCCCGCGCGGACGGTCAAGGCTGCGCCGGCCGACCATGGCGGAGGGACCACCTTGGTCAACGGCACGGCCCGATGACGGCGTGCCGATGTACCACAACATGCGGCGAGATAGAGCCTTCCGGCGTCGCGGAAAAAAGCCCGCCGGTTTTGAGCCAGCGGGCAAGTTCTGGAGTGGCTGAGATCAACCCAGCATCAGTCAACGACCGGCGGAAGAGTTGGTTGCAGTGGATGCCAGCTAGCCGCAGCATGCTGTGAATCGTAGCAATGTGAAAAACAAAACTCTGGACTTCTAGGTCGGACTCGCCCCAATATTTGTTTGGGGGAATTCACATGAAAATTGGAGCACTCATCGCAAGTGCAGCCCTGTGCGTCAGCGGCTGCTCTACGAGCACTGTCGTGTCGGACAGCGATCTCACGGCAATGAATACCGTTGCGCTATGTCACGTTCTCGCCAGCAGCACGGACGAACAGTATCGTAGCAGGGTAGCGGCCCTTCTAGTGCGCAGGGGCGCAACAGCAGAGAAGTGCACCAGGCTTGTGCAAACCGACAATGCTGTCGCGACAGGCATAGCGATCGCGGCTGTCGGCGGCGCAGTCGTGGGTGTCGCTGCCAACAACGGCTATGGAGGCGGAACATATTACCGGCCACCGCCACCACAAACCTATGGCGTCGCGTGGGACCAATTCTATGGCCAGAACTACAGCGTTATCTGGCGCTGCCGCGACCGGTCCACCGGGCGGTTCCTTGACGATTACTATTGCGCCGGCCTGCCCATGGTCGACAGCGCATGGCCGGGCTGGTCGGCGTAGCGGATGAGCAGGCCATACCGCAAATATCGATCCAATCGGTGGCAGAGACCCACCGGTGCCAAGCTGTGGCGGCCCCACCAACTTGCGAGCGTGCCGGCAATGCTCGGTCTTACGGCAGCGGCGGCGGTGGCCGCCTTCCTGGCGCCGTCGGGCGCGCAACGTAGCGACGATGCATCAAAGGCCAGCCCACGAAGGGCGGCGCCCGCCTCGCTTACCGGTGTCGCTTCCGTCATTGACGGCGATACGATCGAAATCCACGGCCAGCGCGTCCGCTTCAACGGCATCGACGCGCCAGAGAGCCGGCAGCTGTGCCGCGATGCGAATGGCGCCGAGTATCCTTGCGGCCGGCGATCGGCCGAAGCGCTGGACACTTTCCTGGCCGCGTCGAGGCCGCTCGAATGCACATTCGTGACGTGGGACCGCTACCACCGCTTTGTCGGCGATTGTCGGCGCGCCGACGGCGCGGGCGTGGCCGCCTGGATGGTCGAGCACGGCCAGGCGCTGGATTGGCCTCACTACAGCCAGGGCACCTATGCGGGGCAGCAGGCGCAAGCCCAAGCCTCAAAGATCGGCCTGTGGGTCGGGACGTTTCAGGCACCCTGGGAATGGCGCGCTGCGCACGCCGACGGCGCGGCACCGTCGAGTCGCCCGCTGGGCATCATCAGCCGTAAACTGCTCGCGCAGAGCGGCTATTCTTGCGAGCCGCGGAGAACGTGCAAGCAGATCGGTTCCTGCGACGAAGCCAACTGGTACCTGCAAAACTGCTCTTGGGGCGGAAAACTCGATCGCGACAAGGATGGGATCGCATGCGAAACACTCTGCTAGCTGAAATGCGAGCTACGGCCTGTTGGGCTTTCCGCTTACACCGATCCAACGAAGACCATCCATGGGCGGCGCGGTCTGCTAGCCCCATTTTTGACGAGGTATTCTATATCTGAAGGGCAGAAAAAGTTTGTTGCGGCAATAGAGAGAAGACGCCTTAACTAAGTGTTCAAAATCGTTAACATAGTTATTTTTCAGTGTATGCTGATAGGCGATCAAGGCGTGATGTTGTCCTGTCGGGGGTTCGAGTAAAATGCAGACTGTGATGAGTCAAAGCTGGCAAGCTATGGCAGTGGACCTACCGTGGTGCCTGGGCCCTAGTGATTGCGGTCGCAGCGATTGGTCTTACGACAGGTGTAGCATTAGGCGTACAAGCGTTTTCTGCAAGCGAGTCTGCCACTGCAATGGATTTGACGCTCGCCAGTGCACCCTTTCTCATGATGGCAATCGCGGAGCTCACCAAGAAAAATCCCCATAGCAATCGCCTGTGGTCCGCGGGTTCCTTCCTCGGGGACTTTCGTACGCCTGCCGGCGCCCGAAACTCTTATATGGGGATGGTCAACTACAAACGGCGTCACGTCGACATTCTCATGTACCTCCGGGCAATCCGCAGATCCATTCGATGGGTCCGTTTGCGTGACGCGGTTCGCGAACGAACCCAGTCCACCTTATATTCGGTCAGGGCGCATGCACCTGTTCCATGATCCCGCTTGCGGCGGATTCGGACCCAAGAGACGAAACCATTCTTCAACGGCGGCTGTTTGAGGCCATGAGTTTCGTCGGTTCGTCTACCGAGGATCTGCCAGGCCTGATTGGCCTGGAGACTGTTATGATCGATTGGCGTCTACGCTGATAGTTTCGTCAGGAGAGCTCCTTCTATAACGACTCCGGCGTTCACGTATTTCCACAGCGCAACAAGCAGTTTCCGAGCGAGGGCGATGATCGCCGTCTTCTTGTACCGGCCACCATTCTGGATGACTCGCGCCCTGAACCACTGGCTGAGTGCGGAATGGGGTTGATGGCGCACCCGGAGCCACGCAACCTGGACAAGCGTCGACCGGAGCCTAGGATTGCCGGACTTCGAGACTCCTGCTCGCAATTAATCTGCCCACTTTGCCAGGGCGTTGGCACCAAACCAGCGTAGGCGGCAACCTGTCGTCGATTGTCAAACTTGCGCGACAATCCCTCAGACCACAGGACGGCCGCGAACTCCGGACCTATTCCCTTGAGGCTGAGCAGCAGGGCCGGTGTTGGCTCATCTGCCGCGACGAGCAAGGCGTCGCGTGCCTCTTCAACATCCTTGATCTGCTGGATCAGCAACTCGATGCGATCCAGCTCGCGGCTGATCTGCGCCATGAGCGCTGGCGGCAGTGGACGCCCATCTCCGGTAATGAGCGCGTCGAGGCATTTGCGTCGATCGCCTTTCAACGGTTCGTATCCGGACACACCTTGGCTGAACAAAAGGCCCCTTTATCCTGTTGACGTGCCTGATCCGCTCGTTCGTCAGCGCCTTCCGCTCCCGCACCAACCGGCGACGGTCTTCCTCCTCCGGCGTTGGCACTCGCAACATCGCGCAAACCCGAGGCTCGCCGCGGTTGTAGGCCAACAACGCTCGAACCAGTGCTTCCCCATCAATCCTGTCGGTCTTGGCCCGCCGGCGGCGACGCGATGTGGCAATGGATGCCGGGTCCACGACATAACTCTCGATGCCTTCGCGTTCGAGGACCCGATGTATCCAGAATCCATCCAGACCAGCTTCCTGGATTGATATGACCCGGAAACGCTGCCCTGTCCGCGCTTCCGCCTTTCGTTGCAGCTCTGCGAAGTGATCGAGCAAACCCGGAATGTCGCCCCCCCGGCACGAGGTGTCTCGACATTCTCTCGCCCCCACCTGGCGAAAGCGAAGTCACGAGCCATTTTGAACGAGACAGCTCTAACGAGACAAATATTGCGGCAAGAACGACGCGGATAGCGGCCGGGGCTTTGGTGGTGTTGGCTTGCATGCTGACCTCCAGGTGATGTTTGGCGACTTCACTCTCGCAGAGCGCTGGTCGCCTTCCATCCCCATAGGATCTTCACGCCAGGTGACGGTCTGCTTTGGGTAGCATATGCAAAGAGCAGTCGTTCCGTTATTCCGTGAACGATTTTGGGATTTGGTACAAGTTCGCCCGTCCATGAGATTTTCCAGCTTAGGATCAGCTTTGCTAAGTCTATCCCTTGGCTGTTAACGGACGAGCAACTGGATCATCACTGAAATGAAGGATGATGTGATCGTCCTCCTCATCCAGATTCCGTGGAGCCATCTCCGCGCCTGAGATCGTCAGGCCCTTGTTGAGCCAACTAGCAAGAAAATTCTTTTCACCGTTTCTTTCACCGAGGAAGTATCGAAATTGTGCCTCGGTGATGCGTCCCGCCATAAGATCCAAGAACATCCGTGCAGGAATTCTCACGCTTTCCTGTCGCCCACTATTTGGATTCCTATCTCGAAGTTTGCTCTCCATACTCATTCCCAGATACCATCCCCTTGCCTTCGGCGAAAAACAGCCCTGACGGAATAACGACCTAACCTGATATCCAGCGAAGCGTGGAAGTGCCAAGGCTTCAAGGATTTTCGAGAGCGCCACACACGCATCTTCCCCCACGTCAGTATAGAAGCCCCGAGCCACCCATTTTCGTTCGCTACTCCCCATTCGCAGTTCTTTTCGCGGGCTCAATGCCACGACGCCGTCGATCTTCCGGTTATGTAATTGGACAAAGCGGTGAATAATCTGCCGCGCGGAAAAATTTCGTCCCCCTGGGTCATTTTCCCCGATCTTACCCATGCGGTTCAAAAGGGTCGACCCAACATCGGCGACGACGATGATGCGGACTGTTCCTGTTGTCGCCGCGCGAAGCTGATCTGCCTTTCGACGAAGAAGCGCGAAAAGCGGATTCTCCTCAAGCGAATAGGCCTGCGGCGGCAAGGATGTCCAGATGTTATGGTATCGGATCTGGCGATACGTCTTCCACTCCACTTCTACCAAAAGTCCCAGCTCACTTAGAGTGATTTTCTCTGACTTAAATCGATCTTCACGTACCCATTCCCTTAACCTCTTCCCCAGCTCTTCACTCAACTGAAAATCAAAAGGTGCCAAGACTTGTCGAAAGCTTCGTCCCTCGACGCGCTTTGTGGTTTCGCCGAAACGAAAATAGAGGTGGTGGCCCACTCCCTTGGACAGCCGATTGCAGAAGTCGATAATGGAAAGAGCAACACGGTCCATCGCCTCTTCTGGCGAAATTGAGTTATCCGTGGCCGCCGCGATCTCAACAGCAACTTGCGTGCCCAACACGACGGTCTCGGAGACGGCATCCGGCCGCCGGGTGTCACCCCACCACTCCGGCTCGACGACGATGTCGCCGGTGTTCGCAATCGCCCACAATATCGCCAATTCCATTTCGCCTGGCAGTGCCTGATCGACTTTCTTCGATTCGAGTCTCTGAACGAGATCGCAGAATTTCTCTTGATCGAGATAAGCCGAAAGGTCATCAAGCATCTGCTGGAGTCGACGCCGGGAGAATACGGGCATCAACAGAATCTTTGAGATGATGTCGGGTCGGCGCAGACCTTGTCGGAGTCCGTCACGAGCAGTTTGTAGAAGTCTTCGGAATTCTCGATTGCAAACGTGATTGCCTCCATCGGGTGAGGGGAGATGTCGTTTCAATGAACCTAACAGAATTCGACCTGGAGCAACGCCGGAGTCGCCGGATTCCCTCCCCGGGCAGGTGCATCTACTGCGGGGTCGTAGGAGCGCCGTTGACGGACGAGCACGTGATACCCTTCGCATTGGGCGCCAACAGCCTCGTCCTCAAGAAGTCTTGTTGCTCCGATTGCCAAAAGATCATCCAGAAATACGAGCAAGAGGTGCTTAAGAAGCAACTCGGGGTGTTCAGGGCGCAGGTGGATGCCCCAACCAGGAACAGAAAGGATCGACCTTCCGACGTCCCAATGCATTTTGTCGAGGTCAACGAACAGGGTCAACCTATACGGAATCTCGGCAAGCGCAGAGTCGTCTTGGCAGAGGCGCCCTTGATGATCAGCCTCTGGTCGTCGCCTCTCCCCAAGCTGCTCAACCCTAGCTGCGCCGGGTCGGCGCCAATTGGCCAACCTTGGAACTACGTCGATCGGCAGGCTATGGCGAGCATAGTCAAGCAGGTTGCGGAAGAGACTGGAGCCAAGCACGTGGCAGTGAAGGTCGGTGAAGTCAATCGTCGGCACTACCTGCGGTCGCTGGCGAAAACGGCACACGCCTATGCCGCCGCCGAAATGGGCATGGATGCTTTCGACCCGCTGCTTGTAGACCTCATCCTCAGCAGACGCGATGAGGTCGAGACCTTCGTAGGTGATCTCCCGCATGAAAGCCCGTTTGAGGCCGATGACTCCCATACGCTCCAAATAGCCATTGGCGAGCCCCTCGATGGACCAGGGGCAGGCTATCTCGTCGCCCGAATCGTCCTATATCCAACGCTCGGAAGCCCAGCGCACGTAGTGATCTTGGGGCGACCGCGGTAGAGACTGATACCTTGCGGCCATTTGCGCGCCGCGACTACCCGCTCTATCAGGACACTGCAGCGACCCCAGCGGACCAGTAGCTTTCAGGTCTGGGCGACGCCCATCGCTATGGCCGAGATGGGCGCGCTCCTGCCCGGCAGCAATGTGGCCGATACCGGACTGTGCGGTTTCGGTCCGGACTCGCGCCAAGCTACCATTCCGCATCCGACCCATAGCGGAAATCTGCGCTAGGAACTCGGATCGCTGAAGCCTCGGTCAGACGCGCGCTTTAACGGCGAGACGCGCAGCGGCTCGTTCCATGCAAACGCGTGTTTAAGGGGTCGAAACGGCAGCAGCGGTGTTAGCAATGGTGTGTGGAAATACACTGCCGCGGTGGTCCGGTGAGTGCCGCCACGCCGGCGCCCGTACCGCTCGCGCGAGATCGGGCCAACCACCGGCAATAAACCTGGAGGGCGACCAGCTCGGCGAGCTTGGCCGCGACGTCTGCCCTCGGCTCCTCTGCAGTGCTCAGGCCGCTTCGCGAGCCGAGCAGGAGGCTGACTTCGCGGAGAGCTTCATACGTCGTGTCATGCACAATGGGAACGAGCAGGTCTCGCGCTAGGAGTGCCGAAAGCTCTTTGTCGGCGATGAACGCGGCGCGGCAGCGCAGGGGTCACAAGCACGATCCCCGCGCGACTTCGCCAGTCCCTTGTCGATTTCGCGGAGCAACGGCGTACCAAGGCCACGTCCTTCTCGCTGAACCAGACCGAGACACCGCGCGACTCGAGCAGATCGTGCAGCTGCTTGGCAGCCCCGCTCCGGGCGTCCCATGCGTGGCAGAGAAAGACGTCCCGACTGTCCGGCAGGGACGCTCGATCTCGACGCTGCTGCGGACCGGCGCGAGTGCCCGCACCTGTGCGTCCGTGTACACCACGGACGATCCTGCTCGCGACCAGCGAGGCCTTACGCTGCTGCCGGACCTGCCGACGCTGCTGCGGCCGCCCCCGCCGCTCCCCGACGGGGAGTAGTAGGACGGGGACGAGTACGACCCGTAGCCGCCGTTGCGGCCATAGCCATAGCCGGCACCGCATGTAGGGCAGGCCGCCGCGCCGCTCGTTGTGCGATGGCCATGTACTGGTGCTGTGCATCTTGCCATGTGGCGGACGATACTAGGTATCACTGCCGCTCTCAATCGCTTCGGAGAGCGGCTTGGGGCCGTGACGTGACGGTCCGGACTACGAAAAACTTTGCGGTAAGCCGCTCTTCGGCCCAATCTCTGCTATTCTTCCCGATTGCCCAATCGTTCCGATGGCCTTCTCGATCGAAGCCACGCACACTGGTCTATGGGTGCTTGGGTTTCCTCATCAATCAAACCCATGAGGACGCATAGGCCCCAATCGTGTCCGTCAGTTCTATTCAAATTGTGGGCGGCGATCGTCCGAATTGAGAGTTCATTCCAACGTTCTGGAAACAGCGAAACAGCCCGAATTATTGCAGCATCTCGGATTTGAAACGCTGTTCGATGTCGACGATTTGTGAGTCCGCAAGCAGCGCCGAGTCTGACTATCGACCTGCCCGGGGGCGCCTTCCGCGGATATCGGACTGCCGCTTTGCGCTGGCAAGCACGCGCGTCTTGGCGGCTTGGAATGTCTGGTGGGACTTGTGCGCAAACATTTCGGTTTCAGGCATACCCAACGAATAAAGCGATCGCTCGCGATCTTCTTCCGATCTGAGGTAGGTGATGTATTCGCCGACGCGGTGCAATCGAACCTTTACTCGCTCCAACCGGTCTCCCTTGATGAACAGGCCGTACTCGCGGCGCGCGGCTTCAGCCAGGTAGTTGTTCACGGTCTCGTTAAAGACGGCGCTGTCCGTACAAATCAAGTCAAGATACGTGAAATCATAGGCGAGCTCTTCATACATGTAGAGCCCGTAGTTCGTGATCTTGATCGAGTCCACTTCATCTGAATAGGCGTCCACCCTGTTGTTTGATTCCACGAAACCATGCTTGAGGAGTATATCGGCATTTTTCACGAAATCGTCCAACATGTTGAATGTCTCGGCGAAGTACGATTTCAATTCCGAAACTGACATATAGGCTGGCGCAGAGCCATCTATGTTCTTTGACAGTTTGCGGAGAATTCGCAGTCCGGTGAAGTGTGAGCCGTGACGAGCGTACCGGATTTGATAGATGTTCGGAATATCGCTCAACCCCTCGTCGTAGAAGTAGCGGGTGGGTATCATCACCGGCTTTATGACCTGGTGGATTAAGAAATTCCAGGTGCCGGCTGCGAGCATTTCTTCCACATTTGTGTAGCCGGACAGCAGGAAGCTGCGGAACAGGTCAAGCGACAGACGGATATCGCCATGCGCACAAGCGGTGAGAAAGCTGTTCAGCGGCGAGGCCGTACCCATGAACTCTCGACAGAGAATGTTGAGGTACTTGCAGCAGTCGTCGACCGTCGCTTTATCAGCGCCGTGGATGAAGTCACTTCGCCGCGCCTCGTTCTCCAGAAGGCCCACCGTGTAGGCGAGGCGCTTCTTGAAGACCTCTGCGGGCTTGGGTGAGCTGATATGGAAGCCGGCGTTTTGAAACGCGTCCAAAACACCGTGAATCTTTGAGTTATAAAACCTCTCTTCTCGCATCGAAATCAGCGTGACGCAGCCAAGCTCGTCCGCAATCTGCTGCGCCGAAGCGAAGCAAAAATCCTGCGTCGGGCCTGCGTACTGGTCAGTGTTGTCGACAACGACAATTATGCCTTTGGCCCGATCTTTCCAGTAGTCCACCAACTGACGCGCGCAGTATGTTTTGTCCAACTTCCATTCGCTGATTAAATTGTTTAGTCGCAGATTATATGCTTCGGACGCCTTCGGCAGGCCAGAAAGCTCCTGTTTCGAAGCAGTCTGGAAACGATCGGAAAACAGCTTCGCGATGAGCGTCGAACGATCCGATTCCAGGATGCGGTCAACGTCGAGACTTCGAACAAGAATATCCCAGATGGCGACCCGTATACCCTCAATGTCTTCTGGTATTTTCAGGAGATCCACAATCGCGACCACCGAGTGGTCCTTTAGCCACCGCGGCGGATTGTGGTGCAACAGACGTTTGATAAAGGTGGACTTGCCCGACCCCTTCCCGCCGAAGAGAACCAGCACCTCGCCTTTGCGGCCCTTCTTGATGTTCTTGGTCAGCCTGCCCCCAAGTTGTCCGCCTTTGCCGGTCTCATCGAGTTGCTGAACGCCATACGACTGGAAGTAGGGAGAGAGAGAGTCGTGGATAAGCGTGCGCATACCGTCGTAGGACGCCTGCGAATCCCTCTGAGAAACGTAGCACCGCTCCATGAATTCGGTGTCGTCATCCCCAATAATGCCGAAGTAGTGATTGATTATAGGGCGGAGGGTAGAGGCGAGCCGATTGGCGGTGATTGTGTGAGAATAGGCCGGAATGTCGTCTTTAGGAAAATAGAGCTGCCGGTCTTTGGGAGGAGCGCTTGTTAATAGGGAAACAAGCGAAGAGTTCTCCGTTATCGCCTTGAATGAGAGCGCGTTCACCGCGCGCGTGTATTCCTTCGCGAAAAACGTGAGGTCTCTCACCACAAAGGCAGAGAGTGTTTCCCAGCGCTTTGCCTTCTCGAAGGTCTTGAAGAGCACCCACTGAATGCCGTTCGTGATACAGGCATATTCGCAGCCCGTATCAAAGCAGTACCTGCGAACCTGCCCCATCGCGTCATTGATGTTTGGATCGGAAAGCAGCTTTTGGATAGATATGTAGCTCGATACCTCGCCAGCAGTGGCCGCATCCGGAAGCTCGAAAAACACACCATCCTTCTTTGCCTCGATGAAGATCAGATCGTCGCCATTGGCCTTTTTGAGGATGTAGTCCGCGAACCCGGGCCGAATGTACTCCTCTGTCGCCACGCGGTTCTTCGGCCAAGCTAGGAATTCATGCAGGACGGTATCAATCACCTTGTGGCGCGTATCTGCCTCATTGTGATCTCGCGTGGCCGACCACTGTATCAGATCGGTAATACTGGTCATTTTGTCAGGCGATGCGGCAGGCTGGTTCATTCTTGTTTCTGAATCCCACTCTTCGCTATTGCGAAAACTCTCGCCTGACGGCGCAAGTGAGCGCCATTCAACATTTCCAGCTTGTGACCATATCTAGGATCCCTTCTCAAGCAAGTGGTGCCAGTGATTCGACCACCCCTATCGAAATCCCGCAGAAAGAGTCGGGAATGAACCCAGACGCCCTGTCGTGCGCGTCAGCAGTGAATGTCTGCTTTCAATTCTTCTAGAGCACGTCCTGTGATCGATGAATCGATGTGATGTGACGGCTGCGTTTTGTGCTGATTCAACATCCACCTCGATGGAGGTGGACGATGGGAAGAGCATTGAGCGGTGATCTTCGGTCGCGGGTCTTGAAGGCTTCGGACGAGGGCATGTCGGCGCGGCAAGCGGCGGCGCGGTTCGGCGTGGGAGTGTCCAGCGCGATCCGCTGGATTGCGCGGGCGAAGATCGGCGAACTGGCGCCACGCCCGCAGGGCCGCCGCCGCGCCTCCAGCCTCGATGCGCATGAAGCCTTCATCGTCGGGCTGATCGAGGAGCGCAAGGACATCACGCTGAACGAGATGGTGGAGCGGCTCGTCGCCGAGCAGTCAGTGCGGATCAGCCGCAGCGCCTTGAGCGCCTGGCTTCGCGGTCACGGCTGGACATTCAAAAAAAGTCCGCGCACGCACTGGAGCAGGGTCGCCTCGACATCCTGAAGCGGCGCCGGGACTTGTTCGACGGCCAGCTCGATCTTGATCCGGCGAAGCTCGTGTTCATCGATGAGACTGGCCTCTCCACAAAGATGGCCCGCCTGCGTGGAAGAGCGCCGCGCGGCGAGCGCTGCCGGGCCGGCGTGCCGCATGGCCACTGGAAGACCACGACCTTCACCGGAGCGCTGCGGCTGACGGGCATGACTGCGCCCTTCGTCTACGACGGCGCCATGAACGGCAACGTGTTCCTGGCCTATGTCGAGCAGGTGCTGGTCCCTACATTGTCGGAGGGCGACGTAGTCGTCATGGACAACCTGCCCGCCCACAAGGCCGCCGGCGTGCGCGACGCGATTGAGGCCGCAGGTGCGAGCCTGCTCTACTTGCCGCCCTACAGTCCCGACTTCAATCCGATTGAGAACGCCTTCGCCAAACTCAAGGCGCTGCTGCGAGCAAAGGCCGAGAGAACCATCAAGGCTCTCTGGGACGCGGTCGGCGCGGTCGTCGACCTCTTCACCCCAGCCGAATGCGCCAACTACTTCAAAGCCGCAGGATATGAACCGGATTAAACAGGACGTGCTCTAGCGCAAACGCCAATGACCGATTTGGGCGCAGAGCCGGCATTGGTTCGGGGCAGATCAGCTCGTCTATTGTGCCCTATGTTTCGGCTTGCCGCCGGCAAATTGCTTCAATGCATTTGCCCGCCTAGAAAGGTGCCCCCTCGGATTCACTGGTCGCTGTCACTTATTCGGACCCTGAAATTGCCTGCCGCCGCGATTTCTCTGACATGTCGACGACAGGGAGCCCTTCCTTTCTGGCCTTGGCAAACGCTCGATCGCTTTCCAGGAACTCCGCCAGCATGAACGGGATCAGTTCCGCTACCGATTCGGACTCGCCATAGGTCTGACGATAAAGCGCCGCATAGTCCTTCAGTGCTTGGTTCAGGTCTGCACTTACGCTTATGGTGATCTTCGAAGGTGTCCGATCCGGAAGTTTGCCGAGTTTCAGATTGGTCATGATGACTCCAGTCAATTCGGGTACGGCCGTAGCACAAGATCCTTGTGCACGATGGCGCGCAGTGGCCAACCAGGGCGGACGGTGATCGTGGGCTGAATATTGAGGTTCTTCTCGGTGATGCGCTGGCCAGCTCGACTGACGTTCTGCTGAGCGGATTCGCGGATTGCTTTGACCAGGTCGCTTTCCTCTTCCCCGAGGCTCAGCTCCGTGCCGACCCCTAGCAACGTGGCCAGCGCAACGCCTTTGATCAGCTGCCAGGTGTGGAAATCCACCTTGTCCTCAAGCCCGGCATAGCCGGCGGTGTCCGTCGCCGGCAGATTGTCGATTTCGATCGAAGAGCCGTCGGGCAGCAGTATCCGTTGCCAGACCAGCAGCGCGCGCCTTTGTCCATAGGCAACAACGCTGTCATAGGTGCCAATCAGGCGAGAGCCTTGCGGAATGAGCAAGGTGCTGCCGGTGACTGTGTCGTGCACATTCTCGGTGACCTGTGCGACGACGAGGCCGGGCAAGTCGGAATTGATGCCAGTGATCAGGCTCGCTGCGATGACGCTGCCGGCCATCAGCTGATAGGGCGAAGCCGGCGTCTGCAGTGCATGCAGATTGTAGATTCCACTTGTGTTCCGCTGGCCGACAAAATCGAGCTTGCGCTGTTGATTGTTTTGGTCGCCCTCGGCCGGTGCAACGGAAGCTGAATCGCGTGCGGCATCGGATTGTGGAGCCGTTGCCTCAAAGGGTGGACGCCCGCCCTGCCCGTTGCCGGCGGCATCTGCTTGCCGGGGTCGATTTTCGATCCGGAAGAAGACTTGCGATTCGCGCGCCTCGATCGCCTGCTGTGCAAGGCGCTGCTCCTCCGCCGAAACCTCCTGGCCCGGCGCGATGCCCAGCTGGCGTTGGTGCTCAAGGATGGGGCGGCCGAGGTCGCCGGGCAGCGGTGGTCCAAGCACCGGAGGCTTGGGCTTGATCCCGGAATAGTCCTTAGGCAGCCTTTCAATTGCCTCCGCGGTTGGCTTCCGCTCAGTGTTGTAAAGCTCTTCAGCCTGCTCTTTGATGCGCAGTGCCGGTCCCTGCAGCGCCATCATGGTGACGCCTAGAACGGTCCCGGAACCAACAGCAGCAATGGCGACAATAATGCTGCGCTTGAAGCGCACAGCGCGGCGAGGCGAGGCCCGCAGCTGCAGCTGTTCTGGATCGAGTTTCGGTGGAGCATCGGAGCGGGAAGTATCCGTCATGGGCCGTCCCTCACCTGCTGGAACGCGAAAAGAGCAATATCCGCCTCGGCGCTTGCCTGCCGTCGGTCCTCGTAATGCGCACCACCTGCTGCTGCTTGGCGCCGAGGCGCAGTTCGGCTGCGGCGAAGAGGCGATCGACGATGTAATAGTTGCCCCGTATGCGGTAGTTGACGAGCTGGTTGTCCCCGTCAGCACCGACGATGAAGAGCGGCGGAGCCTCGCCCTGATCGATGCGGCGCGGAAACTCGATATAGACCTTGCTGCCATCATCGAAGGCGCGCGTCGGCCTCCAGGGCGGCATGTCGCCCGTAATCGAATAGCGGAAGCGAATATTTTCGAGAGCCACATTCGACGCCACTGGCATAGCGGCGTCGGCCTGCGCATTGCGCCGGCGTAGCGCGATGATCTGGTCCTCGCTGTAAGTCCAGGAGATGGCTGCCATGGCGGTCTTATCCGTGCTTTGAAGCTGCAGGTGATAGCTTCGCCGGTCCGTGGTGATCACCAGATTGGTGGCAAGTCCTGGCGCGAAGGGCTTCACCAGCACATGGGTGCGCTGGTCATCGCCGGAGCCACTGACGGTGTCGCCAATTACCCAGCGCACTGTATCGCCGGCCGACACGGATTGGAGTTTCTCCCCTGATTGCAGAGCGATATCGCTGACGCGCTCCGGTGCGGCATAGAGCTGGTAGAGCGCGCCTTCGGCAAAGGGGTAAACCTGCACCGCATTCACATAGCCATATTTGGTGGGTTGCTGCGTCGCCGCCTTGTTGGCATCGGCGACACGTTCTTCAGGCGAGCGCTTGTCTTCAGCAGCCTTGCCCGGCTCGGGCTGCAACTGGCCGGGCAGCGGCAGCGGTTTCGGCACTTCCACGACCTTGACGGGCTTCTCCGGCGCCTTCTCGATTGCCGCCGGTTGGAACTTGGCAGCATCATAGGAAATCTGAGGTGGCGGCACCGGCTTCGAGGCACAGGCGGAGATGACCGCAGCCGACGTCGACAGGACCAGCGCAGCGCGGAGCGACGAGAGTCTATTTATCATTGGCGGACTCCTTTGGGGGAACGGAAGTCTGCGCGGCACTGTCGAGCTCGCGCGACCAGTCGATGGCATTGATGAAGACGCCGAGCGGGTTTTTGCGCAGCTGATCGGTATTGTTCGGCGGCCGGATCACAATGGTGAGGATCCCGGTCCAACGCGTTGTGCTGGCGAGGCTGCCGCGCTCAAAGACCTGCTCGGTCCATTTGACTTGAAAGGAGCTGTCGGACGCTCGAACCACGCTCGTCACCTGCACCGAGACGCTGCGCGTGCCGATCTTGCCGAACGGATCATTGGCCTTAGCGTACTCGTTGAGAAAGAGGGCTGCACGGTCGGTGGCAAAGTCGTAGGCCGAGAGCCAATTCTGCCGCACCAGCACCGCATCGGTGGAGACGGAGCGGACATTCTGGATGAAATGGCCGAGATGCCAGGCAATCTGGGCATCGTCGGGCTCGTAGGTTTGGATTGCCGGCGCGACAGCCCGTGTTTCACCGAAGCGGTCGACCTCGACAACATAAGGCACGACGCGGCCCTGCATCGACTGCCAGAAGAGTCCACCGGAGAGCCCGATGGCCAGAGCGAGGCAGCCAAAGGCCATCAGGCGCCAGTTCCTTGCCTGCACGCGCGCAGTGCCGATGCGCTCGTCCCAAAGCTGGGCCGCCTTCTGGTATGGTGTGACGGGGTGGGGCGTCTTCCCGTAACGCTGAACAGGTCGCTTGAAGAGCATCTAATCTTCCTTATCGTTGAGAGAGGGGTTGGCCCCGCTTCCACCCCGATCGCCATCGCGGACGGCCTGCGTGGCGGCGTGGCGATGGGCGCGCGCGGTCTGTTCGGAACGCAAGCGCCTCGCCCACGCCGGCGCGGCATTGGCACCTGACGCGGCAGGGTTTCCGGTCATTGATGCGGTCGGCGTGCCGCCCGTCGAGGTCCAGGCGGCATCGCGGCCGGCATCGGCGTTGCGCCGGAATGGTTCTGTTGCAGATCGCATTCCCCGCATCGCGGCGCCGCCAGCTGCACCGGCAACGCCCTTCAGTCCAGCAGCTACGCCGGAGAGGCCGGACTCGGGCGATGTTGCACGCCCCATCTGCCAAGCTGTGGAAGCAGCCGATCCCATGGCCGTTCCGGCTCGAACGGCGGCGAGACCGCCGCCGGTTGCCATGCGCGCGCCGGCAAGCGTCGCACCTCCGGCAACGAGCGTTGATCCGGCGGCCGCCGCGGTGGTTCCGAGTGCGGCGCCGGCGCCCAGCTGCGGCGCGCCGGAAACAAGACCCGAGGCGATCCCTGGCCCGAAAATGCCGAGCCCAAGCAGCGCCAACGCGCCCAGTACCTGTGACATGGCCGCGGCCAAGTCCGGCTCCTTGCCTTGCAGCGCGGAAGCGAACTCGCCGAAGAGCGTAGAGCCGATGCCGACGATGACAGCAAGCACCATCACCTTAATGCCCGACGAGATCACATTACCGAGCACGCGCTCGGCCAGAAACGCCGAGCGGTTCCAGAGCGCGAAGGGCACCAGAACAAAACCGGCCAATGTGGTGAGTTTGAACTCCAGGATGGTGATGAAGAGCTGAATTGAAAGAATGAAGAAGGCGATGAGGACCAGAAACCAGGCGAGAAGCAGCACGAAGATGGTCAGCGCGTTGCCAAAGATCTCGGGGAAGCCGACTAGCTGGCTCGCTTGATTGAGCAGCGGCCAGGCGCCCTCGAAGCCGGCCGCGGCAATGCGGCCTGGCCGCAGGAGACTGTCGGCGGACAGATTGCCGGCCGATGCGTTGATGCCGAGCCCGGCAAAGGAATGGTAGATGATGTCGGCGAGGTTCTTAAAATTGTTCAGGATGAAGGCGAAGGCGCCGACATAGAGCACTTTTCGGACAAGCCGGCCAAGAACATTGGGCTCGCCGCCGAACGCCCAGACCAGGCCTGCCAGCGTGATGTCGATGCCGATCAGGATGGTGGTGAGAAAGGCGACGTCGCCCGAAAGCAGACCGAACCCGCTATCAATATAGCGGGTAAAAGTCTCCATGAAGCGATCAATGACGCCGAGGTCATTCATGTCGCCGCCTTCCTCGTTGTCTTGAAGAACTGCTGATCAGTTGCCGGGATAGGCCGTACCGGTGCCCAGGAAACGCTTCGTCGTCTCGCGGGCGGCTTCCTCGGACTGCGCCTTGCGGGCAGCATCTTCGGCTTCAGCCCGGAACTGGGTCGCGAGCAGCGTCTGGATCTGGATCTGCTGCTTGGTCGAAAGCGCGATCAGCTGATTGGTGGCCTGGCTTGCCTCAAGGGCACCTGCCGCGCCCTGACTGCGGTTGACGAGATCGGTAACCAGGTCGCCGTCGGCCCGCACGTTCTCCACGATCTGCGACTGCGCGCTCATGGTTTGGCGGAACGCCTGCATGGCGTTTTGCCAGCGCTCGCGCGCGGCGCTCGCCACATCGCTGACCTTGATTGTGGCGTCGTAGCTTTCCGGATATTGCACACGCCACTGGTTCTGAAGCTTGTCGAGATCGAAGCTCAGGCCGCTGGCCTGGGTCATCAGGCCGTCGATCCGTTGGAGCGAACCTGTGAGCTGGCCGACGGAAGAAAAATCCAGGCGCTGAAGGTTGCGCGCCATGTTCTGCAGCATCGTCGCCTGGTTCTGAAGCGACTGGATCTGGTTGTTTATCTGCTCCAGGGAACGTGCCGCTGTCAGCACGTTCTGCGTATAATTCGACGGATCGAACACGATCAGGGCGTGGGCCGGCTGGACGTAGTCGGCCATCGGTTTTGCGATTAGGGAAACGGTGATCAGGCTGGTGAGAAGGCGGCGCCGCATCATGACGATTGCTCCTTGTCTGGTTGAGGGAATTGCTGGAGAAGCTCGGCAGCCCAATCGAGGCCGCGCGCACTCAGGAACCGGAAGGCAAAGCTGTCCTGCCCGTGCTCTGACAGGACGTTGTCGATCAAAGCTTGCGTGGCCGGATCAGAGGCGCCGCAGAGCGCAAGAGCGATCGGGCCGAGCCCGAGCTCGAAGAGGCGGTTGCCGCGGCGCGACTGCAGATAATACTGGTGCTTCGGTGTGGCACGGGCGACCAATTCGATCTGCCGCTCGTTCAGACCAAATCGCTCATAAGCCACCCGCGCCTGCGGTTCCACGGCACGGTCATTGGGGAGAAAAATGCGCTGTGGGCAGCTCTCGATGATCGCCGGCGCGATGGAAGAGCCCGCGATGTCGGCAAGCGACTGCGTGGCAAAGATCACCGACACGTTCTTCTTTCGCAGCACCTTCAGCCATTCACGGATGCGGGCGGCAAAGAGAGGGTTGTCGAGATAGACCCACGCCTCGTCGAGCATCAGCAGCGTCGGCCGTCCGTCGAACCGCTCCTCGAGACGATGGAACAGATAGGTGAGCACCGGGAGCACAGCGCCTTGGCTGTGCATCAGCTCTTCGGTCTCGAAACACTGCACATCCGACAAAGCCAGCCGATCTTCATCGGCATCGAGCAGCCGGCCGAAGGGACCGTCGAGCGTGTAGGGCATCAACGCGGCCTTGAGCCCATTGGACTGAAGCAGAACCGACAGGCCCGTCAGCGTGCGTTCCTGCACCGGCGCAGTGGCAAGGCTGATGAGTGCCGACCAGATCGCCTCCTTTACCTCCGGCGTAACGCTGACATTCTCATGGGCAACGAGGCCGGCGATCCATCCCGCCGCCCAGCTGCGAGTAGCCTGGTCGCCGATATTGCTCAGTGGCTGGAAGGCAAGCGCACCATCCGCGCCCAGCGCGTGGTGTTCTCCGCCCATGGCCAGTGTTGCCGCACGAGCCGAATTGCCCTTGTCGAAGACATAGACCTGCGCCCCGGCATAGCGTCGAAACTGCAGAGCGACTAGCGCAAGCAGAACCGACTTGCCGGCACCCGTCGGCCCAACGACCAGCATGTGGCCGACATCGCCAACGTGGGTGGAAACCCGAAACGGTGTCGACCCGTTGGTCTCTGCGAAGAGAAGCGGCGGGGATTCGGTCCCAGTCACGTTGGTGAGATGCTCGTTATCCACCGGACCGGCCCACGCCGACGACAGCGGCATGACATGGGCAAGATTCAGCGTGTGAACGAGCGGCTGGCGAACGTTAGCGTAGACATGACCGGGCAACGAGCCGAGCCACGCCTCGACCGCATTGATGCTTTCACGGATCGTGGTGAAGCCGAGCCCATTGACTATGCGCTCAACCGCTCGGAGCTTTTCCGCGGCGGCCTGTCGGTCCTGGTCCCATACCGTCACCGTTGTGGTGAGATAGCCGAAGCCGACGTGATCGCCGCCCAATGCCTGAAGGGCGACATCCGCATCGAGCGCCTTGTTGTCGGCGTCACTATCGACGAGAGGGACGGGTTCGTTGGTCACGACCTCGCGCAGGATGGCTGCGACCGATTTGCGCTTGGCAAACCACTGACGGCGCAACCGGGTCAGTGTCTTTGTGGCTTCCGTCTTGTCGAGCGGGATGAAGCGCGTCATCCAGCGGTAGGCGAAATCCTGATGGTTGAGCGCGTCGAGGATCCCTGGCCGGGTGACGTTCGGGAAACCAAGGATGGTGAGGGTGCACAGATGCTGCTCACCCAGCATCGGCTCCAGGCCGCCGGTAAGCGGCGCGTCAACCAGAACACCGTCGAGATACATTGGCGTTTCCGGCATGGCGACCGGATGGCGGTAGGTCGAGATTGTGCCGTGCAGATAGGTTAGCGTCTCGGCATCATCGAGGGCGCGCACTTCCGGCATGAACCCGGACAGCAAATCCAGGACGCGGTCGGTCTCGTCGCGAAACCACGCCAGCTCCTGGCGCCAGTCTCTAGCCCCTCCCGAGTGATGCGAGTCGACCAGTGCGCTTTCCGCCCGCGCCTGGCCATCTGGCGCCGGCATGAAGACCAAGGTTAGATGATAGCGACTCTCGAAGTGCGCGACCTTGCCCTCGAAGGCCGCGCGCCTTTCCTCATCGACCAGCCATGAGGCAGCATCGGGAAAAGCCGAGCTCGGATAGCCCAGCGCTTCAACGCGCTCGGCCTCGAAAAACAACCCCCATCCGGAGCCCAACCTTCGTAGCGCATTGTTGGCTCGTGCGCAGATGCCGACCAACTCGGCTTCGGTCGCGCTTTCAAGGTCGGGGCCACGGAACCGGAAGGTTCGCTGGAAGCTACTGTCTTTATTGAGCACGATGCCGGGCGCGACCAAAGCGGCCCAGGGCAGATGGTCGGCAAGCCGATCGGCTTTGCCGCGATACTCCGAAAGGTTCAGCATGCAAGCCACCCCTTCAGGCGAAGATGACGGACAAGCACGCTGGCGAAGTCCGGATCGCGGCGAGCGGCAAAGACCGCGAGGGTGTGGCCGGCGATCCAGAGCGCCAGTCCGGCGATCCACTGCTGCAGGCCAAGGCCTATTGCCGCGGCCACCGTGCCGTTGAGGATCGCCACCGCTCGCGGCGCGCCGCCCAGCAGGATCGGCTCAGTCAATGCCCTGTGAACGGGGACTTCGAAACCCTCGACATGCTGCTCTCCGGTGGCCATCAGACGAGTGCCCCGCCGCCGAAGGAGAAGAAGGAGAGAAAGAAGCTCGATGCCGCGAAGGCGATCGACAGGCCGAAGACAATCTGGATCAGCCGGCGAAAACCGCCTGCCGTGTCACCGAAAGCAAGGGTCAGGCCGGTGGTGATGATGATGATCACCGCGACGATCTTGGCGACCGGTCCCTGCACCGACTCAAGGATCTGCTGCAGCGGCTGTTCCCAAGGCATGCCGGAGCCCGCTGCGTGGGCCGGGAGGGTGAGAAGAAACGCGAGCGCGGTGGACGAAAGGAAGCGAAGCTTCTTGAGCATGAGGTGACCTTTCAAAACTGCTGGAGTTGCGGAAGCGTGAGCGGGGTGACGGCGTAATCACCGCTGCTGTCGAGACCGGTGACCTCAGCGATCGCGTCAATGCGGCGCGAGGATCCGCGCCCAGCGATGAAGACGATCAGATCTACCGCATCAGCGATGAGGCGGCGGGGAACGGTGACGACGGCTTCCTGGGCGAGCTGCTCGATACGGTAGAGAGCGGAGCGCGCCGAATTGGCGTGAACCGTCGCGATGCCGCCGGGATGCCCGGTGTTCCATGCCTTCAGCATGTCCAGGGCTTCCGCGCCCCTGACTTCGCCCACGATGATGCGGTCGGGTCTGAGCCGCAGGGTCGAGCGCACGAGATCGGCGAGCGTGACCGACCCCCGCCTCGTCCTCAAGGCAACGCAATCCTTCGCCGCGCATTGCAGTTCGCGCGTGTCCTCGATCAGGATCACCCGCTCGTCGCAATCGGCGGCTTGTGCCAGCAGCGCATTGGCAAGTGTTGTCTTGCCCGACGACGTGCCGCCGGCGACCAGGATGTTGCGCCGCTCGCGGACCGCCTTCTGCAGCGCATCGGCCTGCAGCGGCAGCATGACCCGGTCGGCGACATAGTCGGCCAACGTGTAGAGTTTCGCCGCAGGCTTTCGGATGGCGAAGCATGGCCCCAGCACGACAGGCGGCAGCAGACCCTCGAAGCGCTCGCCCGATGGCAATTCGGCGCTGACAATCGGATTGTCAGCATGCGCCTCGGCGCGCACGTGGGAGGCGACCAGGCGGATGATGCGTTCGGCCTCAGAAGGATGCATGTGCACGCCGGTGTCGACCCGGCCTTCACCCAACCGGTCGAGCCGCAGCGCACCGTCGGGATTGACCATCACCTCAATGACGGTCGGATCGGCAAGGGCTTCGGTGATCGCCGGACCCATGGCGGTGCGCAGCATGACGCGGCGGCGATGGTCGGCTTCCGGATGAGAACTCATCCTTCCCCTCCCCTGCGATCGTCGGTGCCAAGTGACCGTTTCCCGGAAGCGATTTGGCGGCCGACCTGTTCGACGAATTTGTCGAAGCGCTCCTGGGCAATCGCTTGCGTGGCCCTGTCCGGCACCGGCGTGTGAGCATGAAGCGTGATCGAAAAGCGGATGAAGAGCGCCAGGCTCTCCAGGATCATCTCGACATCGCGCCTGACATGTCCGAGGTCGCGGGAAAGACGGTCGAGCCTCTTGCCGTAGCGCTGGTCGAGTTCATTCTCCCCACGCCGCTCGATAAAGGTCTCGACCGCGTGCGCCACAATGGCCGATTTGGTGGTCGATGGATTGCGGCTGAGGTTCTCCAGCTTCTGGCTCAACTCGGGTTCAAGCAAAAACTGGTGACGAATGCGGTGGGGCTTCATGCTGCTCGTTCCCTCTGACCGGCGCTGATGCACCGGCGACGGGAACGAGCATCGTCGAGATCCTCGAAATCGCTTACGGCCGTTATCTACGCTGAGATGCGCCCGCGTATGGCGCGCCGTTCAGAAGCCGGGCACGATGTCCTTGTCGTCGCCCATTCCCTCGTTGAGGCCGTACGCACGTGCGGCGGTGGAAATCCGATCCATGACGCGCTTGTCGGCGAGCGTCTCGCAGTCATCGTCTGCGGGCGTGAACAGATCGCCCTGATCAGGCTCCTGGACGACGAGGGTCCGTTCTTCGCGCAGGCCCGGATGGCGCTGCTGCTGGACACCTCCGTCTTCGATTGCCGCGCCGGCACTGTCGTCATCGCCAGCAAGACGCCGATCCACGCCGCGCACCTGTCCACTCCAATCGTCCGGGCGCGACGTGGGCCGATCCGCGTAGGCACCGTCGCGCAGCACCGGCGAAGGCAGCACTCGCTCCGTGAAATTCGGATCCTGGTAATAACGCAACTTCTTGGCGCGAATCGGCGGCAATCCCGAAACCAGGATTAGTTCGTCAGCCTGCGGCAACTGCATCACCTCACCCGGCGTCAGCAGGGGGCGAGCGGTCTCTTGGCGGCTTACCATGACGTGGGACAACCAGGGCGCCAACCGATGGCCGGCATAGTTGCGCATCGATCTGAGTTCCGTCGCGGTACCGAGCGCGTCCGAGATGCGTTTGGCCGTGCGCTCGTCATTTGAGGAAAAGGCAATCCGCACATGGCAATTGTCGAGAATGGCGTTGTTCTCGCCATAGGCCTTGGAGATTTGGTTCAACGATTGCGCGATGAGATAGGCGCGGATGCCGTAACCCGCCATGAAGGCCAGCGCGGTCTCGAAGAAATCGAGCCGTCCCAGCGCCGGAAATTCATCGAGCATCATGAGAAGTTGGTGCTTACGGCTCTTCTTCGGGTCACCTTCCAGGCGCTCGGTCAGCCGCCGGCCGATTTGATTGAGCACCAATCGCACCAGGGGCTTAGTGCGCGAGATATCCGACGGCGGCACGACCAGATACAGCGACATCGGTCGCTCGGCATCCACAAGGTCGGCAATGCGCCAGTCGCAGGCCGATGTTGCCGCGGCAACCGTTGGATCTCGATAGAGCCCGAGAAACGACATGGCGGTCGAGAGAACGCCTGAGCGCTCGTTCTCTGACTTGTTCAGCACCTCACGAGCCGCCGAGGCCACGACCGGATGGACCTGAGGCTTGTCCACCGTGCCGAGGTGGTTTGTGGTCATCATCCGCTGCAGTGTCGCAGCGAATGAGCGTTGCGGGTCCGACAGGAAGGTGGCGACACGGGCGAGTGTCTTTTCCTCTTCGGCGTAGAGCACGTGCAAGATGGCGCCAACTAGGAGTGAATGACTGGTCTTCTCCCAATGGTTCCGCCGCTCCAGCGCGCCTTCCGGATCGACGAGAATGTCGGCGATGTTCTGAACGTCGCGGACCTCATCTGGACCTTTGCGCACTTCCAGCAGCGGGTTGTACCGCGCCGATCTCGGATCGGTCGGATTGAACAAGAGACAGTGCGAGAACTTCGACCTCCAGCCAGAGGTCAGCTGCCAGTTCTCGCCTTTGATGTCGTGAATGACGGCCGAGCCGGTCCAGGAAAGAAGGGTTGGAACAACGAGTCCGACGCCCTTGCCCGAACGTGTCGGCGCAAAGGCCATGACGTGTTCTGGTCCGTCATGGCGCAGATAGCGATAATTCAGTCCGCCAAGGAAAACGCCGGCCGGCTGAAACAGCCCCGCCTTCTCGATCTCCAGCTTCATGGCCCATCGTGAGGACCCATAGGTGGTGACCAACCCCCGCTGCCGTGCGCGCCAGAGGGACCCAGCTATCGCGGCGGCACAGCCCAGGAACCCGCTGGCTCCGGCAAGTATGCCAGCCTTGTCGAAGACTTCAGGCGCATAGGCGTCAAATTGGAACCACCATTCGAACAGTTTCCACGGCTGGTAGATCGGCCAGCCGACTGTCACAAACCATGGCGCGCCCAGTGGCGGCTGATAGGAGAGCATGTAGGCGCACCATTGGGTTGCAGTCCACACGCCAAGAATGACAATTGCGAATACGACAGCGATCTGCCCAATCAGCAACTTCGTGGGTGTCAATGGCTTGCTCCGCTCTTCTGGGCAGACGGACCAAACATCGCGCCGAGCGATGAGAATTCGAACGGCCGCTACGTGCGACTAGGTGCGATGACAAGGTTGATAGGCATTGTTCAGCTGCGAACAGCAAAAATCCGCCGCAGCAACCGATCGGCGGTGCCAGGTACGCGGTTTGGTCGCAGAAGATGTTGGGGCTTCAGGCGCGGGCACATTGAAGATGTGCTGACAGACAAACCTTTGGAGCCGACGCGTTTGTGCGATTAGCGAGCTGAAGGGCTCGGCGAGAAGTCGTCGTTCTCAATCGGGCGACGGGGATACATCGGCGAAGACGGCATAAGGCAGGATGGGCCAGACCGAGCCGACGGCAAGGTCGTAGCCAAGGCCTTGGAGCGCATAGCGCCTGGCCGGGAGGCCGCCGCCAGTCAGGCTTACGCGGCGCGTCGTTGAGCGAGGTGAAGACCCGAACGGGCTCGACGAGGGTCCACGGCGGTCACAATGTTGTGGTGGTGATCGCAGTAGACGCGATCCGGCGAAGTTGGCCCAGCACAAAAACGATAACCGCCAGGTACAGAAGCGTCTTCGCTCACCGGGAAGCGGCACTGATAGAGGCCTAGCTGAATGAGGGGGACGTCTCTCGAAGTTGGTCTGATATTTTCAGGATTTTCAGGCATGATGGTTTCCTAGTTCGTAGCAATTACCAGCTGACGGCCGCAGTGCGACCCGTCGGGACGAGCTTCTCTCGTTTTGGAGGGCTATGGGTCACCATATGGTGTTGGTAGCACCATCAATGAAGCCCTACGCCCTGCTTCTGAAGCCAATAGTTTGCGACTTAAGGCCACACGCGCGAACGCATTAGCAATCTACCATCGTGTCCCCGAGGCACTCGCCCGCCGCGGTTTGCCGGCGGCGGGGTGGCACTGGCTTGTGGGGCCCTAGGCCCACTCGCGGCGCTCGCACTCGATCTCGGTGCGGGTTTGCCGTGTCTCATCGCCGTGTCAGCGCCTTGCAAATGAGCGAAACCAAGCTGTCGCGCGCTCGCTCGTGGAGTGCGCCTTTCGGCCGCCATGCAAGGAAATCATCAACGCTCATCCAATCAGCCGGGTTTGTGTCGGCGTCTGGCTGGCTGAATTCCACATACAGATGCAGTTCGTCCGGCACGAAGACGACCCTCCACGATCCTTTGATGTCATTGGCAAGGTTATAGGCGAGGACGGCCATGGCGGGGCACTCCTTTCGCCGTGGAGCGTGCCTATCTCACGGGAAAATTCCATCGCCAGAAGTTGGTATTGACGCTCCCGCTTTCTCAGAAATCCAACGTCCGCATGATGCCGAAAGGTGCGGCTAGCTTTTTGTGTATCCTGGTTGGAACACGGGACCGCCGCGCAAGTTCGGTGCACGCAGCCATTCCTCCCCTCCAGGTATTGCTGCAGATCGGTATCCCGATCGGCCCGCGCTCCCCGCAAGGGCGCGGGCCTCGGCCTGTGGTGCTCATGCCATCTACTTCGATCCGCAAGATGGAATATGATCTGGATAGAAGGACCCTTTCGGTGTGGTTCGTCGCCAGCAGCAAGCGGTACGAGTTTGAGGGGGTACCGCCGGAAACCTTTGCCGCGTTCCGGGCCGCGTTCGCCAAGGGCCGCTATTTCAACGACCACATCCGCAACAATTTCCGCTACCGTCTGGTTGCGAGCGATAGCGACCCGGGATGACCTGACCTGCCGGCGGCTTCAATCGTCCTGTCGCTCCAACCGGCGGTTGGTGGACGCGTTGCCGCCGTTGCGCTTAGGGTTGGTTACGGTCCGCGCTCACTTGGCAAGCCCACCCCGCATCCCCCCGCCTGGTGCAAAGCGTTTGATCGGTCCCGCCGTTCTGGCAGTGCGGCGGGACTTTTTTGCGGTCCAGGTGGAACATCGGCGCGCGGGGAAGGCGCGGTGCACGCAGCACCCTTTTCTCATCCAACGTACGTCGGTGGCGCGCTGAAGGGTCTCAACGTCGGTCTGCCGCCGGAGCTCAACTAGCTGGACTATTGCTCGACCGGAAGCGGCTCGTGCTGCGGCTCAGCGTGGTGGAACACCTGTCCAAGATCGCGCGCGTCGAACGTTTGGCCGCAGACTGGGCAGTAGACCAAGTGCTTCGACTCGTCCTCTACCGGCCCGTCATGCGGCCTGCCCTCATAGCCTGTCGCGATGTTGTCGGTTCTAATCCGGGGCAACGACAAGTGCCTTTCGTCGTTTTGGCGGCCGATATTTCTCCATTAGCCGGACCTTGTCACGGTCGACCGTGACCAGCGGCCCGAGGTCGATAGTCACGGTGTCCTCGTCGATGCGCGTGACCTCGCCTTTCAGGTTGATTTGCTGGCCTCCGTTCACCTTGGTGTGGTCGATGATGGAATGTGGGAAGTCGTAACCTGGGATCGAGACCCTTACGCGGTCCTCTGTTACCCGCGTCAGAACCCTGGCCGTAATCGCCACCTGGTCACCAATGCCTATTCTCCGAGCCATGCCATGGATTCTGGTGCGGGCAGTGTCTTCTTCAGAGGCCTCTAATATACGCCGGCCATCCTAAGGCTGACCTACGACCAGAGTTACAAAAGTTGAACTTCACCGGGGAACACTCCTTCTGTCTGCCTGTTCAATTTGCCAGGCGCATCCCGCGCATTCAGACAGGAGAAAGAAGATGAAACGCATCCTTTTGGCTTCGGCCGTGCTGGCGCTGTCGGCCGGGCTTTCCTTTGCCCAGACGACGAGCGGAACTTCGAGCGGAACCTCGACCACCACAACCATGCCCAGCACGACGGATCAGGGCACCGGCACGACGAGCAGCGGGACCAACATGTCCGGCGATCAGGGCACCGACACGACCACCACCAGCGGCACCACAAATCCGAACTCGGCCAGAGACTGCGCGCCCGGCCAGCAGACTGGCAGCGCTCAGCAGGCGGCGCCTGGTCAGCAGGACACGACAGCCAACACCGCCGCGCCGGGCCAGGTGAAAAAGACCGACGAAGGTTGCTGATTGGCACATCGGCTCAGGTTGGGAATCACCAGCGTGTGGCTGGCTGATCTCCCCCGACCACCGCCTGAACTCAACTCGGCTGGCGAGCAAGTTCCCGCCAGCTCAACGTTCTGATGCTGAAAATACTGGCCCAGATCTATGCGGTCTCACCGTTAGCGCCAGCGAAGCGACGACACCGGGGCGGGACAGGCGGGGCCGCTACAGCTCCAGGCTTGTCTTCCCGGTGCGCACGGCGTCGACGACTTCGCGCATCGAGTCGAGGACGAGCTGCCGACGATCCGCATGCGGATCAGCAACTCAGGGTCGATCGAGGGACGGCCGACCGGGCAGGCCGCACCCTAATACCCAAGCGGAAAGGCCACGCCCACGCCTGGACACGGCCAGTGTATATCGGCGGGCTGCTTGCCAATGAGCTCTAGTGATGTCGAGCGCCCGCTGCGCCGATATGAGCGTGGAGGCCAAGAACAGGCGTATCAAAGGTCTGGCCTGATCGCGCCGGCTGATGATGCGCATAAAGGCCTGGGGGCCAGGCATCAGCGGCTCGGCCGTCGCCACGATCTCGGCCTGCCGCCACTTGTAGAAGGGCGCCAGATACTGGCGGATGGCCTTTAGCGTAGCGTCATGCTGGAGCGCCAACGGATCGGGATCGATGCCGTCAAAGGCGACAAGACCAAGTACCCAGGACGGAAGCCAGCAGCGATGGGGAAGCGCGACAAGATCGTGAAGTTGGATGCCGAGGGCATGACCAGAACAGCGATAGCCAAAGGAACTGGGGGTCAGTGAGCGGAGCGTTTATCCGGCGCTTCAGGGGACCGGTGAGCGCCGATAGGTGACCACTAGGACTACGAGGCGAATTAGGCCCCACCAGACTATGAAACGCTCCTCTCCCAAGCTGACCCGCGCTCTTCCGTATCTTGACCCTCAGCTTCAGACGCCTGTCGAGGAAGTGTTCGACGCTGGCCATCACCCGTGCGCCCGCACGCTCGCTGCGAACATAGAGGGCAGTCGTCGGCGTAGCGAACGAAGCAGTGCTTGCGTCGCTCCAGTTCCTTGGCGAGTTCGTCCAGCATTCCGACTTTGAAACATGGCTGATTTCCACACAGTCGCGGCGGGGCAAGACCGGCTTTTAAGCGGTTGAGACGGATCATGGATGGTCGCTGGCTCTGGATGACGGAAACGGATCAAAACGACGGCTGGATGCTCTGCATAGCCAACGAGATCACAATCTGCGGCTTCGGAAGCGAGGCTAGTCTCCATGACGTCAGGGCACGCCGCCGCTTCCGGTCTGCCAGTCTGGCGCATGTGTCAACAGTTCCGAGCCGAAGCACTGCACCGCCCTCCCAGCCAAAGAAAGTTGGCTCGCCCGACTGGCAGAAGAAGGCCTCGATGCTTCGCGCCTTCGCGGGGCCGTCAGCCAGACCATCGCCGGTGAGCCGCCGAAGGAACGTGGCATCCTTGCCGCGCTGCGCCGATCCCGCTGCCGGAGCCGATCTCCAGGTCAAGATCTGATGCGACATCTGCTCGATACAAACCGCCTCGGAGCCCCTGCTCTAAAGGACGGCCCAACGAAACGACCATAATCTTTTCATCTCCTCCCTCACAGCCGTCGAATTCGTCGCGGTGTGCTTGAGAAGCCGTCGGGCAAGCGGCGTGACGAGCGGCGTCGGACGGTGCACAGATGCTTTTTGCCGGCCGGGTCCTGTTGTACGACGAGAGGATGGTCCGGCTAGGCAAAGTGCCGGGCCCAAGGAGAGCCAGCTCAGCCTCAATCGAATCGGCCAGCGGTTCTTTGAATTCGCGGTAATCCACATTCATGCAACCACTGCCCTTGTCTTCGCGTTTAGCTGCGTTCAATCGTGGGGAGCGACAAGAATGCGGGCCTTCAGTCCAATTACAATCTGCCTCAATCGCAACCTGACGGTGGTCGCGTCCATAGCCGACGCAATGAAGGTGCTTCAGCAACCATGGCCTAGAATGGGAAAGCCGGGGCGGCTCAACGCGATCCGAATGGTCGAGGAGTCCCTCGCCGGGCATTGCAGCCAGCAAGCTGCGCTCGAGGCCTTCAAGGCGGCGGCGGCTGAACAGGGACTCCTTAGAACAAGAGGGACCACCGCAGGTTTGGGGAAAATTGCGCGGATGGTTGAAGATCTGATGTGAGGTCATGCCGGCCTCGCTAACACTGAAGAGCCGCCCCACTTGAAGCCCGAAATACTGCCTTCTCCCGCGGCAGCCGAAACGCCTCAAAACGGGCTATTAGCCTGGACGTGAGAAGGCCCTGGCTTCGTCCGGGACAGCCAGGACCCAAGTCGCGGCGGTGGCAACTAATCTGGTGGTGGCCGTCAGATGGTTCAGCCAGGTCGGCACGAGAACCGAAGATAACCGGGACTGTGCCGGCGTCGGCATTCGCAAAGAGGGGCACTCTGCATCGTTCTCGATGGCTAATCAGCAGGAAGGAACGTCTTGGCCTCTTTGGCAGCAGCCTCGAAGGCCTGACGGACCTCCACCGGGGTCAGCCGCCCCTAAAATGCGTCGGCGCAGGACTGGATCGCCAGCTTCCACTTCGGTCCCCTCTTCGGCCACTTCATGTTCCTCGGCGGCTCCCTTGACGTGGCTCACCCCGTAGGTGAGCCCAGGTCGGTTGGCCCTGACGTAGACCGGAGGGGATAACCAGTGGAGTGCCATGAGGGGGAACTTAGGCGGGAAGAGCCCGTTGACCAACCCAGCTGTAGGCGCGGATAGGGGAACGATGTAGGCCCCTCGCGGGTTTAGAGGTTGCAGCGGTCGTTCTTCGGATGTGCAGCCGCTGTGGCGGGGGTCCGTCGCCTCTCCTTGCTGGCGGCGGGCTCCGCAAAGCGCGGTGTTGGTCGGAGACAATAGAACCTTATACCGCAATCCAACTTAGCTAGTTGTAATGTCCCCTCCTCTTTTGCAGCAGCCAGGAATGCCCTGCAGGCCTCCTCCGGCTCCATCTGACGCTGCCCCCAGTTTCTATCCATTTTTGAGTTCTTCAGCCCTCCAGGAACGCCAGAAGCGCCGCATTCACCTCGTTGCTCTCTTCGCGTTGAACCCAATGCGTCCCCTTCTCGAAAGTCTGCAGGCGGCCATCGTCGCAAAGGGCGAGACTGCGCTTGGCCAGCCCGGATTCCAGAGCCTGGTCCCGCATCCCCCAGATTACAAGAGTGGGCGTCGTGATCCGCTCCTTCAGGCTCGGGCGAAAGCGCAGGGCGCGATACCAGTTGAGCATGTTGGTCAGCGCCCCCGGCCGCTCCCAGGCCTGCCGATATTCTGCAATCTCCTCTTCTTCGAAGGCGCCTGCCCGGCTGGATGTCCTGAGTGCTCGTGCGAGCAAGGCCGAGCGGCGCGCACCCAAAACGGCTTCGGGCAGCAAGGGGATCTGGAAGAAAACCGCGTAGCTGCTCCGCAGAAACTGCGTCGGAGATCGCAGGGCATGGGTAAACAGCACCTCGGGATGGGGCGCATTCAGGATGACGAGCTTGTCCAGGCGATGAGGCAAGTTTGCCCCGGCGGCCCAAGCGACGATGCCGCCCCAGTCATGGCCGACGAGGTGAAACCTTCCGATGCCGAGCGCGTCGGCCAGGGCGACGACATCGCCGAGGAGCTTGGGGAGCGTGTACTCGTGGATGCCCTCGGGCTTGTCGCTGGTGTTGTAGCCCCTCTGGTCGGGAACGATGACCCGATATCCGGCGGAAGCGAGCGTACGGATCTGCCGTCTCCAGCCGATCCAGAAGTCCGGGAACCCGTGCAGGAGCATGACCGGCTTACCCTCGGCAGGCCCGGCCTGAACGACATGAAGCCGAATGCTTCCGGCGTTGACGAACTGATGTTCAGGCGCGAGTGAGATCATGGCTGGTAACGTGGGTGTCGTTAAAGTGATCCAGCGCAATGAGGATTTAGATCAGGCTGCGTCGTCCCGACAACATGCACGCTCAGCCGTCGCATCCTCCGCCAGATGGGCATGGGAGCCGAAGGGCCAAGTGGGGATGGCGCAGGTGTTGGTACAGGCGGCGGATGTTTATTTGTAAGCGCAGGTCTGCACCTGCATCCTTTGGCGCTATTATACGTTTGCCCCGCGAAGAAGATGCTCCGGACCGGCGGCCATGTCGAAGAAAACAACCGAGGACGCTTACGAAGGTCAAGTGCAACTTGAGCGGCGGGCCGAACGGGAGAGCCGCGGACGCAATGCCGAATGGCCGTCAGAGATTCCCAGCCGCGGCTGGAAGGACGTGCTGTGGCGGGTCTTCGCTGAGCTCACCGAGGACCGTGTTATGCTTATCGCGGCCGGGGCCGCATTCTATCTGCTTCTTGCCCTCTTTCCAGCACTTGCCGCCTTCGTGTCCATCTACGGTTTCGTCGCCGATCCTCAGACCATCTCTGAGCACATTGCGTTCCTTGGCGGCGTACTGCCTTCGGGAGGGCTGGATATTATCAGATCTCAGCTTGCGTCCTTGGCCGCTCAGAAGGCTGGCGCGCTCAGCTTCGGCTTCATCTTCGGCCTTGCCGTCGCACTGTGGAGCGCCAGTAACGGCATAAAGACGCTATTCGAAGCCATGAACATCGCCTACGAGGAGAGTGAAAAGCGCGGCTTCATCCACCTGAATCTCCTGGCCTTGGGCTTCACGCTTGGCGCCATCCTCATTGGTATCGCCTTTATCATCTCGGTGGGGATTGTGCCGGCCATGCTTGTGCTGCTGAACCTCGGCGGCTGGACCGAAGCCCTTGTGCGGATCCTTCGGTGGCCGATGATGCTGATCATGGTGGGCGTCGGGATCACGCTGATTTACCGCTACGGGCCCAGCCGGGAAAGGGCAAAGTGGCAATGGGCGACATGGGGCGCCTTCCTCGCGGCTGTGGTCTGGATCGCAGTCTCGATAGGCTTCTCCTATTATCTTGAAAACTTCGCCAACTACAACGCCACGTATGGAGCCCTTGGGGCAGTCATCGGCTTGATGATGTGGACTTGGATTTCTGTGATTATCCTGGTTGTAGGTGCGGAGCTGAATTCCGAGATGGAGCATCAGACAGCGATGGACACCACCACAGGTGCGCAGCAGCCGATGGGTGCGCGAGGTGCCACGGTCGCCGACACACTGGGCGGACCGGCCGATGCCGCCGACCAGCAGTCGCGTTTGGACGAGCGCAACGCGTAGCGCGCAGATCAATTTGCACGCCATCGTCAAGCGGCTGCAGCCGAGCGTGAGCAACGGCTCAAGGCGCTGGTCGCCCGGCTTGCCCAGGTGACTGGCGATCTCACCATCCAGAAGCAACGCAAAAGCATCGTCGCCGATGCCGAAACCTCGCCAGCCTCGACGAGGTTCATTGTTCTGCTCAAGCGTCAGAGCCGCCGACTTGAAGGGCGAGATCGCCTCGCTACTCGACGACGATCCGCTGTGGGCCTGTCTCGATCAGGTCTTCGGTTCGGTCAAGGGCCCCGCGTACTCCTGATGGCCGAGTTGTCCGAGATTGACACCTTTCCAATAAGGCCATCGTCAAACTCGTGGGCTTGGCGCCGATCGCCAATGACAGCGGCAGACGCAGCGGTCGAAGACCGGTGCGCGGCGGCCGTAAAGGTCCGCGCTCCATCCTCTTCCTCATCGCGCTCACCGTCGCCAGATATGATCCCCCCGCGCCTTCAGACAGGAAAGGAAAAGATGACTATTCGCATTGCGCCCGCCCGCAAGCTACCCATCATTCCCAATGCAAAAGCACGCGATGCGCGCCACGAGTTCGCAAACGCAACTTGACACCCCAGATAGTCACTCATTGGGAACCAACGTGCCTTACCTCCGTTTGCTCCTCGAATGGAGGAAACCATGAACAACCGGAATTCTGAACGGCGTCCCCCGACTGCGGTAAGAGCTGGTGACGGTACCTCGGAAGACATAGGAGCGACCGTAAGCGGCACGTTATCCAAAGCGTCCGACATAGCGCAAGGGGCAGCGGAAACCGCCAAACGGGCGGCCGTTGGTGGCGCGTCCACCGTGACCAATCAGGTGAAGGAGATGTTGGACCGTCAGGTCGGCAGCGGCGCCGAGGTGATGGGCCAACTGGCGAGTTCGACCAAGCGTGCGGCCGAGGACCTCGACGCAAACGCACCGATAGTCGCTGGGGTCGTGCGCACCTTCGCGAATAGGCTTGATGGATACGCAGACGACCTGCGAGACAGGTCCGTCGATCAGCTGGTTCTTGCAGCGTCCGATTTGGCGAGGCGCAAGCCGGGTTTGGTGTTTGGGCTGGCCGCCGTAGCGGGCTTTTTGACGTTCCGCACACTGAAGAGCGCGCCTCCCGCACCAGAGTCCAACAAGGGAAGGCGGCAGGGAGCGAACTGATCTGATGGCACAGGAACAACTGAAGAATTCGCCTCTCCCTCAAGCACTGTCGGCAGTGTTGGCGGACGTCGCGGACCTCTTTCAAAAAGAGTTGCGCCTGGCGCATGCGGAGCTGTCCGCCAACGTCTCAACGAAGCTCCAAGCAGGTGTGTGGATGTCTGCTGCTGGCGTGCTGGGAGTGGTCGCCGCTCTGCTTCTAGTGCAAGCCCTCGTACTTGGAATAGCCAGCTTAGGGATGGCCCTGCACTGGTCGTGTCTGATCGTCGCGGCCGCAACGGCCCTCGCCGCTGCTTTCGCCTACTATCGGGGCCGCGCTGATGCGCAAAAAGAACTTCTGCCGACACACTCCATAAGCCAAATAAAGCAGGATATTGCGACAACCAAGGAGCAATTAACATGAGCCGCAATTCACAGGTCCAGGATTTTGGAACGAAAGAATGGCTTCTCAGCTCCGCTAGGAACAATCCCGAAGGCCTTCTGCTCGTCGCAGCAGGGTGCGCGCTGCTAATGCGCAGCCGCAGTTCAAGTGCCGGGCATCGCGAGCAATCCCGTGCAACCGACGGGCGCCAAAATGCTCCGCACGTACGCACCGCCAGCGGCGGGGCGTCCAAAGCGCAGGAAGAGGCTAGCGAGACAGCAGAGGCCATGCGCGACAATTTAGCCGGCATTGGGGAGAAGGTGAGTGAAACCGCAAGTCAGTACGCATCATCCGCCGCGTCATACGCAGAACAGGCCGGTCGCTCCGTATCCGAGAAGTCAGGGCGCGTGGTGCAGCAAGCCCAATCAACGTTGCAAGACACGATTGGCCGCATGGTGGAAGAACAGCCATTGGCTTTTGTTCTGGCCGGCTTCGCAGCTGGTGCCGCTATAGCTGCTGCTTTGCCGGCCAGCGATGTCGAGAGGCGCACGCTCGGCCCAGCAGGAGAGCGATTGACGGATGCTGCTGAAAAAGCTGGGGAACGCTTGAAGTCCTCGACAGCAAAGGCGGGCGAACGGCTCAAAAGCGCCGCCGAGGAACATGGGCTGAATTCGGACGGCCTCAAGGAGGTCGCAAGGGACGTTGCGGGTGCCTTTGGGAGTGCCTTATCAGAAGAGCAATCAAGTGAACCCGTGCAGCCGTCTTCGCCAAGCCCAAGTGGATCGAGCGGTCCATCCACCGCCAAGCTGCAACCGGGCAGCGCCACCCCTTCGGAAGGACTAACGGCCAAATCGCAGCGGTCGGACAACCCTCGGTCGAGCAAACCTGCCCGCCCCGGTGGCAAGAGAGATTTATGATGGCCGATCCGCAACTTGAGCATCTTGAATACGAAGTTGAGGCTGCCCGGGCTAAGCTCGCCGAGGATTTGTCGACACTTCGGTCGCCAAACACGCTCTCCGAGTTTACCGATGATTTGAAACACGAAGCGCTTGAGGCAAAGGATGCGCTGGTAGAGAAAGCAAGAGCCTCAATGCAATCGGTGGCGCAGGCGACTATTGACGATCTCAAGGCCAAGGCGGCTGCCAATCCGAGCGCTGCTTTGGCGATTGGGGCCGGTTTGGGGTGGCGTTTCCTCCGCCATCCGCCGATCGCAACCGCACTCGTCGGAGCGGGATTGATCAGCTTGTTGCGGACCAATTCAGCCCGGCCACCCGGCGAGCAGCAGGTGGATCACCTATCGTACGCCAAGGAGCGCCTGAAGGAGCAATCTAGTGATTTGGCGGAAAGCGTCAGTGATTTCGCTCTTGAAACGGCTGGTAAAATAAAACGCGAAGCTGCCGAGTTGACCGGCGTGGCCAAGGAAACTGTTAAAGAGAAGACAGAACGTCTGGCTGCCGCTATCCGCCGTAGCGGCGATGGGCAGCACGAGGGCGAGACTGCCGCAAGAGCATCCGCGCCCTTCGATGAAGCGTCGTTAGCTCGCCAAGACGCATTGCGCGATGAGCATACCGAGGACAAACTCCTTCTGGCGGCAGCAGGTTTGGCAGTCGCCGCGGCTGTCGGCTTTGCCTATCAACGACGTCGGAATGAGCAGATGGACACCGACCGAACTGGAAGGGCGTAGACAGAGGTCATTGCAGAGAAACAGTCGTCCTGAAGGCAAAGTATGATGCCGCGCTCACATTTATCGAGTCCCGACGAGTTCAGCCATCGGGTTGCATATTCTGGAACCACGGACGGCGCGATGACGATGCGCACGGCGGAGAAGATCGGACAAAGGGGTCAAGCCCTTCGAGCATGATGATCGTCGGCCGGTCGGTCATGGCCCTCAGCGAAACCGCCAGCGACCGGCTGAAGCGGAATTTCACCCCGAAAACGATGCAAGTGCTGCCGACGCCATAACGTGAGCGCAAGAATTGGCAGTTTAATTGTATCTTTTGCGAGCGAAAACATCTGCACGCTCCCGCATTACGCGATATTAACGCCAGTTTTCCATTGTAAGTTCCCTCGCTGGGCTGGGCTGACAGGAACCTCTGCCCGTCGCTGGCGCGCTCTGTCCCCTGTCAGGACGAACTTTCTCGGATCCGCTTGGCGCTGCCGGTGCCCGCGCACGCAACTGCTCAGTCATCAGGGACGAGTGTTCTCGGGCATTCCGCTATCGCGACCTCGTTTCCAACGTTTTAACACGCCCACTCGAGCTTGATCTCGCCGAGCGCTGCGCTAGCCCTTCCGATCTGGCTATTGCCAATGTGTATTTGACCAGGCTTGCGCAGGCGAACGCTTCGACTCGCTAAGTGACGACGCCGCAATATTAGCATCGCTCGTCGTTGCAATTTCTCGAAATGCGCAGCTCGACGACCGCCTGCTAGGCGTATTCGTTGCCCAGCGCTCACGAAGGGGACGCGCTAGCGGACGAATCCCGATCACCCAGTTCACGATCACTACGTTCCTACCCGATCACCGCTTGGCGCTGTCGCTGTCCGCTTCGGCCCGCGCAAGGAACTGCTCGGTCGTCGAGGGAAGACGGGTTTTCAGCCAATCCGCCATCGCGACTTCCTCTCGCAGATTCTCTTCGCAAGCCCGAAGAACCTCCGTTTCGCCGAGCGATCGAGCAGCGGCAATCAGGATCGTGTAGGAGGCGATTTCCATATGCTCGAACGTGTAGCTCGCGAGCGATCCTTTCATCACCTCGTCTCCAGCGAAGACGCCGCTCAGCGATTGCGCCATCGCCGTCAGCTTACCGCCAGCGTCCTTCATCGTGGATGAACCCTCGTCCATCTGATCGAGACAAGTCTTCAGCCGGGCAGCCTGCTGCTTCGTTTCGTCGAGGTGCTGTCGGATTCGGTCGCTCAGCTCGGGATAGTTCTCGATGCGACCCAACTGCCCGTTCAACATCGTTTCGGCCTGCTCTTCCATGGCATGAGCATCTCTAAGCCATTGGACAAACCATTCGCGGCTTTCTGACATTTCGAATCTCCTTTGCGATCTAAGGAAACTTTCAGAAGAGGACATTGTTCCGGAGTAGAGCCCGCCGAACGGGCCTTGACCGTCGCAGAGATCAGCGTCATGGCGGGTCTCAATTCATCTCGCGAAAATCCTGCAGCGATGCGTGGGAAAGGCCAAGATCGCGGAAGATCGGCGCAAGGAAAACGGCCCGTGGACGCTCGCCGCTGCGCCGCTCCATTATAAAGTCCAACTAGCACTGGCCCGCTTCCTGGCCATCCGACGCGGCGACATACGGCGACATGTTGAAGTGCCGCGCATGGCATACTGCGACCGCTGCATGTCGTTCCTGGCAAGTAACAACGGCAAGCAGATGAAGCTACCAGCGCTCGGCGAAGCTGAAGTGGATTGTCGACGAGGCGCTGATCGCGGCGGCTGGCGCTCCGCATTGAGCCTTGTGCCTCACCGCACCACCGCAGTCACAAGGAACGCGACGGCCTCTCCGCTCGTTGATTGGTTTTCGAATCGAGCCGCCGTCATGAGGTTTCTAATATACGCCGGCCATCCTAAGGCTGACCTACGCCCAGAGTTACAAAAGTTGAACTTCATCACTCCTTCTGTCTGCCTGTTCAATTTGCCAGGCGCATCCCGCGCATTCAGACAGGAGAAAGATGATGAAACGTATCCTTTTGGCTTCGGCCGTGCTGGCGGTGTCGGCGGGGCTTTCCTTTGCCCAGACGACGAGCGGAACTTCGAGCGGAACCTCGACCACGACAACCATGCCCAGCACGACGGATCAGGGCACCGGCACGACGAGCAGCGGGACCAACATGTCCGGCGATCAGCGCACCGACACGACCACCACCAGCGGCACCACAAGACCGTGTGCAAGGATTATTTTTCCCACCTGACGCTCACCAAGTTCTTACGCAAAGTGAGCACTGGAGAAATTGAGCTTCCGCTAACCCGAGCAGAAGAAGCCAGAAGAGTGCCAAAGGCGTTCATCTCCAGCGACCTAGCTTCATACCTCGATAAGCGGCGCAAAATGGCACTGTCTGAAGTGCGCGCCTTCCGACGTAGCTAGCGCTCCCATGGCTCCTTTGCGCTTGGAGTTCAGCAGTCTCTAGATGACTGCAGGATGCTACCTCCCGTCCGCCATTCGTGCCCCCCTACCCCGAAATACGCCGACGGCTCGCGGGAACCCGCCAACTCCGAATTCCCGTTCGTGTCGAAATGGCAGAAAAGCGATGGAGGACTGCACGATGGACCCGCAAAACGACCCTTTCGAGATGTGCTGTCTTCTAATGGGGTCGTAAGCTGAGTTCGAAGCTATTGGACATGGTGTCAACAGCCTGAGGGTCGCCAAGGTCAGAGCGGCCGGCCGGCGCCCATCATTATGCGCGCGATCGCGATCTGCGCCTCGACCTTGGTGCCGGCAGGTGGCTCGCGTTACCTGCGGGCACATTAAGCGCTTCTCCAACCCTCTCGAACTCCGAGAAGAGATCGGAACCTTGATCAGGTGCGGGCAAAGGTCCGTTGCGAAAAATGCGGCCGCAAGGACTCGATGACAGCGGAAACCCTTCAGGCAGACGATCCTCATTCCGGAACTTCCGCAATGGAGCGCAGCCGAGATGCTCAAGCCGCTGCTGGCGCGGCGGACTGAAATCAGCGGTCAACCGACCGTCGCTCGACCTGTTGGCTGCCGCCGAGTCGTGGCGAAGGAACAACAAGAAGCTGGGCCAGTTAGACCATGCATGCGTCGATACAAATGAAACAGGAGATGACGATGGCGACGAAGAAAGGCTCTCAGGGCGGCTCCAAGGGTTTGGAAGACCTTTTCTATGATGGGTTGAAAGACATTTACTACGCTGAACGTAAGATCCTGACCGCGCTCCGGAAAATGGCAAAGGGCGCGGAGTCAGAAGAGCTGAAGGCGGCGTTCGAAAAACATCGTGACGAGACCGAAGGTCAAATCGAGCGCCTGCAGCAAGTTTTTGACGCATTTGGCAAGAGAGCCCAAGGGAAAACGTGCCCGGCGATCGACGGCATCATCGAAGAAGGACAGGAGATTTTGGAGGAATTCGAGGAGGCTCCGGCATTGGACGCGGGTCTCGTGGCTGCAGCCCAGTCCGTCGAACATTATGAAATAGCGCGCTACGGGACTCTTGTCACATGGGCCGGGTTACTTGGCTTGAAAGACGCCGTCCCGCTACTCGAACAGACGCTCAAGGAAGAAAAAGCAACCGATGAGGCGCTCACCCGACTAGGCGAAACAGGCGTCAACGAACGGGCGATGCAACAGGCCGCATAACTTCGGATCGAATCGACGCGACCGCGGCCCCCGGCAGACGGGATTGGAGCTTGGTTGTATTCGCCAATCCAGGCACACGTGTACACCGCAGCCGCCGAGCCGTCGACGTGGTGGTGGCCGACCGGTTTCGACTAGGCCACCGGAACTGACAATGGGGGACTGCGAATGCGATTACTTGCCCACGCCTTGGGCGACAGGATGTTGGTATGAACGAGGATACCGCTCGTCGGCCCACGGCAGGCTCTTCCGGGTTCGACAGCTTTTTCATGGCTGGTTTCGAGTGTTCCTCCCACAGGCGCGCCGACGGGGCCCGTCTTGATCTGATCCGCGCGACCTCACATGACATCCATGCACATGCCGACTATCGCCGTTGTGCCGAGCTTGGGCTTCGCACGATCCGCGACGGCTTGCGCTGGCACCTGATTGAAACAGCGCCCGGAGTCTTCGACTGGTCGAGTTGGACGTCGGCGATCGAAGCAGCCCAGGCGGCCGGGGTGCAGATTATCTGGGATATCTTCCACTATGGCTCGCCAGACCATATCGACCAAGGTGGCCCGGGGTTTATCAAGGCCTACGTCCGTTTCGCCGCGGAAGCTGTTCGGGTTCATCGCTCCGCTACCGGGGTGGCTCCCCTGGTGTGCCCGATCAACGAGATTTCGTTTTTTGCATGGGCTGTGGAGGTCGGCTATTTCCCCCGCGTCGGGCCGAACAAGCGTGGATGGTTCAAACGACACCTTGTCAGGGCAGCGGTCGCCGGCGTGAGGGCTATGCGGGAGGCCGAACCCGGCTGCAGGTTCATCTGGGCTGAACCGCTGATCCATATTGCTCCTCGTGACCGTACTCACCCCGAGCGGCGGCGCGCCGAAAATGCTCGCCAGGGCCAATTCGAGGCGTATGACATGCTGATCGGGCGCGTGGAACCGGAGTTGGGCGGCAGCGAGGACGTTGTGGACGTCATCGGCCTCAACTTCTATCCGCACAACCAATGGTACTTGAATGGCCCAACGATACCGATGGGGCACCACGAATACCGTGCACTTTCGGAATTGCTGGTCGAGGTCGCCGAACGATACAAGAAGCCGATGTTCATCGCCGAGACCGGCGCCGAAGGTTCAGGCCGGCCAGCCTGGCTTCACTACGTTTGCGACGAAGTGCGCGATGCGACGAGCCTCGGTGCACCTGTTCAGGGTATATGCCTGTACCCGGTGACGGCCTACCCAGGTTGGGACAATTCGCGCCACGCCGAAGTCGGCTTGTTCTCCACCATTCATGCGGACGGCTCGCGCACTGTTCGCAAGCCACTTGCGGACGAGTTGGAGCGCCAGCGCCAATCGTTCTTGGCGTTTGAGGAACAACAAGCAAGCGCGCTATAGCCTCGCTGATACGAACAGTGCGCGCTTTTCAGCTGCATCAACAGCACAGCATATCTAGAGCTGTTCGCCGAGAAGCCGAGAAACATCGTTGGTCTCTTTGGCCGTGGGTCGCCCGACGCCGGTCAGGCCGGCGCATCATTCACTCGGCCGCCTCGCGCTGCGTCGGCGTGACGAGCATCCCGTTTGCTGGCAGGCGTGTCTGAATGCGCCCGAACGTAGCCAATGCCTGGCCGACCACCTGATCCATATTGTAATAGCGATATGTTGCAAGACGTCCGACGAACCAGACCTCCGGGCACGCCGCGGCCAAAGCTTCGTATCGTTTGTACAAAGCCTCGTTTTCGGCCCGCGGCACCGGGTAATAAGGATCTCCGACGTCGGTGGGGTATTCGTAGGTGAGGCTGGTCTTCGGACTCTGCTGACCGGTCAGATGCTTGTACTCGGTGATCCGTGTGTATTTTTCCGTCTGCGGATAGTTGACGACGGCGACCGGTTGAAACTGCTCGCAATCAAGCGTCGTGTGCTCAAAGCGCAGCGAACGGTAGGGCAAGCGACCAAGCTTCCAGTCGAAATACTCGTCGATCGGACCGGTATAGATCATCTGCTGGAAGGGGATCTTGTCGCGAATTTCGCGGTAGTCGGTCTGCAGCATGATCTTGATCTTGGGACTATCCAGCATGCGCTGAAACATGCGCGTATACCCGCCTGCCGGCATGTTCTGGAAGCTGTCGCCAAAATACCGATCGTCGCGATCGGTCCGGGTCGGGACTCGCGCCGTCACTGACTTGCTCAACTGGGAAGGGTCGACACCCCACTGCTTCCTCGTGTAGCCGCGGAAGAATTTCTCGTAGAGCTCTCTGCCTACTGTGCTCACCACGACGTCCTCGGCGGTGCGGACTTCTTTAACCGTTTCGCGTCGGAAAGCGAAGAAGTCCTGCAGCTGCTCGGACGTCAATTCAAGGCCGTAGAGGCGGTTTATGGTGTCGAGATTAATCGGTATCGGCAGCAGCTTTCCATCGACAAGCGACAGCACACGATGTTCGTAAGGCCGCCATTGCGTGAATTGCGACAGATAGTCGACGATCGATTGGGCGTTGGTGTGAAAGATGTGAGGCCCGTAACGGTGAATTAGTATTCCCGCCTCGTCGTAGCAGTCATAGGCATTGCCGCCGACGTGATTTCGTCGGTCTACGATCAGGACGCTTTCCTGCCGTTGCGATGCGATACGCTCGGCCAGCACACTGCCGGCGAAACCGGCCCCTACGATCAACCAGTCGAACACGCTCACGCCCTCCTCAGGAATGGGACGACGCTCTTCATCGCATGGGCGCGCTCGATGTGGGCAGCCATCGCGCTCCAGGTCTTCTCCCAGGACATGTCGGCGAGGTAGGCGTCGGCCTTCTTCACCAGGAAATCGCGGGGGTGGGCCAGGATCGAGCGAAGCTTGGCCTCGATGTCCTCCGCCTCGACAATCTCGACAAGGCCTTCGACGCCGTAGGTACGCACAACGTCGACGATCGCCGTGGACAACACCGGCAGTCCTGCCGCAAGAAACTCGGGAGTCTTGGTCGGGCTGATGTAGCGGGTCGCTTCGTTGAGCGCGAACGGCATCCAGCCGGCACTCCAATGCCTGAGATAGTTCGGCAGGTCTGCATAGGACTTGCCGCCCAGCCAATGCAGGTTGCCTGCCGTGGGAAGGCTCGCCCGATCGATCTTGACGACAGGGCCGAGCATGACAAAATGCACGTCTGGCATTGCCGCAGCCGCATGCGCGATAAGTTCAAGGTCGAGCCGTTCGTCGATGACCCCGAAGTACCCCACCCTCGGGTGAGGTATGTCGGCCTGATGGAACGGGTCTTCACCTGGCGCCCTAGCCTGATGGAAATGGGTAACGTCGATGCTGCTCGGGAAGGGAAAGATCGCCCGATGCAAGCTGCGCTTGGCCTCGTAGAGGCTCTGCCCGCCCGTGAAGACGACATCGGCACGTTGCAACAGCGCCTTTTCCAACTGCGTCAACTCTGCGGGAGCGTCTTTGAACGCGGAGAGTTCATCCATGCAGTCGTAGACGCAGACGTCACAGGCGAGATGATCGCTGAAGCGTAGCGCCATGGGCGTGTAATACCAGGTCGTCAATCGGTCATGCGGCGTGGAGGCGAGGATCTGATCGACGAACCTGCGCTGGATTGCGTCCGCCCTGGTCGCGGAAGTACCAACTGGGATCAGCGGCGTCACTATTCTGATCTTGGGGGTAATATTGTGCACCCGCATCGAAGGGTGGCGCCTCTCATCGAAGATCGGCTCTTCGAAGTAAATTAGCTGTTGCTGTTTTGACGCCAGGGTCAGAATGTGTTGTGGTCTCTGATATACGAAGTTCCATCGGAGGTGTGAAAAGCAAATTAAAATAGACGGTTGTACAGGGTTTTTTGGTGTTTTGGCCCGGCCCGCCGCCATTTCCATGTAGATTATCCTTCGATATAGTTACAAAATGCCTCGACTAACAAAAGTCAATCGAGGCAGCTTTGACATGAAGTTCGCAGCCTTCTATATAACTTCCATCCCGATAAGTTGTTCCATAGCTCCAAACTGTCTCGGGCGAGACCAGCCGTCCGCTCCACTTGCGACGGCTCGACAGAGAAGGGGCGAGCCGGCCGCCCCCATTCGATCCACATGATGAAGCCCCTCGCGTCAGGTCGGGCTCCCCAAATGTGGCCCTTTGCCACAGAGCGGTTCAAATCCTTCAATCGTTCAACAACCGTTCATCAGCGGAGCTATAAATACGCTTGGAATCGATTCATCTGAGTCGCGCCGGTGGTTCATTTGAATGGAGACCGAGACGAATCGAGGGATGGCTGGCGAATGAAGATCGACTTTGAAACCAACGTCTTTCCATTGTTTCACCCGCAGGTTGTGGATGATCTGAAGGACCCTTGTCCGGTGTTCGACGGCACGCTCTGGCACGTCTTCGGCTCCAGCGGCACCGTCACAACAGAGAGCTGGAAAATCCTCCACGCCACAGCGCCGGATCTTTATGGACCCTGGACAGAGCACGAGGCGATCGTTTTGCCGGTAACCGGATCTGGCATTGCGGCGCCCGGCGTCATTCATGAGTGCGGCGTCTTCCACATGTTTATCCAGACCGAATTCATGAAGTCCGGCGGACGTTGCGAGCACGCGGTGTCCAATGACGGCTTTCATTGGGTGGTGCTCAATCCCGCGATATTGTCGCTGCCCGACACCGATGAGGACGGCATCTACGATCCCCACCCCGCAATCGTCGGAGGCAAGCGCTATATCGTCTATTCAGGCATGCCCAAATTCACCAGGGTGCCCCAGCCTGATGTCTATCTGGCGCGCAGCCAATCCGATTCCTGGTTCGGGCCATGGAAACGTCTCGGCAAGATACTCGATCATCTCGACGTGCCACATCACAATGCGCGCGAGCACCCCGATTACGAATGGGGGATCGAAGGCGCGCAGCTCGTCGAGCTGCCGGACGGTCGTGTGCTTCTCAACGCCACCTGCTTCCTCCCCGAAGGTCCGCGCGGCAGCCGGCAGCGCGTCTTCTTCGCCATCGCCGATGACGTCAAGGGTCCCTACGTTTCCGTTGGCCCCGTTCTCGACCCTGGTGAGCCCGGCGAGAATGGCCATTCGACGGTGATGATCGACGGCCGGCAACTGACCTTGTTCTACCAGAGCAGGCGTGAGGCTACGAACCATCGCTGGCGGTTCGGGTTGGCTAAGTGTGACCTGGATCGGCATATACTTTCGAGAGTTGCCTAGATGGTAAGTTCCGGCATTTGCCGGAACGGAGGATGCTCTGGCTGTTGGTTGGTGGGACGGATCCCTTTGTACTGGTGATTGAGGGTAGCAGGGGATTCGCAGCCAGTGGGCAAAGCTTGCGACGAGGGATCTATACACGTCAGGCAAGCCGGTCGCCTCATGGACGGCGGTGCCAGCTGCAAGCCTAGCCTAGCAATGAACTGTAACTGAGCGCAGCAACGCGGCCAGTCGATTCACGCGGTTTTGATCCTGAGCACAATGTCCTGATCGTAATTTCCAAAGCCCTTGCCGAAAATATTGATCCCGCCGGGGCGCTTGGCATCGTCCTTGACGCCGATACGGACGCGGATTGAATGATGGCTCTTCAGATCGAGTGCGGCGAGGCCGGTTTCGGAAATCCTGAGGCCGTCGACATAGGTGCCGTCATTGGCAATTCGCCAGTTCTTCAGCTTACCGTATTGCGAGCCCTTAAGCTTCCACCAGGTGGGCGTGAAGACGCCGCGCTTGTCGCCGAAATCCCCCGGCGACGTCCAGGTGCCGACATCGACGCCATTGATCGTCAGCGTGATGTCCGAGGGCCAATCGGCG